>CAZTRW010000001.1:0-80942 GCA_964616725.1 uncultured bacterium
TCGGCTGTCGCCGACCTGAAAAGGATGTACCTCATAGCAGCGCGAAGCGCTGTATTTCCACAACCGATCCCCAATTCCCCCAAGGAGCGCTAAAATAAAAGGCTCAGATGCCTATGCGACAAAACCCATGACCCATCGCCGCTATCACATTACCACCTTTGGCTGCCAGATGAACAAAGCCGACTCAGAACGCATGGCAGGTGTTCTAGAAACCATGGGGTTTGAATTCGTCGAAGATCCTAACTCCGCTGACCTGATTCTCTACAATACCTGTACCATTCGAGATAACGCCGAACAAAAAGTCTATTCCTACCTAGGAAAACAAGCCAAACGCAAACAAGACAATCCCCATCTCACCCTGATTGTCGCGGGCTGTGTGGCTCAACAAGAAGGAGAAGCGCTCCTCCGTCGAGTGCCTGAATTAGATTTAGTTATGGGCCCTCAATATGCCAATCAGTTAGGTAGCTTACTCGAACAAGTCTTTCATGGCAATCAAGTGGTGGCTACCGAACCCCTGGAGATTATGGAAGACATCACCAAACCCCGCCGCGAAAGTGAAGTGACAGCTTGGGTAAATGTGATTTATGGCTGTAATGAGCGTTGTTCTTATTGCGTAGTACCGGGAGTACGGGGAGTGGAACAATCTCGCACTCCCCAGGCAATTCGTGAGGAAATGGAAAGTTTAGGCCGGGAGGGGTACAAAGAAATTACTCTGTTAGGACAAAATATTGATGCCTATGGTCGAGATTTGCCAGGAATTACGCCAGAAGGGAGAAGAGAGCATACCTTTACGGATTTACTCTATTTTGTCCATGATGTGCCGGGGATTGAACGGATTCGGTTTGCTACCAGTCACCCGCGATATTTTACGGAACGATTGATTCATGCTTGTGCTGAGTTACCGAAGGTGTGTAAGCATTTTCATATTCCGTTTCAGTCGGGGGATAATGAGGTGCTCAAGGCGATGAAACGGGGATATACCCATCAGAGATATCGGCGCATCATTGAGAAGATTCGTGAGGTGATGCCGGATGCGTCGATTAGCGCGGATGCGATTGTGGGATTTCCGGGAGAAACTCAGGCCCAGTTTGAGCATACTTTACAGTTAGTTGAGGAGATTGGTTTTGATCAGTTGAATACGGCGGCCTATTCTCCTCGGCCGGGAACGGAGGCGGCGTTGTGGGAGAATCAGGTGAGTGAGGCGGTCAAAGGCGATCGCCTACAACAACTGAATCATCTAGTCGCCATTAAAGCACAGGAGCGATCGCAACGCTATTTCGGCCGGCGGGAAACTGTCCTCGTGGAAGACCAAAATCCCAAAAATCCCCATCAAGTCATGGGACGCACCGATGGCAACCGTCTCACCTTTTTTACAGGAGATATTCATCGGCTCAAGGGAAAATTAGTCTCCGTGAAAATTACAGAAACCCGGGCCTTTAGTTTAACCGCAGAACCAGTAGGAACAGACCCAGATATCTGCCCAAACGCATCCCAACTGGCTTCTCCATAGTCTCGCAGTAATATCAACGCAGAAAACTGCTCACCAACCAGAGGGTAAAAAAGGCAACTACTGCCGCAAATTGATCGCTGTTGATCTGGACATTCCCTAAAGCGGTTCCTAAAAGGCCCCCCACCAACAACCCGGTAATCAGTCCCAAAATGGTCAGCAAGACGGAGCGAGCAAACTTGCGCTCCTTCCGGTTGAGGAAGTAGATGCTGGTGACGACCCCTGCCAACAGGGTCACCTGAAGGGGTGACTGACTGCCTGTAGGGGGGATCAAAGCCACACAAGTAATCAACACGAGAAATACCCCCATTGGCATGAGGATATCCCCTTGGCTAGGGGTATCCAGATAGGGCTGTAACCAGTTAGGCATGGAGCTAGGGGGGGTTACCGCCGGAGGCGCTTCTGTCACTGTCGCTTTTTCAGGAAACCGAATCCGATCGGGGACTTTGAGTTTTCCCTGTTGTCGGAGTCGGAGACGATCCATGAGAACCGCATCATAGGCAGTTTCAATCGCTTCCACTTGTCGGCGATCGCCACTGTATTGATCGGTGAGGCGCTGACGGGCCTGCTGAATTTCCTCAAACGAGGCATCTTCCGTTAACCCCAAGGTTTCGTAAGGACTTTTGTCACTCATTTTCAGTTGATTCCCTCACAATCATTCAGTGCTCTGATCGAGGAGCCTTAAGAATCATAGCGTTTAAGCTTACACAAACTGGGTCGCTGGACTCCAGGATTTACCCCATCGTCACTGCTTGCCAAGTGAGTCTAAACCTTTTTAAATGTTTGAATAGTGCCACTTTAACATAATTCTTAATAGAGTTGGCTACCCAACCCATCACCCCTGATAATAGGTAATCTAAGGCTTTGAGGGAGCGATCGCCTGATCTGAGGAAGAAAAGCGATCGCGCGCCTCACCTGCTACTTAGACTTCCGTTATAGTAACGGAACCTCCCTACCTCCAGTCCCAGGGGCAGATCACTATAATCACGAAACTGCCAGCCTTGAGTCTATTTGTCAACCCAAATTTTAAATCACAAGGTTATCCATATGGCTTCAGCCAAGATTCTTGTCGTAGATGATGATCCTGCAATTCGTAATCTAGTCTTTCGCTATTTGGGGAAACATGGCTATGAACTCGAAGAGGCTCCTGATGGTAAAACCGGAATGGAAAAGTTCAAGCAATTTGCTCCCGATCTGGTGATTTTAGATGTTAATTTGCCTGATGCCCTTGGTTACAATCTGTGCCAAGAAATGCAAACCCTAACGGATGTATTTGTCTTGATGCTCACCAGCCGCACAGACACTTCTGATAAGATTATTGGCTTTGAAAAAGGAGCAGACGACTACCTCACCAAGCCCTTTAGTGTCGAAGAACTAAAATATCGTGTCGAAGCGTTACTCAAGCGCCAACGCACGGTGACTACCCCAGAAAGGCAGCTAATTACCCATGGAGAGTTGTCGATCGATCCAGAGCGTCGAGAAGTGCGGCTACAAGGAGAAGAAGTGCTCCTGACGGCACTAGAGTTTGATTTACTCCACGTACTGGCGAGCAATCCCGAAAAAGTCCTCAGACGCTCAGAATTAATTAGCCAAGTGTGGGACTATGAACACCAGGGAGATCAACGGGTTGTAGATGTCCATATTGGGCAAATTCGTAAAAAGCTTGAGATCGATGGCGTTCATCGTTTTATTAAGACAGTGCGAGGAGTCGGCTACAAATTTGAGCTTCCTTCTGGAGAGTCATAATTCCTGGGGAATTCGTCCCACGGCTATTGAGATTTAACTGTGCATCTGCTGAGTTTTTTTCAGTAAACGACTGACTTTATCTAAATCCTTGTCCCCAGCTTGGCGCTCTACCCCACTGGATACGTCAATCCCCTGGGGAGAGAGTTGAGCCAAGGCGTGGGCAATATTATCGGGGGTTAATCCTCCGGCTAGGAACCAAGGTAAGGCGGGAGCAAAGGTACGGAAGTCTTGCCAATTTAAGGTTTGGCCGGTTCCTCCGAATAGATGGGGATGATAGGCATCTAACAGTAGGGTATCGACGCAAGTGTAGTAAGGGGAGATTTGGCTTAAAGTTTCTGGGGTTTGCACCCTAAAGGCTTTAATCAGCTCTATGCCGGGGAGGTGTTGTCGTAAGTGGTGACAAAAGTCGGGGGTTTCATTGCCGTGGAGTTGAATGCCGGTGAGTCGAGCTATTTGTACGGTTTGACGAATTTGAGCGTCAGAGGCGTTCACGAAGACTCCAATGCGGTTGATTGATGCTGGGAGTTGGGTTTGGATGGCTTGGATCTGTTCGGGGTGTAGGTAACGGGGGGAGGTGGGTACGCAAATGAAGCCGATCGCCGTGGCTCCGAGATTGGCGATCGCTACCGCTTGATCCGCTTGAGTTATGCCACAAATTTTGATTCGCATCTTGATTGTTCGGAAATTTGTATCAAAATTTTAATAAACTTTAAGGAATGACACAAAACTATATTTTGGACAGCCAGGTTCTTATAATGAGGACGACTTTATCATTTGAAATTTCAGGAGAGATAGACAAATGAGTACGGAATGGTCTTTAAATGTTGCCTTGATCATGATTGCTTGTAATGTGCTGGCGATCGCCATTGGTAAATTCACCATTCAACAAAAAGGCGTTGGCCCTGGCTTACCCGCGGGCCCCTTCTTTGGGGGTATGGGCCTGTCTGAATTACTGGCTACCACTAGCTTAGGTCATATCCTCGGCGCTGGGGTAATTCTCGGACTGAGTACCACAGGGGCGCTCTAGGTAACTTCTCCAGAAACCGGGTTTTGGCGTGAAGCCCGGTTTCTCTAGGAGGGAGAAAATCTCTTGCCACTCTGCCTGACATAAGGGTTCTTCCTTGAGTTCGATATTAAAGGTAAGACAAGCAGACTCAGTTAAAATATTTACAAGAGTGGACAGGGAAAGATGGCTCAGGGACAGCACAGGGAAGCCACCAGCAGAAGAAAAAACTTTACTCCATAATTGCGGATCGGGATGAATCGGCATGGAGCCATGTTGGAGAACCGTTGATCCATGCCACCCTTGAGCACTCCCAATCAGTTTCGCTCCAGAAGGGAGGACTAAATCAGCGGCAGTGGCAGTCGCAAAACAGTTTGCCATTTGAGTATACCCTCGACCCAGGGAACCGTAGTGGAGATCGTAACCAAGCGATCGCCATCCTCTCCTCAAAAACTCACAAATCTGTCGGTAGGCCATCATGCGGTGAGCAGAAATTCCTGACACCACCACCATATAGGTCAAATCCCCTTGATGGAGGACACTGCGTCCTCCTGTCGGTCGCCTCACTAACTCCACTGGCGCGCCATGCCAGTGGAGGTGTTGCCAAAATTCTGGCCATCGTTTTTGGTGATAGCCGAGGGAAATGGCTACAGGATTCCAAGTATAAAAGCGCAAAGTGGGAGGATGATTTCCTCGTCGATGTTGTTCCCATAGCCACCGATCAATCGCCATTTGCCACTCCCCTGGAGCATCCAGGAAAGGAATTAAGCGCCAGACGGAAGAATAGGTCATTGGCCAAACTCGGCGATCAAGAGATCGTCGTGGTCATCAGCTAAATTGGCGACTAGAGTAATTCCTCTGGCAATTTCTCCGGGAGATAACTCCGCTACGGTTCGGGTTGCTACAACCGTCACTCGGTTATCGACGATGGCAAAATGAGCTTCAAAGGTGGTGAGCCAGTTAAGTTCTAGGAGCTTACGCATTAACTGCGGTTCGTTTTTGGCGGGTAAGGAAAGAATGTAAGACCAGGTGGTGAGGGTATCGCTGTCTGTTTCACCAGTCAGTTGCACAAAAACTTCTACGCTCCCGTATTTAAATTTCCAGAGGTGACCTTGTTCTGGATCATACCCGGCGAGGATGGTTTGACCTTCGCCGATCACGGTGCTGATGACGGTTTCAATTTCGTTGATGATCAAGTTGGGGGAAGAGGGGGACTCCTCGGTGGGAGTCTGCTCTGTTTCAAGGCGATCGCTCATAACCTTTACTTAACTCACTATCAATTGATGGGACTTCCTCATTATCGCAAAATCTGTAGATTCATGATAATTACCCAGAAACTGCAAACTCTGTCCCTACTTCTTCTACAATCCGCTTGACTTTCAGTAATAGACTTTGTTGAATGATCAGAAATTCATCAAAATTTTGGCTATTGACATAGGCAAAAATCTCGATGGCGATGGAAAATTCTGTATAGCCAATACACCTCACATAACCCGATTTATCGATTTTCTCAGAGTGGCTGATGATCAAAGCTTGCAATTGATCTAAAATCAGTTCCAGTTGATCGGTGGTGGTTTGGTGACATAAGTGAATTGTGTGTTTTAAGAGCAATTTTTCAGATCGGCTTTGGTTAATGAGCTCTAACTGAGAGAAGGCCGAATTCGGCATAGAAATTAGAGTCCCATCTACCCCTCGCAAGCGAATGGAGCGTAAACCAATAGATTCTACTGTTCCAGTGCGATCGCCAAAGGTACAGAACTCTCCCACGCTCACTGGATTATCAAAAAATAAAGCCAACCCGGCGATAATATTTTCTAAGGTAGATTGTGCTCCTAGGGCAATGGCTAACCCCCCCACTCCTAAACCCGCAATCAGAGGGAGCAGATTAATCCCCAGTTGCTGAATCCCATACATCACAACTGCACCAGCTAGTCCAAAACTTATTAATCTCACGAGCATTCTAATCAGATGGGTATCAACTTTCTTCTGGTGAATCGTTCCGTAAAAAATCAAAGCTTCTCCTAGAGAATTATTCAAAAATAAAATAACTAATCCACCCATTAATACAATCAAAAACTCTAAAAAAGTCAACGACAAAAAAAGAACTTTTCCTGTGATATTGATTTCATAATTGATGATTTCTGCCAAACGCAGGATACCAATCGCGATCAACGGGGAGGGTAACAATGCCAAATTTTGCTTGATTGGATTGAGTGCCCTCACTTTTTTCCAGTTGAAAACAAACACCTTGAAGATCGCTAGAAAGGTGATACTGAGATTAAAAATTATCACAATCCACTGCCATAAAGTCTGCTCCCAATAGACATTGTTGAGCCAATGAGGTAGAGATAGAAAGATAAAGTACTTCGGGGGAATTAATGTTCCTGGGGTTGTTGTATAGAACTCAAAAAAGTTCACTGCTGCACCAGGTTTATAGGGAAGATCTTTAATCTTTTTATAAAACTCATTAGCACGACGGACAGTGGTTGGAGAAAACAAAAATTCTCCGGTATTTTGCCCTTTCTGAACTTGAGCAATTTCAATTTCTGTTCCTGGTATTTCCCAACTCGATAACTCTTCTTGTTCTACAACTTTACGATCAGGAATCTGACTATAGTAAGGCAGATCAATCCGATCTAAAATTTCTTTGAGTAATAAAGTGACTTCGGTAGCAGCGTCAATTTTAAGTAGTTCAGGAACTTCGCTGACATTGAGACAGCGAGCAGCACGCTCAAAGAAAATATAGGCTTTCTCTTCTTGAGCACGCACAGCAGAAGATTTGAAAAGTCCAGGTTCTTGGAGATATTGCTGATAAGCTTCTATGATGGCTTGGTGAGAGGCATTAATATTGTCTCTAAAACTTTTTAAGGTGGCTTGAGGGCTAGAGGTATCAGGTGGCTCTAAGGGATTATTAATAGTAGGGGCTGGTGTAGCTGAGATTTGGATAAAGAGCACGAGTAATAGGGAACAAACGATCAGGAATAAAGGTTTAATTTTGAGAGGAGATACCCGTCTAGTGGCAAATTTAAGGTTGTGGTGCATCTGATGATTTTAGTCAATTGACTGAATTACAAGAAGAGGAGAGTTGCTGGGCAGAAACTTGCTCTATATTATTGTATTATTGGTTTTTGTCCAATCCAATATTTACTCATATAGTGGGTTTGGGTATGAATTTCTGTAAATCCTGAGACTTCTAGCCGTTTTACTAAGTCATCGGTGATGTAATTTTGATAATAGGGTTCATGAAAGTTTTGGGGAAACCATTCCAGAATAGGACTGATGCTGGGAACATCCTCTTTTTGGATGGAATCGCACAGGATTAGAGTTCCTCCTGGTTTTAAGACTCGAAAGCATTCTTCAATTACTCTTTGACGAGCTTGAGGCGGGAGTTCATGAAACAAAAAGACGCTGGTAAGGCTGTGAAAGTAATCATTAATATAGGGCAGTTTTTCGGCGTTGCCTTCGATCAGTTGGGTAAATTCTCCAGGTTTTTGAGTGAGAAATTGCTGTGCTCTACGCAGATAATAAATGGATAAATCAATGCCATGTAAGGAGGCTTCAGGACAGAGATGGCGGATCATTTTCAGGGTTCTGCCTGTACCGCAAGCAACATCAAGGATTTTGATTTGTTGGGGAGAGATTTGCCATTGCGCTAGGGCAGTTTTGAGGGGAGCTAAAATACGCCTTCTCATGGCATCAGCGGCTCCATTGAAGAGGAGATCGACTTGTAAGTCGTATAATTGAGCGGAGCGATCGCTCAAATATCCATCGGTTTGATGATGAAAGTTTTGCCGATAGTATGCTGGATAATAAGATAGGTCAATCTGTGGCGGAAAACTTTGATACTGCTTCTGTTTTCTGCGCTGCCAAACTTGGGGCATATCGAGCCACAGGAGAGGATAATACCATAGCTGTTCCCAGTCTTCTGTAAACAACAGATCGAGTCCATAAATCCCCTCTGCCGCTTCTTGCCAATCTACCGTTAATAAATCCTGAAATCTTTGTTGAATCGCCAGGAGAGTGGCGGCAGAAATCGAACTATTTGACGATCGCTGTTGCTCACCGAGCAGAGTAAACCACTGATGAGAAAGTGTCTTGTGAGTCAAGCTAAAGGAGTTTTTTGTTTGTTGCCAGGTTTGATAGGCGAGTTGAGTAAACAGATTAGCCATAGCGATCGCGTAGAATTCTCTGGAATCATCAGTGGCAGTATTTTAGCATACCAAAAAGAGGAGCAGCATTGCCCCTCTTTCTTTCAGCCATCTGTCATTTTTCCCTTAATGGTGACAGTTGCATCCTTGATGTCCGCATCCAGCTCCATCGGGATGACCATTGGCACAAGCTTCACTACAGTAGTTTTTGCCTTCTTTGCGAATCGCAGACTCAAGATTGACGATACACAGGCAAGACTCACACGCGCACTTCATTTGTGTAACCGTTGTCATGGCTTTTCTCCTAAATTCATACAACATCTGAACAGATATTCATATATTAGCAGAGAAACCCCAGAAAGTTATTAAAGTATTGTAAAATTTTGGTAAGTATACCCCCCCTCCCCTTAAAGGTCATTGCTCATGGTTTCCCAGTCTGCTCCTCGAACTACCCAAACAGGAGACTCTCCGCGCTGTAGTCCTCATGAATTGGACGCAAAGCACCTGAAGGAACTGGAAAATCAGATGCTCCCCCCTGCAAAAGCCCAAAGGATGGCAGAATTTTTTAGTATCCTGGGAGATCCGAATCGTCTACGAGTATTATCCCTATTAGCGACAGAGGAACTGTGTGTGTGTGATTTAGCACAATCTCTAGAGATGAGCGAATCTGCAGTTTCCCACCAACTAAAAACCTTACGCGCCTATCGCCTAGTGCGTTATGAGAAACGGGGTAGAAAAGTGTATTATTATTTAAGCGATCGCCACATTCTCGATCTCTATCACTCCGTTGCCGAACACTTAGATGAAACCGAAACCTAATCTCGCACCTGATTCAGAATCGGTTGTAGAGATTGCACATAATCTTGCCATTGCTGCCACTTTTCTGGAGATGAACTCACTCCCCGTTGCAGCAACACCACCCCATTCACAAACTCAGTCATTCCATATTGTCCAGTCACCACAATATGATGAATCAGTTCAGCATTCATTTTCAGATGATGCCAATCCTCATCAAATGCCGGTTGATATCGCACGAGCCGCCACAAATCCGCGACCACATAATCCACAGTTTCCACCTCCTTTTGATCGTTACGAAAAGCCAAAGCTGGCAACCGAATTACTGCTCGGCGACTAGAAAGATAGGGAATCAAATAAGTCGTCCCCGAAACACTAGCATCCGCAGGAATTTGGCGCAATAATTGTCGCATTTCTGCCGTTCTTTGCCACTGTTCTGCGGGAGAAACATAAACCCAAGGTTGAACCGAATCAGGCACCAGGAAATACAGAGTACGATTCGGATTAGCCGTGAGGGTAAAAAACAGAGAAATATGGATACAAGTAATCCAAAACCTTCGGAAAAATGGCGTAATCTTGCGAGATTCACGAACACTTTGGGGGTGAATAAAATGATAAAATCCTTCGCCAGACCACCATAAAATTGCCCCATAACAGAGACCCGGCACTATCGATAAGGCATGACGAACATTAATTGACAGCAGAGACATCGCCTGACCTAAGAGTAATTTGAGTAAGGGAAATCCGGCAATAATCCAAGCACCTGGAGCCACTACGGGGACAAATGCAAAAGGCAACCATTGACCCACCAAATACTTAACGGTTCTTCCTACAGGAGTGACTAATTGTACAATTAATTGCCAAGGATCATTCAAGATTTCCCAAATAATCTCCAGGGTAGTCGCTTCTGAACCATCCGTATATTGTCCAAACTGTTCTAACATAAACCGCTTGGAAATATCCTCAGAAAATAAAGGCATTACCAGATTGGTTAACACCAACATATAGCCGAGGCTCAGGACACAAACCAGTATTCCCATCTGAGGAAAGCGGCGACTGAGCAGCATATACATTCCCACCCCAAAGAGAGCAATTCCACTGTCTTCGCGAATCATTAAAATCAGAGGACACATGAGGGCAAAGAGCCACCAGCAACGCTTTTCCATTGCCAATAGGAGGATAAATATGAACAGGGGAAGCTGAGAATTGTCATGAAAATTAGAGAGAGTAGGACCTATGACGGCATTTGCGCCATAGTAGCTATAGGTAATCCATCGTGCTGGAAGAGGTTCTAGATATTCTCGTGCGAGTAAATAAAGGACAATTCCTGCTGCGGCAAGCAGGATCACTAGCAAAATTGCCAGGGTAGTTGCATGAGGAAATAAGGCGTAAAAGGGTAACCAAAGGAGTAAAGCGGGGGTAAAGTGTTGCCCTAAACGGTGATAGCTAACATCCGGGACTTCTCCGGCATGAATGACATTGGTAGAGAGTTGAGAAGAAAGGGTACTTTGGAAAAATTTACCGTGGGTTCCATTCCAGAGGACTTGGTTAAAAATGCCTTGATCGTAGGAAGAATAGAAGGTGAAATGACGATGGAGGACAAGAAGCGTGCAGAGGGTGAAGAATATTCCGGCAATGGTGAGGATGGGTTTCCATTCGTCAGGGTGAAGGGGAGTTTTGCCTGGTTTTATGGTTTCTGGATGGGCGATCATTGGGAAGGAATAACAGAGGTTAAGTAGTGGGTGAGGTGAACGGGATCTACTCCTAAGATACTGCGATGTTGAGCTGCTAAAATTCCGGCTTGAGCGTGCCACCAAACGGCGGTTTGGGTGAGGGTTTCACTCTGAGAAGTTTGTGCTAAGAGTCCTCCTAATAAGCCGGTGAGTACGTCTCCACTGCCGCCTCTGGCTAAGGCGGGAGTGCTTTCTGGGTTAATCCAAAGGGTTCCTGTGGGGTGGGAGATGAGGGTTTTGGCTCCTTTGAGGACAATGATGGCTCCGCTTTCTTGGGCGGCTTGACGAGCGGCTTGAAGGCGATCTAGGCTCAGGTCAAGGTGGGGAAAGAGGCGCTGAAATTCTCCGGCATGGGGGGTTAAAATGGTGGGTGCTGGGCGTGGTTTGATGGGTGCGATGCCGAGGTGGGCTAAGTGGTTGAGAGCGTCGGCATCGAGAATGAGGGGAAGGGGAAGATTGAGGAGGGTTGGGATTAGGGATGGGGTGGAGAGGGTGAGTCCTGGTCCACAGGCGATCGCCTGATATTTCTCCCAGTTTACCTGATCGGGGAGTTGGGCGATCGCGCCGGTGGCGGTTTCTGGACAAGCTAGGATTAAGGCTTCTGGTAGCTGTGGTACGAGTAGGGGTTTTAAGGAGGCGGGAACCGCCATCGAGAGCATTCCTACCCCAGAGGCTCTGGCTCCTAAGCCGGTTAAAAGTGCACTCCCAGCATATTGGGCGGAGCCACAGATTAAGAGTACATGACCGACGGTGTATTTGTGTGAGAGGAGAGGACGGGACAGGGGCAGGGCGGCGATCGCCGTTTCTGGTAGGATTAGATAGGAGCGTGGGCGATCGCCGACAATAGCTTCAATATCCCCTAGAGGAATATCAAAATTAATTAACTCTGTTTTGCCCAAATATTCTAGGGCTGAGTCTTGAAAGCAGGCTGGTTTCCACAACCCTAAACAGAAGGTATGGGTAGCGCGGATAGCTGTGCCGAGAATTTGTCCCGTATCCGTGTGTATCCCGGAAGGCAGATCGATCGCAAAAACTATTTTTTGGGCTTGATTAATCGCCTCGATTCCTTGAGCTAATTCTCCGGTAATCGGACGCTCTAATCCTAACCCAAATAACCCATCGATCAGGATTTCGCTAGTATTGAGTAGTTCGGGAATACTTAACCACGATATTCCCAAACTGCGCCCATAGTCAGCATGAGCTTGAGTTAATTCTTTGAGGGGAGTGAGGGGTTGGGTAATCGCCACCGGATAGCCTTTGAGGAAAAGTTCTCTGGCAATGACTAAAGCATCTCCTCCATTATGACCTGGCCCGACAATTACGCCAATTTTAGCGGCAGGTAAGCCTAATTTTTGGCATTCCGACTCAATCCGGCGAGCTACTAATCCGGCAACCTTTTCCATCAGAGCAGCTACAGGCATTCCGGCAGCAAAAATCCGGTTTTCTATGGCTTGCATTGCTGCTGATGTTACCACAATTTGGTGTTTTTTTGGCTGGCGATCGCTCATAATCGATCCATTAATACATTGCGATCATAGGATTGATCAAACTCCAAAAATGGCCCTTTTGGTACAATTCGGGTGGGATTAATCTGGGGATGACTGCGGTAATAATGGCGCTTGATATGGTCAAAGTTACAAGTTTCTGCTACCCCTGGTACTTGATAGAGTTCCTTGAGATAATTCCACAAATTATAATGATCGGTAATCCGGCTAAGATTACATTTGAAGTGGCTATAATAAACCAAATCAAAACGTAATAAGGTGGTAAAGAAACACCAATCTGCTTCTGTAATGCGATCGCCGCATAAATAGGGCTGCTGTTCTAGCACCTGATCCCAGTGTTCCAGAGCTTCAAATAACTCTATCACACTTTGCTCATACGCCTCTTGAGTCGTTGCAAACCCGGCCCGATACACCCCATTATTAATCGGTTGATAAATCGTATCAATTGTGCTCTCAATAATTCCCTGCAAATCCTCTGGATAAAACGTCACTTGTCGTTCTGTAAACCGCTCAAACTCCGTATCCAACATCCGCATAATTTCACGAGACTCATTATTGACAATCGTTTGGTTTTTCTTATCCCATAATACAGGAACCGTTACCCGACCACTATAATTTGGGTCAGCCTTCAGATAAATTTGCCAGAGATATTGAGCCTGATTTACTGTATCGGGAATACAGCCAGGATTTGCGGAAAACTCCCAACCATTTTGAGCGATTTCCGGATCAACTACTGACAAACCAATCGTTGACTCTAGTCCTTTTAAGTTTCTCATAATAGCCGTCCGATGGGCCCAAGGACAAGCCCAAGAAATATACAAATGATAGCGCCCGCGTTCCGGCTTAAATTCGCTCTCACTACCAGCGCTAATTTTATGCCGAAACGTTGTTTCAGGACGCAGAAACTGTCCTTTCTGATCCGATTGTTCTCGCTGCGGAACCCACTTACCGTCAATTAATAATCCCAGACCCATATTTTTTTCCTGATTAATTGAATCACCTATACAACGCCATCAAACTTTCTCTTGTTTTTTGTCTTACCCTTCCGTCATTTTGAGTAAAAACATCAGAGAAACAAAAAACATTAACCCTAACCAGACTAGTAAAACAGTCGTAAAGGTTGTATGGAAATAACTACAGACGAACAGGACCACAAAAAAGAGAACGACTGTAATCACTAAATAAGCCATCAGTTGGCCCAAACAACCTTGAACCGATCCAGAAAAATCATCATGGGGTGGTCTCATAGCAATGGTATTTTAACAGAAGAGCGGAAAAGAATAGGTAGGCCCTGTTGACCCCTAACGACCAAAATAGACTCGTGCATTGGTTAAGCCTGCATTCTGCAAGACTAAGCTAATTTCTGTAGCCTTACTCCGGTGAGGATAAGGGCCGATCGCCACATGAGATCCGCGACGAGAGCGCCTGGCGATCGCATTAGCATTCGGCACAATCTGCCGCACACGATTAGCGATCGCATCAATAGTAGCGTCTGATCCAGGAATCACCACATAGTAACCCCGATCCGTTATCCCAGTCCTTTCAGCCACAGCCGGAACTCCAGCGGGAGCAGCGGCAACTCGTCCCCCTGACATCGTAACCACCTCGGCGAAAATTCCTCGCGATCGCAACTGATTTAAACGCTCTCTAGCATTCCCTTCCTCCCGAAAAGCTCCCGCTTGAATCGCCCTTCTACCATCAATTTCCGTCGTAAAAGCATCAGGAACAACCTGTTGAATCTGCTGTAACAATAACGGCGAATTCCCATTCACAAACACCCAATATTCCACAGTGCCCCCCGGAAAATTCCCTGGTGGCAGCGGCGGAAATTGTCCCCGCACCCTCCCCCCATCATTCACTAAACTGGTTCTTCCCACCTCAAAAGGATACCCTCGTTGTCGTAGCCGTTCCGCTTGTTCAAAGGCAGTTAACTCATCGGGATAAATTCCCGCTTGAATCACCGTTTCCCCCTGATACTGTTGGATTACTGCAGTGGGAACCAGACGGCGAATCGCCTCCAACTGCATCGGATTCCCTCGCCAATAAACCAAATAAACTTGATCCCCATTACCGGGAAATGTGGGAGCCACATTAGGAGTCCTCATCCCCTCACGAGGCTGTCCCTCAATCAAAGGAGGAGGCAAAGGAGACTGAGCATTAGCAGCCAGAGTGATAATTACAGATAATAGAATCACTCCCGGATAGATCATGGAACAGTGGTTATTGCTATTCATCATTGTCTGAGCATGATATGGCCCCTAACCCTAGGGGAGGTGTTACCTTAGAAGGGTACACAACAATTAGGCATTTGTTGAGAATTTCCTGAGTCACTTCCATGAAAAAGGTCGTTGTCGGACTCTCCGGAGGGGTAGATAGTTCCACTGCTGCTGCTGTGCTCCATCATCAAGGCTATGAGGTGGTGGGGTTAACCCTGTGGTTGATGAAGGGTAAGGGACAGTGTTGCTCAGAGGGGATGGTGGATGCCGCGAAGATTTGTGAACAACTGGGAGTTCCTCACCATATTGTGGATAGTCGTGAGGTGTTTCAGCAAGAGATTGTGGATTATTTGGTGGCGGGTTATCGGGAAGGAATTACGCCATTGCCGTGTTCTCAGTGCAATCGGGCGGTGAAGTTTGGCCCGATGATTGGGTATGCGCGATCGCACCTGAATATCGATTTTATTGCCACAGGTCATTATGCTCGCGTTGAGTTTGACCCAGAGTTAGGACGTTATCAGTTGAAAAAGGCGATCGATCTGCAAAAAGATCAGTCCTATTTCCTGTACGATCTCTCCCAAGAGATTCTCACTGCCACTCTGTTTCCCCTCGGTGAAACTCCCAAAACGGAAACTCGTCGCCTCGCCGCTCAGTTTAACCTCACAACCGCAGATAAACCCGAAAGCCAAGATTTATGTCTGGTGGAAAGTTATGGCTCCATGCAGTCCTTTTTGGATCAATACATCAGCCCAAAAACGGGCGATATTGTTGATCAAACGGGGAAAGTCTTAGGGCAGCATCAAGGGATTCATCATTATACCATTGGTCAACGACGGGGGTTAGGAGTGGCCTATTCTGAACCTTTGTATGTGGTCGATCTCGATCCCGTGATGAATCGCGTGATTGTGGGGACTCGTGAGAGTGCGGCCGATCCTCACTGTACTGCCAGTCGCGTTAATTGGGTCTCTATTGCTCCCCCAGATGAACCTCTGCGTGCTGAAGTTCGCATCCGCTATCGGGCTGAACCTGTGCCGGTAACGGTGATTCCTTTGCTAGAGCATCGGGTAGAGTTGCGGTTTGATCAACCTCAGTTTGGGGTTACTCCTGGTCAAGCGGCGGTTTGGTATGATGGCGATCGCCTCCTCGGTGGCGGTATCATTGAGCGAAAACCCTAGAACCATCATCTGTTAGCTGCACCCACCAGCTGAATATAAGAGACGTTCTGTCGGAACGTCTCTATCTCAGATTTAAGCTAAAACTGCTTCGGGTTGGGGCCAGCGCTCCATTACTCGACCTACTATGGCTAATTCTTGCATGAGTTGATCGAATTGATCGGGAGTGAGGGATTGAGGGCCGTCTGACAGCGCTTTGGCTGGGTTAGGATGGACTTCAATCATGAGGGAATCTGCGCCTACGGCGATCGCCGCTTTCGCCATCGCTGGTACATACTGAGACCATCCTGTACCATGAGACGGATCGATCATTACTGGCAAATGCGTTAAACTACGCACCACAGGAACCACAGATAGATCTAAGGTATTCCTCGTATATTGGCTATCAAATGTCCGAATCCCCCGTTCGCAGAGGATCACCTGAGAATTGCCACCTGCCAAAATATACTCAGCCGCCATCAACCATTCCTGAATGGTGGCAGACATTCCCCGCTTTAACAATACTGGCTTATCTTGGGCCCCGACTTTTTTCAGAAGGGCAAAATTCTGCATATTTCTTGCCCCCACCTGAATTACATCAGCCACCTCTGCCACGGCTGGCAAATCTGCCGTATCCATAATTTCTGTAATAATCCCTAAACCACTCTTCGCTAGCGCTGCGGCCAGTAATTCTAGGGCACTTTCTCCGTGGCCTTGGAAAGAATAGGGGGAAGTGCGAGGCTTATAGGCTCCTCCCCGTAAAAATTTAGCCCCTGCGGCTTTCACGCGCAAGGCGGTTTCAATAATCATTTCCTCCGTTTCTACCGAACAAGGCCCGGCCACTACCACTAAGGGATGATGCTCCCCAAAGGGAACGGGGCCATTGGGAGTAGCAACAATCACTTCAGACGCTTGGCCGTGGCGGAATTCCCGACTGGCTCGCTTAAAGGGTTGTTCGACGCGCAATACTAACTCAATCCAAGGACTGATTTCTTGAATTCTCTCCCGGTCTAGGTCTGCCGTATCTCCGACTAAGCCAATCACGACTTTATGCTGGCCGACAATTTTTTCGGGTTTTAGTCCCCAAGTGCTCAGTTCCTCACCCACTCGGTCAATTTCGGCAGAGGGTGTACCGCTTTTCATTACGACAATCATGGTCTATATCCTGACTACTTATGATGATATGGTGGCTATTCTGAAGATTTAACCGATCGCCACGCGGCGATCGTTCTGCCTAAATTTTGAGTAAAATCTTGCCAACCGATCAATGACCCTACTCGTTCTTCATCCCAAGAGGCAGAAAGTACCCCATAGCTCAAGCCTACTACCCCCAGTCCAAAGCACCCCATACTCACCAAAACCACGGCAATATTAGGTAACTCCCAATCTGTTTGGGTCACAATCCAGTAACTGCCAACAAAGGTGAAAATTCCCAAGGCTGTGGGGACTCCAGACAAAATGGCCATCCGTCGCATCATGCGCTTGCTCACCGCATCAGGAATCACCCGATCTTCTGGGCGAATCGGTGTTCTCTTTTTTGATCCTGGTGATTTCCGAGATTGAGTTTCTTTGGGTTGCGTCTCTTGGGAGACGGATGGGCTGGGAGGACGGTTTTTCTTGCGATTGGGTTTGGGTTCAAACGGTAAGCGTTTTGAGGAAACGGCTTCACCCTGGCGATCGGGTTCTGGGGACATAGGCAGTTCTACTAGCCTCGAATACTGAGACGACTAATCAAAGTTTTGTAGCGGTCTTGGTCTTGTTGGTTGATATAACTTAACAGACGTTTCCGCTGGCCGATCATTTTCATCAGACCGCGCTGAGAAGAATAATCTTTCTTGTTTGATTTTAAGTGATTGCTTAACCGATTGATCCGTTCAGTTAATACAGCCACTTGCAAATCGGCTGAACCCGTGTCGGTTTCGTGAAGCTGGTATTCAGCCATGATCTGATGTTTTTGGGCTTGGGTGAGACTCATAGGTAAGTTTTGCAGGCATCCATAAAATTCAGCGATTTTATAGCATAGCACATTTTGGTTTTACTGAAGCCAATGGGAAAGATCACGGTTAGTCAACTCCTGAAGCTTGAGAATATCGTCTCGGTAAAAGGCGATCAGAGCTTGCCGCTCGTGGCTAGGGAGCGGAGGGACTTTTTCTTGAGATTGATTCCAGTTGACTAAGGTGTGCCGGAGGTTACGCACCCAGCCGGTAGGCAAGAGGGTATTCAGGATTTTTGCAGTGGTTTGGCGTAGGGGATTGGGAGTTTTGAGGATTTGATTGAGGGTATGATTTTTGGGGAGTTGGGCTACCTGAGCTTGGCGAGAAGTGTCTGGCTGAAATGTGACTTCTACTCCAATAAACTCATAAATTTTTTGCATGAATTCTAGGGGATTTTTTTTGAGATCTTCGTACCACAATACTTGGATTTGCTGGCGATCAAAGTGCTCATAAAAATAGCTGAGATGTTCATAATAAAAGCCTTTTCTGAGATTATCAGACTTCTTGCCTTTATGCACAATTTGCCAGGATAAAGGTCTGGATTTACCGATCGCATCTCGAATCTTCATCAAATAATCTGAGTAAGCCCGCTCCGCTGGGTCTCGTAAAATCGCTATCAGTTTGGCGTGAGGAATATAGCGTTTAATTTGCTCAGTGACGATTCGATAATTGACTAAGTAGTTGGCAGAGGCTTCTCCGATGGCAATCTGGTCAGTGACTTCCTGAAACAAGTCACAATATTTCTCAAACGTATCAATGCGAGTTTGATGGGCAGATCGAGTCGGTCGAGGGGGAACCGTTCTCTGTGGGTCTCTGGCGAGAAAATTCGGTTCTTTGATCTTGCTCATATACACCTGGGGGTGCTGCTTGAGATAGTTGTAAACAGAGGTTGTGCCCGCTTTTTGAACGCCAATAATTAAAAAATTAGGCAATTTAATAGGTGTAGACATGGGAGCATCTCACTAACTTAACCAACTAATAGCTTCTCTAATCCAGTTTTCAGGATCTTGACTCTTCTGGAGATCGGGCTTTTGACTGAGCGCTTGCCAAGCTTGAGTGATTTCTGTGGGACTATATCCTAAGGCCAAAAGGGTCATTTCCACATCTTCTTGCAAAGCAGATGGAAGGGCGGGTGACGTGGGGAAAGCTGTTCCTGACGTATGCCGCCATTGAGCTAACTTGGTTTTTAATTCTAGGGCAATCCGTTCTGCTGTTTTACTGCCTACGCCAGGAGTTCTGACCAGTTGTTTAATGTTACCTGTGACGATCGCCTGAACTAAATCAGTCAATCCCAAGGTATCCAATAAGGCGATCGCCAACTGAGACCCAATGCCACTGACTCCCACCAACTGACGAAACAGATCTCGCTCTGCCGCCGAAGGAAACCCATAGAGTAAGGGCTGCTCTTCGCGCACTAGCAAATGGGTAAACACCTGAACTTCCGAGCCACTCGTCTCCAACAAACTCTGACCCCACCGATTAGTCACTTGGATTTCATACCCAACCCCATGAACCTCCACAACCAGAGTCACCCGGTTAGGCGATCGCTGATGAACCTCAGCTACCATACCCCTGAGATAACCCAGCATATACCCTTCCTCTGCCACTGAGCAAAACTTCTGTAGGAATCCAGCAGAAGTTTTACCCTATGGTATTATCATACGGTGTTGTGTCAACAACCGATTGGAGCAAGATTGCGAGATCATGTCCCATTGAAGTTGTTGACAAGTCCGGATAGAGAAAACGGGTGGACTTAACTAAGATTTTTCAAACGCCAAACCCCATTATTGGTGTCGTTCATCTCCTCTCCCTACCGACCTCATCGCGGTGGGGAGGAAATCTCAACACTGTGATTGCCCGGGCTGAGCGAGAAGCAACGGCCTTGGCCTCCGGTGGCGTAGACGGCATCATTGTAGAAAACTTTTTTGACGCGCCCTTTACGAAAGACCGAGTTGATCCCGCAGTGGTTAGTGCCATGAGCTTAATTGTTGATCGGCTCAAAAATCTGGTCACCTTACCCATTGGGGTCAATGTCTTACGCAATGATGCTCATAGTGCCTTGGCGATCGCCTCTTGTCTAGAAGCCGCCTTCATTCGAGTCAACGTCCTCACCGGCATCATGGCCACCGATCAAGGCTTAATCGAAGGCAGAGCCCACGAACTGCTCCGCTATCGTCGCGAATTAGGCACAGACGTAAAAATCTTTGCCGATGTCCTCGTCAAACACGCTTATCCCCTAGGCGATCAACTGCTCACCCCCACCATTCAAGAAACCATAGACCGAGGTCTAGCCGATGCCATTATCCTCTCCGGGCCAACCACGGGCACTCCCCCTAAACCAGAAGATCTCCAACTCGCCCGTCAATGCACCCAGGCAACCCCCCTATTCATCGGGAGTGGCGCAGATTGGCATAACATTGGTTCCCTGCTGGAAAATGCGGATGGGGTGATTATTGCCAGCGCTCTCAAGCGCCACGGCCAAATTGACCAACCGATTGATCCGACACGAGTCAATCGGTTTGTGGAAGCAGCTCAACACAGTCTCAAAACTCGTCATTTTCCTGAGGAGAAACTTTGACTGGGCGATCCTAGTCCATCTCAACACAATCAGTAGAGTTTAGGAATCAAAATATGGCGATAAAAACAAACATTCGTTCTTTTGTTTCTGGGTGGCTAGGCTTGACCCTGGGAGGATTGACCCTCATTGGCCCTGTTACTCCCCTGGGAATAGAAAGTTTGCCAGCCCAAGCTCAAGGTACCGTCACGCCTCAACCAATTAATACCCCTTCTACCCCCGCTAGTTTGGCTCTAGCGGAACATCTCCAGCGACTAGGGGCAAAAATGTATGGCGCGTCTTGGTGTCCCCATTGCCAGTCTCAAAAAGAGCGATTTGGAGCAGAGGCGGTGACCCGTTTTTTTTACTCACCTACCCAGGCTGTGTATGTGGAATGTTCTCCGAATGGGCGGAATACTCCTCAAGCTCCTGTGTGTCAGCAAGCGGAAATTCGAGCCTATCCGACTTGGGTAATCAATGGAGAAAAATATGAGGGAAGTTTATCTCTAGAAAAGCTGGCTGAATTGTCGGGATATTCAGGTTCGCTACAGTTTTAAGGGGTGGATTCCGGGCGGGATATTGGTCAACTCTTGCCTTTTTGTGTTGCAATCAAAGATAGTAATCCCCATTTACCGCAGAATGAGAGTATGAGACGTAGGCGTTCTATTCCCTGGATTCATCGTTGGTCTCGACCAATTATGGCAGCGATCGCCACTTTAGGGGCGATCGAAACTGCCTTTTTAACTTGGGCAGAGTTGGCAGGACAAGTAGAAGCTATCTGTCCCACCACTGGCTGTAAACAGGTGTTAGGAAGTCCCTATGCCATGGTGTTTGGTCAGCCTCTTACCCTGTTTGGCTGTTTAGGCTATACCGCTATGGTGATGCTGGCGATCGCACCCTTATTCCTCAATCAGGATGAGCAAAAAGAACGACGACTCACCGTAGAGCAATGGACCCAATTTCTCCTCTTTACCACCAGTACCGTCATGGTAGTAGGCAGCGCCTATCTTGTCTACCTGATGGCCTTTAAAATCGAGGCCTTCTGCCCCTATTGCCTAATTTCTGCCTGCTTGTCCCTCAGTTTATTCGTCCTATCCATCATTGGCCATCCCTGGGAAGATATCGGACAACTCGCCTTTACCGGCATCACCGTAGGAATGGTTACCCTAGTCGCTACTCTAGGAGTCTATGGTAGTGTCAACAATGCCACTAATAATGCCGCCACTCCCCCAGGAACTCCCCCTCTAGTAACCACCCCCTCTGGGCCCGCTGAAATCGCCTTAGCCGAGCATCTCAAGCAAATTGGGGCGAAAGAATATGGAGCCTATTGGTGTCCCCATTGCCATGAGCAAAAGCAGTTATTTGGCAAAGAAGCGGCTGATCTGATTAACTATGTTGAGTGTGCTGCCGATGGGGTAAACTCTCAGATGGCTCAATGCCAGGCCGCAGGAGTGCAAGCCTTTCCCACTTGGGAGATTAAGGGGCAACTTCACGCCGGAACTAAGTCCCTGAACGAATTAGCTGATTTATCCGGTTATCAAGGCCCCCGTAATTTCCGACCACAGTGATGGGGATTGCTAGGATTGCTCTCTATGCAAATACCCTTAACTCTTTCTCCCTGGTCAAGCTAGACTCGCATTTTCCCCCAGGGGGAGTTTTTACCCCAAAGACACATTCATGCCGGACGTAGTCCGAAAGGACACTAAGTTTTTTCTTAAGTACCTGATTGGTAATACTACCGCCCTTGCCTGTGAGCCATATCATTGATTCTTTTTGGACTCAACTGACTCGCCGTTTTTCTAATCGCCATCGAGTCATTTTTACAGCGTCTGGTATCACTTTAGTCATTCTGGCTCTACGTTCTTTGAGTCTATTCCAATCCCTGGAATTACTAGCCTTTGATGCTTTTATCCGTCTGCGTCCTCAGTTACCCAAGGATCACCGGATTGTGATTATTGGTATTGATGAGCCTGATCTGCAAAAGTTAGGTTCTCAGATTCCCGATCGCACCCTAGCGGCTCTCTTGCAAAAAATCCATCAAGGTCAACCGAGTGTGATTGGTTTGGATTTGTACCGGGATCTCCCGATCAATCCTGGTCATGAACAATTACAAGCCGTGATGAAACAATTACCGAATTTGATCGGTATAGAGCGCATTGAAGATCAAATTTCGCCTCGCGTCCCTCCCCCTCCAGTGTTAGATCCGAAAACTCAAGTGGGGTTTAATAATGTGGTTCTTGATGTCGATAGTAAGGTGCGCCGAGGATTGCTGTATCTACACGCCGATCAGGTTTTGCACAGAAGTTTTGCTTTACAAATTGCCCTTCAATACCTAGAACCGTCACAGATACAAGAAAATCCCGCACCGGTTAATCCTCAATACTTGCAGCTAGGAAAAGGGGTTTTTTATCCCTTTCAACCCCATGATGGCGGTTATGTAAAAGCCGATAATAAAGGGTATCAATTTTTAGCTGATTTTCGTGGCCCGCGGAATACATTTACCACGGTTTCGATTTCTGATGTCTTGGAGAATAAAGTAAGTCAGGAGTTATTTCGCGATCGCATCGTCTTAATCGGCTTAACAGCCGTGAGTCTCAAAGATTTTGTGGAAATTCCCTACAGTCACCCAGAAAAAGTACCAGGAGTAGAAGCGCAAGCCAATTTGATTAGCTTTATTATCGATGTCGCACAGGGACAACAAACCTTAATCAGAAGTTTACCCGATCTGCTGGAAGGGCTATGGATTTTTGCTTGGTCTGGTTTGGGAACGGTGTTGGCGTGGAAATTTCGAGTTCCCTATCAGTTTCTGCTGGTGTCTATATCAGCAATGGCATTGCTCATTACTATAAGCTATATGCTGTTTGTTGATCGCTGGTGGTTTCCCGTGATTCCTCCTGTGGCGGGGTTTGGTGGTGCTGCGGTGATGATTTTAGCTCATTTTGCCTATCAAGAAGGGGAACTCAAGCGATCCACAGAGTTTCTGCAAGGAATTATTAACACCATTGCTGACCCCATTTTTGTCAAGGATCAAAACCATCGCTGGATTGTGCTCAATCAAGCCTATGCTCACTTGGTTGGTTATCCTCTTCAGGTGCTGATCGAAAAAACGGAATATGAATTGTTTTCCCAAGCCGAAGCAGAGCGGTTTTGGCAGCAAGATGAGCAGATTTTTATTACCCACCAAACGACAGAGCAGGAGGAAGTGTTTACTGATGCAGGCGGCATTCGACGAGTAATCGCGACGAAAAGATCCCTCCATCGAGACTCTGGAGGGAATTTGTTCTTGGTGGGGGTGATCCGAGATATTACGCAGCAAAAGGAACGGGAAGCGGAGTTACAGCGGTTGGCGGAAGAGTTGAAACGACATAATGCGGAACTGCGCCTTTCTGAGGATCAGATGCGTCATCTGGCGAATCATGATGCGCTGACGGGTTTGGCAAACCGGAAGTTGTTTGAGGAAAAACTCCAAGAGGCTTTGGTGTCTGCTCGCGCTCATGAGAAGATGCTGGCAACGTTTTTTCTGGATTTGGATGGCTTTAAGCAAATTAATGATTCCTTGGGCCATGATATGGGGGATGTGGTGATTAAAGAAGTGGCTCAACGACTCAAGCATTCTTTGCGGGGGACAGATACGGTGGCTCGATTGGGAGGGGACGAGTTTACCGTAATTTTACCGGAAATTCCGAGTGAATCTGTGGCGATTCGAGTGGCGGAAAAAATTATTGCGGCAGTGACTCAGCCTCTGATAATTGGCGATCGCCAACTTCATATTACTCTGAGCTTAGGGATTAGTCTTTATCCCGATCACGGGGAAACCCTGGAAACTCTCGTTAAATCAGCCGATCAGGCCATGTATCAAGCGAAAATTGCCGGTAAAAATCGCTATCTTCTGGCTTCTTGAGATCAACTCAGTTTCTTGCCGAAAGTTTTAACAATTCTTTATAATTTAGCTCAATTTTCTCCGGTTTAACCCGATAAAGTGAGAATAAAGGAGAAGAATTCCGTAGATTCTCAGAGTTTTCTGCGCAGAACTCCCGGTTTTTCAGAAAGACAATACAAAATCTTCTGAAAAAAAAAACCGTATATGCACGGAATTTTGCCGAAGGGATGATTGACAATCAGTTTTAAATTCGGTAAAACTGCCAGTATAATTGAAAGTAAGTCTCGAATAGGCTAGGGTTATGAGTATGGAAACCGTCTTGGCATTAGAAAATATGACCGTTATGTTGGCAAGTGGTTTGTTGGCGATCGCCAGTTTCTCCTCACCTAGCTGGGGAGTAACCAATACGCACGGTAACATTCACGAGATGGCTGAAGTTCATCAAGCCGTCCCTCCTTTGGCTGTGTTGCTGAAAGGCTATGAACCTCCTGATAATGGGAAACCTGACCATACAGGAGATACAGGGGGGCGTTAACTTAATCTAATCTGTTATCCTCACGGGTTAAGGTAAATCAGGGATACAAAAAATTGCCCGATCAAGGGTTTATATTAATTAAAATTACCATATACTCATCAAGCTAAGGCAGACTCTATCTAGCCTGTGGGCTGGTGTGCCCTAGAGAAATATCAAGTTTCTTTACGGTTTTGCGTGGGAGAAGTAACTTATCCTTAAGGATAAAGTGTAGTTGTTCTGAGTTGACAAGAATTAGATTCAACCTTTCTATAGGATAGCACGGGAAATACAGAAGTGAAAACCCAGGGCGATCGCTTCCTCAGTAACACCAATTCGGAAAATCTCGCAAGACGCTTTTGCTTCTCAGTTCAACATAATAGCGCTTCGCGCTGTATCTCCCTGATTCTCCCGATTTTAATCCTATAGAAATGCGGTGGTGTCTTTTGTCTGAGGTTTTGCCCCTACTACCAGTGCTATAATTGATGTTCTTCTGTCCGTAGCTCTGAAGTTGATTGATCCTGTTCATGTCGGACGAAGTCCGAAAACCTTTAAAAAACTGGTTGACTCATTGTTGTACTGTCCATCATAACAGCGCTAAGCGCTGTAGTTCCCCTGCTGGGGCAGTGAAAAAAAGGGAATGATCGGCTTTTGATCCTGGCGATCGCCACTCTAGACCCTTCTCCATAGATCTGGGACAATCTAAAGAATGCCAAACGCTAATTCTGATGGTTTCCCAGATTGATCATGAAAATTGCACAAGATATTACCCAATTAGTGGGGCGCACTCCCTTGGTTCGCTTAAACCGAATACCCCCCGCAGAGGGATGTGTGGCTGAAATTGTGGTAAAGCTCGAAAGTATGAATCCAGCCTCTTCCGTTAAAGATCGGATTGGGGTCAATATGATTAATGCGGCTGAACGACAAGGGTTGATTTCTCCCGATAAGACGGTTTTGGTGGAACCCACTTCTGGAAATACGGGGATTGCTTTGGCGATGGTTGCCGCAGCGCGAGGGTATCGGTTAATTTTGCTGATGCCAGAAACTATGAGTGCGGAACGACGGGCAATGTTAAAAGCCTATGGTGCAGAGTTAATTCTCACACCCGGTTCGGAAGGGATGGGGGGATGTATTCGGCGAGCACTGGAAGTGGTGGATACTACGCCTAATGCTTATATGCTACAGCAGTTTCAAAATCCGGCGAATCCTCAGATTCACCGACAAACTACAGCCCAGGAAATTTGGTTAGATACTGATGGCATGGTGGATATGGTGGTTGCTGGTGTGGGGACTGGAGGCACGATTACGGGGGTGGCAGAAGTGCTGAAGCAGAAGAAGGGGACGGTACAGATGATTGCGGTGGAGCCGAAAACCTCGCCGGTGCTATCGGGGGGACAACCGGGACCTCATAAAATTCAAGGGATTGGTGCAGGATTTATTCCGGAAGTGTTGAGAGTGGATTTAATTGATGAGATTATTACGGTTGGGGACGAGGAGGCGATCGCCTTTAGTCGCCGTTTAGCCAGGGAGGAAGGGTTGCTATCAGGAATCTCTACGGGGGCGGCTTTGTGTGCAGCGATTCAGGTGGCACAACGGGAAGAAAACCGCGATCGCCTGATTGTGATGATTCAGCCTAGTTTTGGCGAGCGATACTTGAGTACCCCCTTGTTTCAAGACTTAGAGGTTTGAGGCACAAGGACGGGGGAGGTTCTCCAGTTTCTCTGGTCTACTACGCCCCTTTTCTCTGTGATATCCTAACCTAGGGAGGTAGTGTTTCCTGATTAGTTACTGATATGGTAGATGTAAATCCTTATGAAATTTTGGGGGTAAAACCAACCGCGACGCAAGCACAAATCCATCAGGCTTATCGCCGTTTGGTGAAACGCTATCATCCTGATGTTAATCCCAATCTCGGCGATCGCGAACAGATTGTACGTCTCAATCTTGCCTATGAAACCCTCAGCGATCCTGACGGTCGTCGGGTTTGTGATCGCCAATTTTATGATCCCCCTGCCTCCCAACCTCGGCAAAAACAGAGATCAGCTCGTCGTTCAACCCCTCTAGATCCGGATCAACACTGGCAGCAATGGCTCAAACAAGTGTATTATCCGGTGAGCAGTACCCTCGGTCAAATGATTGATTCGATTGAAACGGAAATTGAAGCTCTTTCCGCCGATCCCTTTGATGATGAATTACTGGCTAATTTCCAAACCTATCTCACTACCTGTCACTTTCAACTAGAGCAGATTCAAAAACGCTTTCGTTCTCTACCCAATCCTAATCCAGTCGCTAGTATTGCTGCCCATCTCTATTATTGTCTCAATCAAGTGAGCGATGGTTTAGAAGAATTTTATTGGTTTACCCAAAACTATGACGATCATTATTTACATACAGGTTTAGAACTATTTCGGATTGCCGATGGACTTCGCCAAGAGGCTCAAGAGGCGTTGCAAGAAGTTTATGCGATCGCCTAATTGCCTGAGATTAACCTGCCTCTGCTACTGTTGTTGTGGTGGCGGAGAAGGGTCTGGAGATGGGGGGGTTTTCTGGGAAGCATGAACCAGCCAACCAATTACCAACACGAGGATTGCGCCTAAAATATATCCTAAACCAGCAAAACCAAAGCGATCGGCAGCAAAGCTAATCCATTGTCCAAAACCTTGCTTGGGGGGGGGATCGTTCATATCGTTCATAAAGTCTTCCTCATTAGCTTTCAAATAATTCTGAGAGTTCTTCAGTGCTCGTGCCTAGAATGCGAGCTAATTTAGAGATTTCATTATCGGTAAATCCGTCTCGAATTTGGATCAGTTCTTTGGGCGATCGCCCAATAATCCGAGCGATCGCGCCCACTTGTTCATCCGTAATTTCCTTACCTCCATAAATATCTCGCAAATCTTGAGGCGAGAGTTTATAGGAGTCACAAAAACGGACAAATTCTTTATCACTAATATCGAGTTGTTCTTGGCGATCGCGCAACATAAACATAATTGCCCGTGAGCCATGATCGGGACGCTTAAACCGTTCTACATACTGCTTGTAGATCTCGTTAACTTGGGCAGGAGTTCCCCCTACATGCTTAACCAAGTCTGTACAAGCCATTCTCAAGGCCTTAGTTAAGGTTTTATTGTATTGAGAGAGTTTTTCATTTTCCTGGCGCAACTTTTCTGACTGATTAATCGTATCTACAATACTGGCAGCAAATTCAGGAGTACAGACTCCCACATCAGCATCCTCGTAGGAAATGGGGATATAGGATCGATTCGGATTAAATTGCAAGCGTAAAGACGGGTTATTTGGTTCCATAAAGTTTGATGTAGTAGCGCTTTCCTGTCGGATGAAGTCCGAAACCCAGGGCAGTTCAGGCGGCAATGACTGAACCTGGGTCTATTGTAGTTCACCTTGGGGCTAAATTCGATTGGAGGCTAAACGGTCGGCGATGCGAGTGGTTTCGGGTAGGCGATACTGGGGACTACAGGCTAACACATAGGCGATCGCTGTGGCTAGACTGATGCGATGACCAACAGAGACATAGAGAGGGTTTACCCCAGTACGAGTTCGCAACACCGCACCAATGGTTTCCTCTCTGTCTTGGAGAGGTTGCCAACTGCCTCGCTCTGGTGCTAAGTTCTTGTAAGTACCGATAAACCGAGATTTCGCCACTCCAATGGTGGGACAATCGAGGAGGACTCCCAAGTGACAGGCTAACCCAAAACGGCGAGGGTGAGCGAGTCCTTGCCCATCGCACAGGATTAAATCCGGGAGGGTTTTGAGGGAGCGCAAGGCGGCTAAAATGGGGGGGACTTCCCGAAAGGAGAGAAATCCGGGAATATAGGGAAAGGCTGTGGGATAAATGGCGATCGCTGTTTCTTCTAGCACCAAGCTAGGAAAACTGAGGACGGCTACGGCGGCTCTGGCGGTTTTACCTTGATTTTCAAAGCCCACATCCACTCCTGCCACCCACTCAACTTTCCCTACTGTATCCCAGACAATTACCTGGTTTCGCCCTTGCTCTTGTATTAATTGTGCCTCTGATAAGGAGGTGGGCCATGGAGAAGGATCGGGAAGGGTGATCATCATATCAACGCTGCATCCAGGCTTGAGTGCGATCGCGTAAACCTTGGGTGAGAAAATAATAGATAATTTTTACACCAATACTGGTACAAACCACTAAGGTGGACATAGCCGCAGCAGCGGCAATATCTCCCGCATCATCCATATTCACAATCGCTACAGCGGCGATGGGAAGATTGGGAGGATAAAGAAAAATAATCGCAGACACCGTGATCATGGAATTGACAAAATAGTAAATGCCAATTTCTAAGATAGCGGGTAAGGAAAGGGGAACAGTGACTCGCCAGAAGGTTTGATAGAAGGGGACTCCTAGGGAAGCAGAGACGGCTTCAAATTCGGGATCAATTTGTTTGAGAGTTGTATTAGCGGTGAGGAAGCAAACCGTGTAAAAGTGGATGATATTACAGAGGACAAGAATTCCCAAGGTTCCGTATAAGAAGTTTAAGGGATTAGGAAGGGATAAGCCGAAGATGTTCCAGGTAGGGTTATTGAAGAAAAAGACGTAGGCTAATCCGAGCACTAAGCCGGGTAAGGCGAGGGGAATGGTGGAGAGGAAATAATTGAGCGATCGCCATCTCAGTAAGTCTTTACTTTTTTCGATCAAATAAGCACTGATAAAGACAACTATGGTGCCAATTGCTGCTGTCCACAGGGACATAGTGATACTGTTCCAGTAAGCTGCATAACCCCCACCACCAACCGTATTAAAGTTATAGTGCCTCCCACTCAGGCTGAAGTTATAGGGCCAAACTTTGATCACAGAAGCAAAAATTAAGGTTCCTAATACAATTAATGCTGCTAGGGTAAGTAAGGCACAAAAGGCAAATAATGTCCAGTCTAAAATGGGTTTCGATTTGGGTTGAAAAGGGACTGACTTGGCACTGACTAAGGCAGTTTGTTGGCGTTGGATAATACGATTGACAATATAAGCAATCACCGTGGGAGTGAGGAGAAAAACACTAATAGTTGCCCCCATCGAAAAATTCTGCTGACCAATCACTTGTTTATAGATATCAGTCGCCAGAACATTAAAATTTCCGCCTACCACTTTCGGCACGCCAAAGTCAGTGAAGGCGAGGGTAAAACAAACAAAAATAGCGCTAATTAAGCCATATTTGACGCTCGGTAAAGTCACGGTTAAAAAGGTACGCAGGGCAGAGGTGCGCAGGGATTCGGCAGCTTCGTACAGTCGCGCATCGGTTAAGCTTAAAGCGGTCAGTAAAATCACGAGGGCTTGGGGAAAACAATAGAGCACTTCGCCGAGAATAATGCCGTTGGCACCATAGAGGTTAATATTCCAACCGGGCAAAGTATCAAAGAATCCAGTGGTGACGATGCCTTGGTTACCAAACAGGTAAATGAGACCGATCGCATGAGCCATGGGAGGCATATACAGGGGTAACATTCCCAAGAGGCGAAATACTCCTTTGCCAATCATACAGGTGCGTGCGATCGCATAGGCAAAGATAAAGGCTAGGATGACGCAAATGAAGGTACTGGCGATCGCCACATACAAACTATTCGTCAGCGAAACCGCCAAAGCAGGAGTCGTCAAATATTGGATATAGTTATCTAACCCTACCCACTTACCCGTCTTATCCAGAAAACTACGAGATAAAATAGGCATTAAAGGCAACACTACCCCAATCAGTAGCCACAGGGTAGCTAACCCCAGTAAACCGCGCATCATCCAATCTTCCCGCGTCACCATCATCGACGCAGGAGAGGAAAAAAACTGTTGATGGAAACGTTGCCAAGGACTTGATGAAGTCATGGAGAATAGAAAAATAAAAATTACTCAAAAATCCGAATTAACTCTGGGGGAATTTGAATCGCTAAACGACTGCCATGGCGACGGAAATCCAATTGACGGACATCATGAATGGGGACATCAATCATCAATTGCGCCAATTGCGCCTGAGCCTCTCCTGGGAGATTCAGGGTAACCAGATAGCTAGAACCCTGAAATTCCAAAGCTTCCACCTCAGCCTGAATGATATTTGGGCGCGAGAGCACTTCTGGATCGAGATGATTTACTTCTCCCAGTAAGCACAAATCCTCTGGGCGAATCGCCAGAGTTACCTCTGGTATCGTTTGATTCAGCGTTTGAATCACATTCAAGGTAATCTCTCCACATTGTACCTGCTGAGGAGCAATCACTTTCGCAGGTAAGAAATTCATCACCCCGATAAAATCAGCCACAAAGGGACTGTGGGGCTGTTGATAGACGGCGTGGGGAGTGCCCACTTGAGCAATATAGCCTTTGTCCATCACCACGACACGGTCAGCCATGGCTAAGGCCTCTGCTTGGTCATGAGTTACCATGACAGTGGTTACCCCTAAACGTTTTTGCAGTTGGGTCAATTCTGTCCGTAATCTTACTCGGACTTTAGCATCTAAAGCTGACAAAGGTTCATCTAGCAGTAATAACCCTGGGGACTGGGCTAGGGCGCGAGCGAGAGCTACCCGCTGTTGTTGTCCTCCTGATAGCTGGGCTGGATATTTATGCCCCATCCCCTCTAAACCCACTACGGCTAGTAATTCTTCAACTCTAGCACGGACTTGCGATCGCGGCAGTTGGCTATTTTCCAAACCATAACCGATATTTTGGGTCGCCGTTAAATTGGGAAAAAGAGCATAGGATTGAAAAACAATGCCAAAATCCCGTTGCGAAGGAGGTAACCAAGATACATCTTTACCCCCTTGAATTACCCTGCCACTACTTTGCTGTTCGAGTCCAGCAATAATGCGTAGCAGAGTAGTTTTACCACATCCACTTGGCCCAAGCAAACATACAAATTCTCCTGGATAAACATCAAGATAGATATTTTTCAGAGCCACAAAACTCCCAAAGGTTTTGTGGACATTCTCAATTTGTAGATAGGGTTGGAGTGAGCCGGGAGCATCAGGTTGATTTAACAGCGCCGAGAGATGGCGGGTGTCCTCGCTGGTGCTAGGAGATTGGGTGGTGGGTGGTTCGGGGGAGGAATTCATGATAGAGTAATTAGGATTTCGGTTCCGATTTGGAGTCGTAGCGTTTTGCCCATTCTGCCAAAATGCGATCGCGATTTTCTGCTGCCCAATTAAAGTCATTTTCAATCAGTTGAGCATTGGGATCGGCAGGAAACCCCTCTGGAATCGCCACATCGGTTTTAACAGCAGTCACCGCAAAACTTTTAGCATATTCTTTAGCAATCTCTGGCGTAATTGCCCAATCTAAAAAGGTTTTCGCGCCGGGCTTAATGGGGTCTTTTTTAATCAAGGCATTGGCTTCTATCTCCCATCCTGAACCTTCTGACGGAAAGACAGGTTCAATCGGTTCTCCAGCACTTTTTTGTTTAACCGCACGATAGCCAAAGGAAATGCCAATGGGATATTCTCCAGCACCTGCGGCTTTGCAAGGTTTGGAGCCAGAATGCATATATTGGGCAATGTTTTGATGGAGACTATCTAAATATTTCCATCCTTCTTCTTCGCCTTTCAATTGCAGAATGGCAGAGACAGAAAGAAACCCAGTTCCTGAAGAGGCAGGGTTAGACATGACGATTTTGCCTTGATAGACAGGATCGGTTAAATCTGCCCAGGATTTTGGCATGGGGAGATTGTTTTTTTCTAGTTCTACGGTGTTGACACAAAAGGCAGACATCCACACATCAATTCCTACCCAATGGGGAGGATTGCGCTGATCTCTAAATCGGGGATTTACTTGATCTAGTCCTTGAGGAGCGTAGGGTTCTAATAGGCCTTGTTGGTCGGCAACCAGTAAACTAGAAGCAGCTAATCCCCAGACAACATCGGCTTGGGGATTGTCTTTTTCTGCTAATAGTTTGGCGGTGACAATGCCGGTTGAGTCCCGGACAACATTGACTTTAATATCGGGATGTTTTTGTTGAAATAGGGGCAAATATCCAGAGAGTTGATCGTCTTCTAGGGCTGTGTAAATGGTAATAGCTTCGCCGCTGGTTGGTGGTTCGGAAGAGGCTCCAGGTGATGGAGTGGGGCTAGTACCAGTATTATTTGATGTGGTTTGAGAACAGGCGGCAACGACAGATATCATGAAGAAAGTTACTACACAAGTGGCAATAAATTTCATCCATTTACGTTTGAGGTGCATGGGGGACTCCTGTAAGTTGAAGTGTAGGTTTTATCATAATTAGGAGGATGAGGAGCGCGATCGCCTAGCGACTCCGTAGGAGTATCGCCCAGGGACTCCGTAGGAGTATCGCCCAGCTATTTTCCTCGCCATTGTACTGGATAAAACTTCTGTTTCAAGTTATTTTTTTGTCATGGTTTGGTTAACGATCTATTAAGAAAATGTCCCGACAAAACTCGACAAAACTTTAGATTGTCTTAACTTAAAATAGTCTACCTATAGGAGAAAATTGCTTCGGCATCCTAATTCTCCCTCGACTATGACCAAGATTCAATTGGTTGTGTTTGATATGGCTGGCACCACTGTCAAAGATAACAAGGAAGTTGAGCAGTGCTTTTTGCAGGCAGCAGCACAAACTGGATTAACCGCCCCATCTGATCGAGTCGTTGCGATGATGGGATGGGCAAAGCGATTGGTTTTTGAAACCCTTTGGCGTGAGCAGTTAGGGAAAGATCATCCTGATTACCCGCAAAAGGTTGCCCAGTCTTACGAGCGGTTTACGGAGATTCTAGAGCACCATTATCTCACTGAGCCGGTTGCAGCGATCGCCAACTGTGCAGAAGTATTTGCATGGCTCAAACTTCAAGGCATCAAAATTGCCTTGAATACAGGATTTTATCGTAAAGTTACCAATATTATTCTCCAGCGATTGGGCTGGGATCAGGGCTTAAATCAAAACTATATCGGTTCAGAAAATGCCATCATTAGTGCTTCGATTACCCCTTCAGAGATTTATAATCAAGAAGGTCGTCCAGCACCTTATATGATTCAAAAAGCCATGTACCAATTGGGGATTAAAGATCCTCAAACCGTAATCGCCATTGGAGATACCCCCTCAGATATTCAAGCCGGAAGAAATGCCCATTGCCGCTTTTGCTGTGGAGTAACCTATGGCACCCATACCCAGGAACAACTCATACCCTATGGTCCCGATAGATTACTCAATTCTTTATGGGAAATTAAGGAAATGATTGAGCCATGAACAGGGCAGATGTCATTATTATTGGGGCAGGAATTGTGGGATTAGCCCATGGTTTAGCAGCGGCGAAAAAAGGATTGAGTGTGGTCATCTTTGAACGCCATCCCCAAGCAGTTGGGGCATCAATCCGCAATTTTGGCATGATTTGGCCCATTGGTCAACCCCAAGGAAAATTAAGCGATCGCGCCCTTCGTTCTCGCGACATTTGGTTAGAAATTGCCGCCCAAGCAGGCATTGCTATTGATCCTTGTGGCTCTTTACATCTGGCTTATCGAGAAGATGAATTAGCCGTGTTACAAGAATTTATCGATACAACAGATCGCCCCGGCATAGCACTACTCACCCCAGACAAAATATTCGCCAAAAGTCCAGCCGTTAATCCTAAAAAATTGCTGGGTGCTTTGTGGAGTCCCACAGAAGTCATTGTCGATCCCAGAGAAGCGATCGCCAAAATTCCTCTGTTTCTTACTCAAGCATATCCCCTACAAATCCACTGGAATACAGCAGTCACCGCCATTAACTTTCCCCAAATTCTCGCAGGCACAGAAATCTGGCAAGCCAATCATCACATTTTCCTCTGTAGCGGCATAGACTTTGAAACCCTTTATCCCTCCCTTTATCAAAACAGTGGCTTAACCAAAGTCAAGCTACAAATGATGCGAACTGTACCTCAACCAGAGGGGTTTAAAATCGGCGTACCGCTCTGTGGAGGACTCACCCTCACCCATTATAGTGCCTTCAGCCATTGCCCCTCTTTACCAACCCTCAAAAGCCGTATTCAACAAGAAACTCCCCACTTTCCTCAATGGGGTATTCATGTGATGATGTCTCAAAATGCCACAGGAGAATTAATCCTAGGAGATTCCCATGAATATGGCTTAAATCTCGATCCCTTCGATCGCAGTGCAATTAATCAGTATATCTTAGCCTATTTGCAATCTATGGTACAGGTTCCCACCTTAGAAATTGCCCAAACTTGGCATGGCGTTTATGCTAAGTTAGCCGGGAAAACCGAGTGGATTGAGACTCCCCAACCAGGAGTAACCCTTGTCAATGCCCTCGGTGGGGCAGGAATGACCTTATCATTCGGATTAGCTGAAGAAATTGTAGGGCGATCGCTATAAACTCCATCAAAACGGCCACCTTTCAGGCATAATCAAAAAAGATCAGAAGAGGTAAGAGATCCATTCCCTCTTTCCCCTTCAACTCAACCAGAACACTATGATGGGATTAAACGGCATTCATACCGCCCAAGCTTTAATTATCGGGGGCAGCGGGGGTATTGGTTTAGGATTTGTGAAAAAACTCTTACTTGATCAGCAGATATCCAGGATTTACGCTACCTATCGCCGTCCTGAATCTGCGGTTGAACTGTTAGACTTGCAAGAGAGTAACCCGGATTGTCTTCATTGCTTGCCAATGGATATTACTGACGAATCTCAGATTACCGCAGTTCTGGGAAAGATTCAAGAGCACACCAGTAAACTTCATTTAGTGATTAATGCCGTCGGGATTCTCTACGAAGGATTGTTACAACCAGAAAAAAGCCTCAAACAAATTAACTCTGAGCATCTATTGCGCTACTTTCAAGTTAACAGTATTGGAGCGGTGCTGCTGGCAAAACATCTGTTGCCCCTGTTCCATCATGGCGATCGCAGTATTTTCGCTACCCTATCTGCTAAAATTGGCAGTATCGGCGATAATCACATGGGCGGATGGTACGGTTACCGAGCCTCTAAAGCGGCGTTAAATATGTTCATGCGTACTGTGGCGATCGAATACCAACGCAAAAGTCCCCATACCATCATTGTGCTCCTACATCCTGGCACCACCGATACTCCCCTTTCCCAACCCTTCCAAAGAAATGTTCCTCCCGAAAAGTTATTCTCTGTTGATCGTAGCGTTAACCAGCTTTGGGAGATTATTAACCAGTTAGAGGATAAAGATAAAGGTCATTTTTTCTCTTGGGATGGTACTGTCTTACCCTGGTAAGGAGAGCATTCTCACCACAAAGACACAGAGGACACCAAGTTTTCTCCGTAGAAGGGAATTTCGTGTGATTTAAGTCACATTAGCGAGGGGAGTTGATCACGGCTAAAACTATTTTGATCGCTCATAGTGAAACTATAGGACTCGTGTTTTGACTAATTTATGTTACCCAAACATCAACTCCTGCCTGGGGCTATCTCCGAGATTCTAGTTTCTGCACGAGAAACAGGGACTTTGACACTTGCCGATCGCTATGGTCTCATGGCTGCTGCCCTAGATGAAACCCTACCTGAAGAAGATCAACGCTCTGTCAATCGGTTGCTGCGATCAGTGATGCAAGGAAAAATTAAACTCAGCGATGAACTTTCGACTATTCATTGCGGCTCTTATCCTCCCTTATTACCTCTGTGCGGCTCTCCCCACTCCTCTCTGTTATCCTCCACTTAAGTTTTCTGGATCTGAAGCTACCAGTTTTTGCGCTTGCTCTGCTGCTAATTTAGGTTGAATATACAGATTTTCTAAGAGGGTTGCGCCTCCGGCTACCCAAGGCGGCACAATCAAGGCTCCAATAATGCCTAACACTTGAGTACCGCCTAATACGGCTAATAGTTGATAGAGAGGATGCACTCCTACGGATGATCCAACGAGGAAGGGATCGAGAACATAGGTTTCTAGGTTTTGAATAATCACAAAGAAGATCAGTACCCACAGAAATGTCCAGCCTCCAGAGGCGATCGCTACAATTAAAGCAGGAACTGCCCCCAACACTGGCCCAATAAATGGAATTAAATTCGTCACTCCCGCAATTACCCCTAACCCTAGGGAAAATTCCCTTAATCCCAAAATACCTAATCCCAAGGTAGTCGCCATACCCAGAATAAACGACACCAATAATCTCCCCCGAATATAACTGCCCATCCGATAACTAATGGTGGGAATTTGAGCCGCAATTTTTTCTGCCCAGGGTTCTGGAAACAACCGCACCAAGCTTTGAATTAAAGTTTGGCTATCTGCCACCATGTAACCAGAGATAAACAGGGATAAAATCAGGCTAAAGACTCCCCCAATAATGCCGCGAGTAATGCTATAGGAACGTAATACTAATTGCTGGCTAGAACGAATTAGCCAACTGGTGACTTGTTGAATGTCAATCAGGTTAAATAACTCTGGAGGGGTACTGATCCAATTGTCGATCGCATCCGTGGCTAATCGAGACAGAATTTCTATATAAGATGGTAATTTTTGTAGCAGACGTTCAATCTGCTGAAATACTGTTGGGCCAATCAGTAAGCCCAATCCTGTTAAGCCAAACAACAATGTCAGATAAACTAAAATCACTCCTAGCCATCGGGGAATACGGAGGTTTGCCGCTGCATCCACTAGAGGGGCAATGGAGGCCGCCAGTACAATGGAAATCATCAACAATACCACTAATCCTCGTAATTGCCAGAAGAGGATCATCAGCAGGACAGACAGTAAGATGATAAAAACCGTCGAGAAGGAAAATGTAATCGTGTTTTGGCGCATAGAAAATGAAATCAGGTTAGGCGCTGATGGTGATTAATTACGGTGCCATTGAGTGAGTCCCCCTGGTTGATCGATCAGGGTAACCCCCAAGCTTTGGAGGTGGTTCCGAATGCGATCGGCTTCAGCAAAATTTTTGGACTGACGGGCAGTTTGGCGGGCGGCGATCGCCGCTTCAATTTCCTCATTGCTTAATTGAGTCTGTACAGACTCAGTTTCTGGAGTAGATAACAGTTCTAATCCCAACACTTGAGATAAGGTAACTAACGTTTGCCACTGCTGATATAGCTGAGGGGGATCAACCTCGGTTTTCCCTTCATGAATCCAGCGATTTCTTTCTCGATTTAAACCTTTCGCCAACTCAAATAATACCGCTAAGGCCGCGGCTGTATTCAAATCATCATCCATGGCTAATTCAAAAGCCTCTACACTCTCAGGAGACAACTTCTCCCTGGGAGCGATTGGTTGTAACTCTCCTCCCCAAAGATCTGCCAATTTCCTACCCCAGGAGAGAGCCTCTTGGAGAGTCTGCCAAGCATTTTGAGCCGAGGCGATCGCCTCTGAGGTAAAATCAATCGGCTTACGATATTGGGCCTGAAGCACAAACAACCGCAGCGCCATTGGTTCCGGCCCCCCTTCACTATCGAGCAAATCCCGAATCGTCGTAAAATTACCCAAGGACTTGGACATCTTCTCCCCATTCACCGTCACAAACCCATTGTGCAACCAATAGTGAGCTAAAGGTTTCCCCGTCACCGCCTCTGACTGAGCCACCTCATTTTCATGGTGGGGAAACACCAAATCTGCGCCGCCACAATGAATATCGATAGTTTCCCCTAAAGTATGGCGTACCATCGCCGAACATTCAATATGCCATCCCGGACGGCCCTTTCCCCAGGGAGAATCCCAACTTGGTTCATCAGGCTTAGCACCTTTCCAGAGAGCAAAATCAAAGGGATCTTTTTTCTTGGTTTCTTCCCCATCCCCTTCCACTCGGCCTGAAGCGCCCGCTTGCATCTGATCAAACTTGCGTCCCGAAAGCTTGCCGTAGTCGGGGAACTGGCGCACTTGGTAATAGACATCTCCTTCACAGGCATAGGCATAGCCTTTGACTTCTAATTCATGAATCAGGCGCACAATGCCATTAAGACTATGGGTGACCTTGGGATATTGATCGGCTGGTAGGATGTTGAGGCGAGCCATATCCTCAAAATAGGCTTGGGTAAATTTTTCAGCCACGGCTGCCATAGTGGAGCCGGTTTCGCGGGCCCGCTTCAGGATTTTATCGTCAATGTCGGTAAAGTTTTGCACGTATCGCACTTGATACCCTCGCCATTGTAGATAGCGGCGGAGGGTATCCCAAGCAATGTAGGAGCGTGCATGGCCGAGGTGGCAGTAGTCGTAAACCGTAACTCCACAACAGTAGATCCGCACTTTACCCGGTTCTAGGGACTGAAAGGATTGTTTTTGGCGGGTAAGGGTGTTGGTGAAGGTTAGGGTCATGAGGCTGCGATGGGGGTTTCGTCGGCCATTATCTTACCAAATTGGGTTTTATGACATACTCAGATTTAGACATCTTCGTGGGCGAAGCGACGATAGAGGAAATCGAGGGCGTAGTTTCGCAATTCGTAGAAACGAGGGTCTTCCATAATGCGAGCGCGATCGCGCGGTCGAGGGAAAGGAATATCAATAATATCACCAATGGTGGCGGATGGCCCATTGGTCATCATCACCAGGCGATCGGCTAAAAACAACGCCTCATCGATATCATGGGTAATCATCAGCACTGTGCAGCGATTGTTTTGCCAAATAGTGAGCAATTCTTCCTGGAGTTCTTCTTTGGTAATGGCATCGAGAGCGCCAAATGGCTCGTCTAATAAGAGCATACGAGGACTCATGGCTAAGGCGCGGGCGATCGCCACCCGTTGCTTCATCCCCCCAGACAACTCATGGGGGCGCTTATGAGCCGCGTCACTCAAGCCAACCATGGCCAAATATTCCTGGGCAATGGCCAACTTTTCCCGTTGAGATTTGCGCTTAAAGGTGGCGTGAACCCCTAGCCACACATTTTCTAGAGCCGTTTTCCAGGGGAGTAGGGAATAATTTTGGAACACCATCATCCGATCCGGTCCCGGTTGGGTAATGGGGCGATCGCCGAGATAAATGGCTCCTAAAGTGGGTTGGATAAACCCCGCCACCATATTTAGTAAGGTGGATTTGCCACAGCCTGAATGGCCAATGAGGGTAATAAATTCTCCTTCCTGTACTGCCAGATCCAGATTTTCAATCACAGGATAAGGGCCATTTGGGGTGGGATAAATCTTAGAGATATTCTGAACTGACAGCAAGGGCTGGGTAAGCATGGAATGAGATAGAGGAATGGAAGAAAGAGGGGGCATGGCAGGAGAAGAGGATAGGGGGCTGAAAATAGACCTTAAGCGGCTTGTCTGGAACCATCGAGGTTCACTTCTTCAATACGCAGATCCCGCTTGATCGGCAATTGGTACAAGTAGTCTAAGGGGTTATTAGGATCAAATAGGGTCTGATCAAACACAGAGAAGGGTTTAGGAGTTGGCTCTACGTCTGGCAATCCCAAGTCTCGTGCTGCCCGGCTGAATAGATCCAAACGGCGAATCCGTTGCAAAGCATCTACCCAGTTTCTGGGGAAGGGAGTGATGCCCCAACGAGCCAGTTGGTTCATGATCCAGAGCGCTTCTCCTCGGTTGGGACAGTTGGAGCGATCAAAGAAAAATCGGTTGATAGAGGGCAACTTTTCTGATTCTCCCCCTTTTTCTCGCAGGTAAGGCTCCAGGAAACCCGGAGCGGTATAGACGCGATCGCTACCCACATATTCCGGCAGGCAAAGGAGATCGAGGATTTCTGGGCGATGACGGGGATCGTCACAATACTCACAGGCTTCTAAGAGAGCTTTCAGCAGAGCCAGGTGGATATCTGGGTGCTCGTTGGCATAGTCTTCCCGCATTCCGAATACTTTTTCGGGATGACTCGGCCACAGGTCTAAGCTAGTCGCGATCGCAAAGCCTAAATCCTCATGGACAGCACGAGAGTTCCACGGCTCACCCACACAGTACCCTTCAATGTTACCCGCCTTGAGGTTAGAGACCATTTGGGGAGGGGAAATTACACTGAGGTTGAGATCGCCATCCGGATCAATGCCCCCACAGGCCAACCAATGGCGCAACAGGAGATTATGCATCGAAGCTGGATGAACCACGCCCAAGGTGTGGGGTCGATCCGGCGTAGCCAAGAAAGCCGCTTTGAGGTCTGCTAGGGTTCTTACGCCCTGTTGATAGAGTTTTTTGCTCAGGGTAATCGCATTGCCGCCGCGACTGAGAACCAGAGCAGTAACAATGCTGACAGGAGGTTGCTTGCCCAACCCTAGAGTGAGGGCAATGGGCATCCCCGCCACCATTTGGGCCGCATCAAGGCGGCGGTTGATTACCCCCTCAGCGATCGCCGCCCAACTTGGTTCTCGACTGAGAGTAACCTGTTCGAGACCCTGTTTTTTGAAAAACCCTTTTTCTTGCGCCACAATGAGAGGGGCACAATCCGTAAGCGGAATAAAACCTATTTCCAGCGGCTTTTTCAGTCCAGAGGTCACCACCGCCGCCGCCGGGATAGCTTGTCGGCGTTTCGCCCGTTTTTGTTGGTTGAGAAAATAGATAATATCGTTGCGTAGTCCGTAGTAACTCGGATGATTGACCACTTCTAGGCGTTGGCGAGGGCGGGGGAGGGGAACATCGAGGATTCTACCCACCCGCGATTCTGGCCCATTGGTGAGCATGACAATCCGATCGCTTAACAATAAAGCCTCATCCACATCATGGGTAACCATGATACAGGTAGCATGGCTTTCTTCGCAGATTTGCATCAGGCGCTCTTGCAAGCTAGCGCGCGTGAGCGCATCCAGAGCACCAAAAGGTTCGTCTAAAAGTAACAATTTGGGGCGAATCGCTAGAGCGCGGGCGATCGCCACCCGTTGCTTCATCCCCCCAGACAACTCATGCGGGAACTTATGCTTAGCAGGGTGCAAGCCTACCCAGTCAATATGTTGGTTAATCACCTCACGCCGCTCACCCGTCGGCAGATGTTGCATCACCGCATCCACCGCTAAAGCCACATTTTGAAACACCGTTTTCCACGGGAGCAAAGAATAATTTTGGAAAACCACCATCCGATCCGGCCCCGGTCGCACCACCTCTTTCCCGTCCAAAACCACACCGCCGCTAGAGGCACGATCTAAACCCGCCACAATCCGTAATAAAGTAGACTTACCACAGCCAGAATGACCGATTAACGAGATAAATTCACCTTTCTCGATAGAGAAATTAATGTTTTTCAGAGCCACATAGGGATCCCCATTCGGTAAAGGAAACACCTTATCTAAGTGGTCAATCTCAACAAAGTTGTTCATGATGATAGCAAATAAGTAAAGAGTGAACTCAGATTAAGAAGGTTCACCGGGGACAATCCGGTTGGCAATAAAAACCACCAACTTATCAAGGAGCAAGCCGACAACACCCACATAGACCAGCGCCAGAATAATCTCACTAATCAGAGAACTATTCCAAGCATCCCAGATGAAAAAGCCGATACCCACACCCCCAATCAGCATCTCCGCTGCCACGATCGCCAACCAAGAAAGACCCACCCCAATTCTTAACCCCGTAAAAATATAGGGCACAGTAGCTGGAAAAAGCACCTCAAAGAAATAATCCTTTCCGGACAACTGCAAAACACGCGCCACATTTTTATAGTCCTGGGGAATGCGTTGCACACCCACCGCCGTATTGATAATGATCGGCCAAATAGCCGTAATAAAAATCACGAAAATGGCAGAAGGTTCACTGTTACTAAAAGCCGCCAAAGAAATAGGCAACCACGCCAGAGGTGGGACAGTACGCAACACTTGGAACATAGGGTCTAGGGCATCATAGAGTAAACTGCTACACCCAATAGCCATACCGAGAGCAATCCCCGCGATCGCCGATAAAGAAAAACCGATCGCCACCCGCCGTAAACTCGCCAGAATCTGCCAAAACAAACCCTTATCAGTACCCCCATTATCAAAGAAAGGATTAATAATCAAATCCCACGTATCTTGCAGAACCTTAATCGGGCCAGGTAAAGGAGCTTGTGGACTCGCACACAGCAGTTGCCAAAGCGTTAAAGTAATCAAAAGCGCGATCGCCGACACAAAAAACTGGCGCGTATTTTCAGAAAACCATACCAACAACACCGCCCCAGGAAAGCGACGCGATCGGCCACGAGAAGAAGAAGAAAGAGTCATAAAACAGAAAAAAGGAAAATAGAGTAAAGAGAAAAAGCTAGACCTTCTTAATGTCTAACGAATCTAGATAAGCTTGAGGATTCTCAGGGTCAAAAGACTTACCATCAAAGAACGTCTCCACACCCCGCGACGGACTACTGGGAATATCAGCCGCTGAAACCCCCAGCGCTGCCGCAGCCTCCCGCCACAGATCCTCACGATTCACCTGATCAACCAAAGCCTTAGTATCCAGCGTCGGATCTAACATACCCCAGCGGATATTCTCAGTCAGGAACCAGAGATCATGGCTCTTAAAAGGATAGGAAGCAAAATCGCGCCAGTATTTTTGCATCAAATCCTGGTTTTCCATCTCTCGCACCCCAAAATTGAACTTACCCAGAGAGCGATCGATAATATCCTCATACGGAACCTTAAACCATTCCCGTTTCGCCAAAATCTGACACATTTCCGGCTTATTCACATCCAAATCACACCATTGCTGAGCCTCCAAAACCGCCATCAACAACGCTTTAGCCGCCTTCGGATATTTATCCACCCAATCCGCACGCATTCCCAAAGCCTTTTCCGGATGATCTTTCCACAACTCCCCAGTAGTTAACGCCCCATAACCAACCTCTTGATTCACCGTTTGCAACGGCCAAGGTTCACCCACGCAAAAAGCCTCCATCGTACCCGTTTTCACATTCGCCACCATTTGCGGCGGAGGAACCACAATCGTGGACACATCAGCATCAGGATCAATACCACCCGCCGCTAACCAATAGCGGAGCCACACATCATGAGTACCCCCAGGGAAAGTCATCGCCACTTTAATATCTTTGTTATTCGCTTTCGCTTGCGCAAAGACCCCTTTGAGGGGAGAGCTATCCAGACTCACCTTCAGATCCTTGTAAGTATTAGCAATTTGAATCCCTTGCCCATTCGTATTCAGCCGGGCCAGAATATACATCGGCACCGGTTTACCATCAGTAACCTTACCCGTGGAAATCAAGTAAGGCATAGGCGTGAGGATATGTGCCCCATCAATACCGCCCCCGGCAGAACCGAGGACGAGGTTATCACGAGTGGTACCCCAAGAGGCTTGTTTGACAACCTGTACCTCTGGCATTCCATACTTGGCAAATATCCCTTTTTCTTTGGCAATAATTAGGGGGGCAGAGTCGGTGAGAGCAATAAAGCCTAAAATCGCACTAGTTACTTCTGGGGTTTCCAGGGCAGCGGTAGGAGAGGGGGAGGCACTCGAGGGAGTCGCAGCAGAGGGGGAAGGGCTGCTAGTTGCTTCAGGAGCGCTGGAAGTGCCACCACAGCTATGCAAGAGCAAGGCACTGGTGGTAGTAGCTCCAGCCGTGAGTAGAAATTTGCGTCGCGAAAAGTTAGACATGGATTGGTCAATCTCCTTGGAAGGGGGCGTTTGCCTTACTCCCTTTGTAGGGTAGAGATAAAAAATCTAAGATTTCGTGACTAACGTTACAAAATATTGCTATCTATTGCCAATTCAAATAGTCTTATATGCGGTTTTTACATACGGCCCTCAAGACCTAGCCAGACTCAGGGCTGGTATTATGGGAAAAGCTGGTTTGGTCTTGATGTCTAATCCCTCCTTGGCGATGCTCCTACTTACGTTCTCTAGCCCCTCCCCTCTCCATTTTCCTGGCTAAACGTCCCCAACGGGTGGCATTGTTTCGTGATGATGGTGATGAGGATCGTGGTGATGATGGTGATGATGGTGGGAGTGCGTAGTAGTTGCTATTCTCGCAGAATTCACCACTAAAGCCTCTTGAGAAAACAGATTTTCTAAGTGAGGATTTGCCCAATCTGCTGCCATTTTGAGAAACTCTGGATGATCGTTAGCACATTCCATTTGGATATAGGTAATTTCTGGATGCTGGCGCTGCAAAGCTTCAATAATATGAGCAACATCTAACAGGGTTTCGTGGTTTTCTGTGACAAACCCAATCGGCATAAACAGAATCGCCTTAGCGCCGAGTTTAATCAGGTTTTCGGCGGCGAGTTTAACAGGGGGTTGAGTCCATTCGATCAAAGGAGTATCATGGTTGAGCCAGCCGATGGAAATGAGGGGATATTTGTCAATTAATTCTTCTCGAACTGATTCATAGAGGCTTTGGCTTTCGGTGATTCCAGAGGTAAATCCTTTGGCTTTGTGAGGACAACCGTGGTTCATGAGCACAATTGCGGTTTGAGAAGGTAAGCAGGAATCTTGCAATTCATGGGCGATTTTTGCTTCTACTAATTGAGCCATCAGCTTAATGTAAGCCGGTTGGTTATAGAAGGAAGGAATATAACGCTCTCCAGTTACCCAATGGGGAGTCGATTTTTCTTGAGCGAGGGCTTGATTGACTTGCTCGATCGCAATGCCACTAGTGAAAATAGAGTCAACCACTAATAGGGGATAGATCAGGAGTTTGTCGAAGCCTTCGGCTTTAATTTCCGCTAATACTTGATGGGGCAGGAAGGGAGCACAAAAGTTAAAGGCTTTGAATACTTTAACGCGATCGCCCCATGTTTGCTGTAAATACTGCTCAATCCCTGCGCGCTGCTTCTCAAAGATGGCATTATGGGGAGAGATAAAATGACCATGCTGGTGATTCCACTCGTGAAAGTCAAATATTGCCAGCAGTTTGGCAAGAGGGGGATAAATCCAGGCGGGCACCGGCGCAAATTTGGCAGTCAGCAGGTTGAGTGCTTGTTCATTATAGTTGGCAAAGTCATCATAACTTTCTACTTCACCATATCCCATGAGCAGGACGGCAACGCGAGAGGCTTGGCGATCGCGAAGCGACTCCCCAGGAGTATCGTGAAGCGACTGTTGTTGAGACTGTTTTTCAGAAGTGGTAACCACGGTACATTTCCTTAGTTGATTAACAGTCTCTAGAGTAACATCCCCTGGGGGGGGATAGACAAGGGCAAGGAGGATATAAAAACCCAGTTCCTGGAAAGTACGGAGAGTGCAGAATATCTTGTTTAGACAAAATAATCAGTAAAATAACTGGGATAGCTTCAAAAAAATGTCAAAATCAAGTAATTTCCTGGATGAATGAGTAGGCAAAACTCGGTAAAGTAAAATTAGGCTAAAAAAAGCCGTTGATAAGGGTGTCGCTGTTCTAAATCGCAACTGGCACGGGTGAGGGCAAGGCTATGAAACCAAGAAGTTTATCGGTATCGATGGTGATAGAATCCCTGATGGTAACTGTGGCGATCGCGATCGCCCAAGCACCCCTATCACAACTCACCAACAGTTGGTTGGAGAGCAACCCAGCGATCGTTCAGATGGAATCTCAATTGGGAATCTATAGTCATTTCAATTAGGAATGAGAAGGTTTTTTGGGTTAAACCTCTCTAAAATCCTCACCGCCGCCCCAGGGAGGGAGAGGGGAGAGTTGGAGCCAAAAAGCATCTTACTTCCCTTTCTCCTTATTGGGGAGAAAGGGGTATCGGCGATCGCCTACATGAAAGGCGAATAGAGGGCAACTCTCAGGGGTTATCTCATTCTGATCTGAAATGACTATAACTCTTAGACAGAGCCGTTGGTGAAACACTGCTAGGGCGATGGCTCAATGCAGCCAACGGCGCAAGCTGGTGTGAGTTACAGTTAAAACTAACGTTAATGCTGCGCCATTAAGAGTCTGAATCAGAATGGCGAGGAGCCGTCAAAATTTCCCAAGCGGCTAAAGCCGCTTCTGAAAGGCGATCGCCAAAATCTTGGGCTTGTTTTACGATCTTTTCCCAATTAGTTTCTGCGTCTTTTTGCAGCAACTTAATCGAATTTTCAATCCGCTCTGGATCAAATAGCTTTTCTTGTTCTAAAGCTTCTTTAGCTTTTTTAACTGAGGTAAGATAGGTTTCGAGGGTATAGGTTCCTGCTTTGTGTAATTCTAATTGGGCACGAGTTTTAATCGCTTCAATCAGAGCCATGGTTTCATTTCTCACTTTTTCGGTGGCATTTTTCAGCCCTTCATCTTCTTCCACCATGGCTTTGGTTTCCGCGCTCACTTCCACGATGGTCGGTTGTGGGTTCAGATCGGGTTCACTCATGATTTATATTACCTCAATGGGGACTTATTGACCATTTTGGGAACAACTCCACCACCATTGTACCAATTGGATGTGAGTTCGATGAAATATTGTCTCTCCCGCTCCCTGTTTGAGAGCAGAGGGGATGAGAGCATCAACGTTAATGGCAGAGATTTTCTCTCTGGGCATAAATTTTATTGACACCCGTGCTAATTCTCGTCTATAATGATCAGCTTGATTTTAAAAAAAGAGATGGAATTCCAATTCGGATGACAGTTTGGCGATACGAATATCCCCCGTTATATGCCGGAATTCTCAAACGGCGATACAAGCGTTTCTTAGCTGAAATTGAGTTAGCAACGGGACAAACTATTACAGCCCATTGTGCCAATACTGGGCCAATGGTTGATGTGTGTATATTAGGAGCGCCGGTACAAGTATCTTACCAGAATAATCCCCAGCGAAAGTTAGCCTATACTTGGGAAATGATTCAACTATGTCAACCGGAACCGATTTGGGTGGGAGTCAACACGAGTTTACCAAATCGTGTGCTCAGATTGGCATTGGAGCAGAGAGTTTTTCCAGAGTTAACTAACTATGAAACCATTAAAACAGAAGTAGTTTATGGTCAAGATCGGCGTAGTCGTGTTGATTTTGTGCTGACGGGAAATATCCCCATTTATGTGGAAGTGAAAAATACCACTTGGGCGAAAAATAGAGTGGCTTTATTTCCAGATACAGTGACTGAGCGAGGCCAAAAACATCTGTGGGAGTTGATGGCGTTACCGCCACAATCACGGGCGGTGATGCTCTATTTTATTAATCGAGGAGATTGTGAAAAATTTGCCCCTGGGGAGAGTGCCGATCCAGTGTACGCTGAATTGCTGAAAAAAGCGATCGCCCAAGGGGTAGAAATTCTTCCGTGTCGATTTGAGATTACCCCAGAAGGGATTGAGTATCTAGGTTTAGCGGAACTGAATCTGTGAGGTTCCCGCGTGAATTTAATCAGATTCAGGAAAGAGGAATTTAACCACCTCCTCTGGGCCAACAATAGAGATGTAGGGAGCAGTGAAATAAGTTTGAGCGATCGCCAATATATCATCAATAGTAACCGCCGCGATCGCTTCCTGAAAGTGGTGATCGAAATCAATCCCCAAACCAATTGTTTCATACCATCCCAACACCTGAGCAATCTGAGCATTACTCTGTTTTCCCAAAGCATATTGACCCAACAATTTATTTTGGCTCGTGGTTAACTCTTCAGGAGTCAAAGTAACCTTCGTCAAGCGCTCCACCTCCCCTTGCAGAGAATTTAAGGCAATTTCCGTATTACTAGGAGCCGTTCCCATGTACACCACAAATTGGGAGAGATCTTGACGAGTGGGATACAGGGCAGAAACATCATAAGCCAATCCACGTTTTTCTCGCAACTGGACAAATAAACGACTAGATAAGCCATTCCCCAGATAGGTATTCAGCAGTTTTAAGGCAGCATAATCTCGACTGCAAACAGATGCACCCCAATAGCCTACCATCACAATAGATTGTTGAGTTTCTTGAGCTTGAATGATGGGAGGAGGACTCTCCCTAGAGGAAATAGACGGAAACACTAATGGGGGAATCGGATCGGCAGGAATTGTCCAATCGCCCCACTCTTGTTTCACCAAAGAGAGTACCTCATTGACCGTAATTCGTCCACAAATACTAATCACGAGATTATCGGGGCGAAAATAAGTTTGATGAAAGATTTTTAAGTCTTCTGGAGTAATTTGAGAGACACTTTCTGGAGTTCCTAAAGCCGAATTGCCATAAGGATGACTCAGATACATTGCCTCCCGTAACCCTTTAAAGGCTACGGAAAAAGGTTGTTCTTGTGCTTGACGAATACCTTGCAGGACGAGGCGTTTTTCTAATTCTACTTCGGCCGGGGGAAAACTGGGCGATCGCATCAATTGAGCCAGCAGTGCAAATAGGGGGGGGAAATCACCAGAAACCGTCTTCAAACTCACCAGAAAATAATCTGCCGCCGCATCTGCTCCACAACTGGCTCCCACTGACTCAATTTGTTCCGCAATTTGTGCTGAACTCAACTGAGAAGTTCCTTTGGTGAGCAACGCCGCCACTAAATTTGCCACCCCTGGTTTATCGATCGGATCGCAACTACTCCCGGATCTGAGAAAACACCGTGTGGCAATAATGTCAGCGACTGGGTTTTCTACCACCAATATAATGATGCCATTATCGAGTTGTAGGCGATAGATATGATGCTGTTTCAGCAAAGAGGGAAGAGTTACAGTCATTAGTTAAAGTTACATTGGGGAGTAGAGCCACCCCTAAGAAAGAATAGAAATTGGATCGCGTCACTACCCCGGATTTAAGTCCGGTCTGAGTTGTTTGGCCCCTCGGAGATAGGGATGATAAACGGCTGTTCCCTCCAGAGGATAATAAGCATGGATCAAAAATCGGATACAGTAAGGGAGAGCACCTTCTACGTGCATTTGCTGAACATCGAGTAAAGGAACCTGATCCCATCCGGGGCGCTGCCGGGCGATCGCCGCCGGAAACACCGCATCTAAGTCCCGCGTTACCGAAAAGGTCACACTAATCAGTTGGTGAGGATCAAGATGATTTTTTCGGTCTAGCTCATCGAGTAACTCCGTCACCGCCTCTTGGATCGCCTCAACCGTATTCTCTGCTGCGGTGGTCGCTCCACGAATGGCGCGGACTTGCCAACCTCCGTTCCTATTCTCCATGCTTATCGATCATTGCTGGTCATTGGTGGATACAGACAACTTACCGCTCATTCAGGGTCGATATAGCCACAAGGGCAACCCATTGGTTGACGCTTCAAACTCAAGCCAGTGAATAGCTGCGGGTACTCCTAATTTTACCCGATTATCGCCTCCAAGAATACGGTTCCATAGCGGTTTGGGTTCTTCAATGGTGCGACACTCGGCTTTCTGAGGATCGAGTCCCACCAGTTCAGCCGCCCAGCGTCGGGCTTCTTCTTCCGTGCCCAGGCGATCGACAATGCCTAAGGCTAATGCCTGTTGCCCCGTAAAAATCCGACCATCGGCAAAACTTTTCACCTGCTCAACCGGCAATTTTCGCGATTGTGCCACCGTTTCCACAAACTGTTGATAGCTGGTATCAATCATCTGCTGGAGAATTTCTGTTTCGGCATCAGTTAATTCTCGGTCAAAGGCGAGAATGTCCTTGTAGGGGCCAGATTTAATTACTTTGAACGATACCCCAATTTTTTCTAAGAGCCGTTCGATATTGTTCCCGCGAAGAATCACGCCAATACTGCCGGTAATCGTGCCTGGATTGGCCATGATATACTCGGCTCCCATGCCAATATAAACTCCTCCAGAGGCAGAAATATTGCCGAAACTGGCGACAATTTTGACTTTTTCCCGCAGGCGCATTAATCCGGCGTAAATTTCTTGGGAATCCCCCACAGTTCCGCCAGGAGAATCGATCCGTAGGAGTAGGGCTGGAAATTTTTTTTCTTCTACGGTTTTGAGGGCTTCTAAAACTCGTTTGCGAGTGCCAGAGGCGATCGCGCCACTAACTTCAATCCGCGCAATCTGTTTTCGTGCTTTCGACTTAAAAAACCAAATCATAGCCAACCCTAGGTACTTTTCGCTCTCTTAACTTCTCTAGTGTGCCTGATTCCAGAGGACATCAGAACAGACATAGCTTTACAAATCTTTATACATTACAATAGACCCTAATCATTCGCCAAGGCCCGCACGCCTCTATTAACCCAAGCCTCCATGTCTCTCAAATCATCACCACCTCAATCCCTTTGGTCTTCCTTACTTCTGATTGCGCCCTTTTTCTTTTGGGGCACAGCCATGGTAGCCATGAAAGGTGTGCTCCCGGAAACCACCCCCTTGTTTATGGCAGGGGTGCGCTTGGTTCCTGCCGGTATGCTGATTCTACTGGTAGGTTGGCTCACCGGACGACCCCAACCCCAAGGGCGGAAAGCTTGGCTAGGGATTATTGCCTTCGCGCTGGTAGATGGCACTCTATTTCAAGGGTTTTTGGCAGAAGGATTAGTGAGAACGGATGCGGGATTAGGTTCGGTGATGATTGATTCCCAACCTCTCGCGGTAGCAATTTTGGCATGGTGGCTCTTTGGGGAGCACATCGGTGTGTGGGGTGTGATGGGACTCCTCTTAGGGATTGGGGGGATTAGTTTGATTGGATTGCCCCCAGAGGGGATGGCGGCAGGGCTAGAAATCCCCCATTTCAGTGCGATTTTCGCAAATGGCCAGGGGTTAATGCTCTTGGCAGCCCTATCTATGGCGGTGGGGACGGTGTTGATTCGTTTTGTCAGTCGTTATGCCGATCCAGTGATGGCGACGGGTTGGCATATGATAGTCGGGGGGTTACCTTTGTTGGGTGGCTCTTGGTGGTGGGAGGTGCATCAGTGGGATCAAATTGGGGGGAGCGGTTGGCTGGCGATCGCCTATGCCACTACCTTCGGCAGTGCCATCTCTTATGGTCTGTTCTTTTACTTCGCCGTCTCCGGCAACCTCACCAGTCTCAGTGCCATGACATTTCTCACTCCCGTGTTTGCCCTATTATTCGGGAATCTGATTCTCCATGAAGTGCTTACCCCCCTGCAATGGCTGGGAGTTATTCTTACCTTAGGCAGTATCTATCTAATCAATCAGCGGGAGAAAATTGGGGCAAACCTGAAATCTACCAGCGATCGCGAATTAGCCTCCGCACCGATGGAGGTGGATTAACTGCTCCCTGGTCTCCATTTTGATCAATTGATTCACTTGCCAGACAGAACAATCCAGGGTATCAAAGTCTCATAGCCTTATTCCTAACTCTGTCTACCGACAGGGGTTCACTGTAAATGTCCTATCCCTTGTCCCTGTTGATATTTACTGTTGTTGCTGGTGGGATAATCATGCCGCCGCCAGCGGTGAGTCCTTCCCTCTCCCTTACTGCTCTGGCGGTGAAGGGAAAACCAGCCAATGCCCCCCACTTTCTCCTCGCACAGAGCCACCCAGAAAATGCCTGCGCCGAGGGACTCGCCCTAGCTCAAGCCGCAGTGAAAGAAGGAGAGCAGGCAACCACTGCCCAACAATGGACTCAGATTGCCCAAAAATGGCAACAAGCATCGGACTTAATGGTCAAAGTCTCCCCAGAAAATAGCTGTTACGCCCAGGCTCAAGAACGGATCGAATTCTATCGCCGCAATAGTGAAATTGCCCTAGAGGAAGCGCAAAAAAAAGCCTCTATTCCCCTCCCTAATCTCGCCATAGGTGCAGAAGGGAAAGAAGTTCAGCAACTTCAGCAACGGCTCAAAGAACTGGGTTATTTTTCCGAAACTGTCAATGGCATTTATGGAGAAACCACGGCTACCGCTGTCACAAATTTTCAAAGAGCTACGGGACTAGCAGCAGATGGTCAAGTCGGACAAAACACTTGGGATAAATTACAATCAGCTAGTCCTATCATCTCTTCTCCTTCCCCCACTCCGCCAGAGAGTTTAGCCGCCAAACCCAGACAGAGAAGGAATCAAAAGAAGCGTTCTTTTACCGAGGGGTTAGTGGGTTGGGTGATGATGGGTTTAGGGGGATTAACCGTTTTAGGGGGGACAGTTTTTATTCTCCTGAAGCTCTTAAATCGGACGGAAGATGAGGAAGACTTAGAAGAGGAAGAACCAGAAGCGTTGGTGACTTCAGATTTGCCAGAGAATGTAGCATCTCAAGCCTTGGTAGCTTCTGGGGATGGAGAATCTGTCGAATCATCAACGAATGGTCATCCAGAAGTTGTTTTGGGGGGGGCGAACTCTCAGTCAGATCTAGAGCCAAGTTCTGGTACGGTGGAGTTGCCAAAAGAGATGCCTTCTCCAGAGAATCCTGTCTCTTCTGGGGAGTTGGTGCCGGTGAATGAAACGACTCGTCTGCCAAAGATGGGTATTATTGATGATTTGATTAAGGATTTACAAAGTGCCGATCATCAAAAACGCCGTCAGGCAATTTGGGAGTTGGGACAACGGGGAAATTCTTTGGCAGTACAACCTTTGTTGAATTTATTGTTGGATTCTGATTCGGGACAGCGGACGTTAATTTTGTCGGCGCTTTCGGAAATTGGGGTGAAAACGATAAAGCCGATGAATCGGGCTTTATCGTTATCGTTGCAGGATGATAATCCAGAAGTGAGAAAAAATGCGATTCGGGATTTTACGCGGATGTATGAGTTGATTGCGACGGTGAGTCATATGATGTGTCATGCGGTCGATGATCCGGATCGGGAGGTGCAAGAGGTGGCAGAGTGGGCGGTGCGCCAGTTGCGACGGATTAGTGCTGCGTCAAATTTGGTTAAACTGAAAGAGGATCGGTCTTCGCGATCGCGCAGCGACTCCGCCGGAGGAGCACCTGATGAGTTTTTAGAAGACGAAGAGAGTTGAGTCCCCATTATCAATCGCCCCATGCAGAAATCACCCCTGACTATTAAACAATATGGATTGCTATTTTTAACAGCGATCGCCGTTAGTCTCATTAGTCTATTTCTCTATAACAGTTGGAGTCAACCCCAGTTTCAAGGTCAGTTGCAACTGTATGAAACGAATCTGTTGCTTAATGCTGCTACTTGGGAGGACCAATCTTTAGACGATGACACTAAAGCACTGGTGCAACAAGCTCTCTTGGGTAAGCAGCCGTTGTTAACGGCACGGCAACAATATCAGCAAGGACTGCGAGAGACAGAAATGAGACTGGAAAAAAAGCGCCAGGAACTAGAAAATCTCCAGGTTCAACCCTTCCCGAATCCACAGGAGCAGCAACGGTTGCAACAGGAGATTGCCTCGTTACAGCAGTCTTGGCAAAGTTTAGGGCTACAACTGGGATTGTTGCATACTCAGATCGGTGAAGTGCCTCAAGCTTTGGCTCTCTGGCAAAGGGTGGCTGAGGAGGCTGAGTCTACCCGAGGGGATGCGGCGGTGGGGTTAAGTGGATTATGGGCTAATCCCCCTTATGTTGAAATTGATACAGAGATAACCTTAAAAACTGAATTATCTGGATGGTTTCGCTATCAGGGATTATCGCGACTGTATGAGATTGAAGGGAAGGACTTAGAGCTTGAGAAAATCCAGGAAAAACAAGGGGCGATCGCCTCTAGAGCAATACAAAAGTTACTCATAGTGGCAGGAATCCAAACTTTGGGCATTGTCTTGGGGTGCGGATTATTCCTATTTGCTATTCTCCAATGGCTCAGGCAACGGCAAGACTCTTGGTTAGGCAAACAATCTCCCTGGATGCCGGAAGTTCCTTGGAATTGGGAAACTATTTTATTAGTGATTGTGGCCGGATTTTTCTTCATCGGTCAACTCATTTTCCCGGTGGTTTTTCGACAGATATTAACCCTATTTGCCTGGACACGGGGGATGGGAGTGCGAGCAGATGCCATCATCATTCTCTGTTCCTATTTGGTGAGTAGTGCGGGAGCTTTAAGTATTCTTTATTTGGGGGTAAGCCCCTTTCGTCCCCTCCCCCAAGGCTGGTTTCGGTTGGAGGGAAAATGGTCAGCAATAGGCTGGGGAATAGGAGGATTTTTGGTAGCGATTCCGGTAGTATTAGTGGTATCTTTAGTGAATCAAGCTCTGTGGCAAGGTCAAGGCGGTAGTAATCCGATTTTACCCCTGGCACTGGAAGGAAACGATCCCGTGGCGATCGCCTGTTTCGTCTTTACCGCTTCTGTGGCTGCACCTGTATTTGAAGAGATTATGTTTCGGGGGTTTTTACTCCCTTCCCTCACTCGCTATGTGCCTCTAGGGTTAGCGATTACCTTGAGCGGCTTAACTTTTGCGATCGCCCATTTGAGCCTCTCTGAAGTCATTCCCCTCACCACTCTAGGGATGATCATGGGATTAGTCTACACCCGCTCAGGCAGCCTACTGGCTCCTATTTTGCTCCATAGCCTATGGAATGGCAATACTCTCTTAAGTTTATTCCTGTTAGGCAGTAACTGAAATTTCCCCAGGACTGGTCTAATGATTCTGTATAATCAAAGAATCTATTGAAGAATATTAGGACGTTCCATGCGTGTTGCGATCATTGGGGCAGGTTTAGCAGGTTTAGCAACTGCCATTGAGTTAGTGGATGCAGGTTATCAAGTGGAGATTTTTGAATCTCGCGCTTTTGTAGGGGGGAAAGTAGGTAGTTGGGTGGATGGGGATGGTAATTCCATTGAAATGGGATTGCACGTTTTTTTTGGTTGCTATTACAATCTGTTTGATTTGATGCGGAAAGTAGGAGCCTTTGAACATCTCCTCTTGAAAGAACATACCCATATCTTTGTGAATCGCGGCGGAGTTTTAGGCGCGCTAGATTTTCGGTTTCCTTTGGGCGCACCTTTTAATGGATTAAAGGCATTTTTTACCACTTCTCAGTTGTCGGTTCAAGATAAAGCAATGAATGCGATCGCCCTGGGAACTAGCCCCATTGTCCGTGGTTTAGTAGACTTTGAAGGAGCGATGAAAACCATCCGCAATTTAGATAGCATTAGTTTTGCTGATTGGTTTCGTCAACAAGGCGGCTCGGAAGGCAGCCTCAAACGGATGTGGAATCCCATCGCTTATGCTTTAGGGTTTATCGACACAGAAAATATTTCCGCTCGCTGTATGTTGACAATTTTCCAGTTTTTTGCTGCGAAAACGGAAGCATCTGTATTGCGAATGTTAGCCGGTTCCCCTCATGAATATCTCCATAAACCGATTGTCAATTATTTGGAAGCACGGGGAACAAAAATCTATACTCGTCAACGAGTTCGGGAGATTCAGTGTACAGAAAACCAAGGCAAAATAGCAATCACTGGATTAGTAGTAGCGGCGGGAGACAAGGAGGAGACAATTACAGCAGATACCTATGTGGCGGCTTGTGATGTGCCTGGAATTCAAAAGCTTTTACCGGAGAGTTGGCGAAAATTTCCAGAATTTGATCGGATCTACAAACTCGATACCGTGCCAGTGGCAACGGTACAGTTGCGCTTTGATGGTTGGGTGACTGAATTAAACGATGAAAATCAGCGGCGGCAGTTACAAAAGGCGGTGGGAATTGATAACTTGTTGTACAGTGCGGATGCGGATTTTTCTTGTTTTGCGGACTTAGCGTTGGCAAGTCCTGGAGATTATTATCGCGAGGGACAGGGATCTTTATTGCAGTTGGTGTTAACTCCGGGCGATCCGTTTATTCGGCAAAATAATGAGGCGATCGCCCATCACGTCCTCAAACAAGTTCACGATCTTTTTCCCTCTTCTCGTTCCTTAAACATGACTTGGTACTCAGTAGTCAAACTGGCTCAATCTCTCTATCGAGAAGGGCCGGGTATGGATGTTTATCGTCCCACACAAATCACCCCTATCCCTAACTTTTTCCTCGCAGGCAGCTATACCCAACAAGACTATATTGATAGTATGGAAGGAGCAACCCTTTCGGGACGACAAGCCGCGCGAGCCATTTTGTCTCAGGGAAGTTAAGCAAGATAGTCCATGGGATCGACAGGAGTACCATTTTCGCGGACTTCAAAATGCAAATGGGGTCCTGTAGACAGTCCAGTTGATCCCGTCGTCGCCATGGGATCGCCTTGATTGACGCTCTCTCCTTCTTGCACATAAATCAGATCGGTATGACCATAAAGGGTAGTAATGCCATTGCCATGATCGAGAATCACCGTATTGCCATAACCCCCGTACCATCCCGCAAAGATGACTAATCCGGTTTGAGCCGCATAAATGGGACTGCCATAATCAGCCGCAAAGTCGAGACCTCCATGAAATCGCTCATAGCCAAAAATGGGGTGGGTTCGCCACCCAAAGGTGCTAGAGAGAGGTGCGTGACTGGGAGCAAGCATTTTTCCAGGTTTTAGTTTCAGGAGGTTACGCAAAGATACGGAGGAGGTGGCAATGCGATCGCGAATGAGGTATTCTAAATTATGGGAATCTTCTTGTAATTGCGCATAAGCTGCTTCAAGGGCTCGGCGATCCTGATTCAGTCGTTTGATCAGTTGTCCCTGGACTTGGCTTTGGTTTTGATAGTCCTGTTTTTGATAAATTAAATGTTGATTCATCAACAAGAGTTGATTATACTCGCGCTCTACAACCAAGGCTTGTTGTTGGGATTGTTCAAAAGCGGTTTTCACCTTCAGGAGTAGTTGGCGATCTGCTAGGGCTAATTGTTGCAAACGATGGCGACGACTGAGAAAATCGGTGAGAGATTGGCTTTGCAAGAGGATGGCCCAACCGGAAGGGCGAGGGTGACGCTGAAGAAGACGAAATCGGGCGATCGCTGCTCTCGCTATTTCTTGATACTCCTGTTTTTTCTGGCGGCGTTGAGTATTCAGAAACTTAAGATTTTGGGTTGTTTGATCAATTTGACGTTTGAGGTCTTGGAGTTCGCGATCCGTCGTTTTCAGAGAACTTTGGAGACCTTTAAGGCGATTTTCTGCTAATTTCTCCAGGGTTTTCAATCGCTCTTGTTCCACAGAAAGCTGTTTTTGATTTTGTTGCAATTGTTCTTTCTGCTCATACAATTGATCAATGGATGCGTTGGCATGGGACGAAACGCCTAGGAGTATCCAAAAGCACAGTATGATCACCCCAACCCAGAGTAAGGCTCTCCATCCTGTCTCGATCTGCTGTGGCTCCTGGGAAGAATCATGCCCCATAGTAATAATGTCATTTGGCGTTTTCTTGTGATCTATCATATCAATAGAGAAACTCCAGGTAACAGAGAAATGCTATGTTTAGAAAAAAGCATTTACAATCACCAACATCTGGAGAGTATACCATGGGCTTATTTGATGCGTTTCGCCAAGGCAGCGTCGAAAAGAAGGCTGTAACCCTGGGCCCAGCCGAAGGGTTTGCCGCTATTATGCTGCTGGTGGTGGCAGCAGATGGGTATTTAGCGGATGATGAAGTGCGTCTGTTGAATACGACGTTGAGTCGGATGAAGCTCTTTCGGAGCTATTCTGATGATGTGATGCGGCGGATGTTTGACAATCTCTGCGGTACATTGCGGCGGGAGGGCGGGAAGTCCCTGTTCGATGCCGCGATCGCCACTCTGCCTCACGATCTCTATGATACCACCTTTGCGATCGCCACGGACCTGGTACTAGCCGATGGCCAAGTCACCAAAGAAGAAGAAGACCTCTTAAGTAGTTTATGCCGTGCCCTAGACTTACCCGACCCCCTCGTTCACCAAATCATCCAAGTGATGATGATCAAAAACAAGGGATAACTGCCACTGCCAGCCCTAGGGAAAGAAATACCCTGTTTTTCCCTAGGATCAACCCTAAAGTGAGGGAAACCCGATGAAAGATGTCACAATTTTACCGATTAAAGTCATGCCCTCTGCCTCCCAAACGGCGATCGCCGGATGGCTAGGCGATACCTTAAAAATTCGCGTTCAAGCTCCTCCAGAGCGAGGGAAAGCAAACGCCGCCGTTTTAAAATTAATGGCCCGAACCCTCAGTATTCCCCTCGAATCCATCACCCTCCTCCAAGGAGAAACCTCCCCCCAGAAAATTCTCTCCATCCAGGATTTAACCCTCGATCAAATCCAACAAAAAATCCCACCTCACCCTCCTCAATGACGGAACGTGCTTTTTGGTTAGCCTGGTCACAACTCCCCCAAATAGGCCCTATTCTCCTACAGCGAATAGAGCGAACCTTTGGTAGTCTAGCCACTGCTTGGGAAGCCTCGGCGATCGCCCTCAGTCAAGTGGAAGGAGTGGGATTAAAAACTGCTGAATCGGTAGTCTCTGCACGCCAGAAAATTGACGCGATCGCCCTCTTAGAACAACACTTAAAAACCAACCCCTATTTTTGGACTCCCTGTGATCCAGACTACCCTCGATTACTCCTAGAAATTCCCAATCCACCTCCCGTCTTATACTATCGAGGCATCGTCGAGCCACAAGAAAACCAAGGACTCAAGCCAATGATCGCGATCGTGGGCACTCGCGAACCCACCGATTATGGCAAACGATGGACCTACAAACTCAGCCGACAACTCGCCGAACACGGATTTACCATCATCTCTGGCATGGCTCAAGGCATTGATGCCCAAGCCCATCGCGGATGCCTAGACGGAGGCGGCAGAACCATCGCCGTTCTCGGCACTGGAGTAGATCTCATCTATCCACCCTCCAACCGTTCCCTCTATCCCCAAATCTTAGAACAAGGACTAGCCATCAGCGAATACCCCACCAGCACCCAACCCAACCGCGCCCATTTTCCCCGGCGCAATCGCATCATTGCCGGATTAAGTCGAGCCACCTTAATCACAGAAGCGCCCGTACAATCTGGAGCCTTAATAACCGCACGATTAGCCAATGAATTTGGTCGAGATATCTATATCCTACCCGGCCGTTTAGATGATATCACCTCCAGAGGATGTCTCAGCTTACTAAGTCAAGGCGCACAAGTTATTATCCACGAACAATACCTCCTAGAACTTTTAGGAACAATCCCCCAACTCGATTCTCCTTCAGTCCCCAACCGGGCGGGTTGGAAACCACGCCCCTCTCCCTCTCCCCAGTTACCCCCCGCACAGCAACAAGTGCTCACAGCAGTCAAAGACACAGCCACTTCCCTCGATATCATTGTTGCCGAAACCCAGTTAAGTTCTGCTACAGTAATGTCCACCTTGACAGAATTAGAGCTATTGGGATTAATCTCTCAGTTACCGGGCATGAGATATCAGCTAACAGAGAACAGGAATTACTGATAGCCGATTACCCCAGGGTGACAGCAGCAAAAAAGTCCACAGGGTTGGCGCAGGAGAAAGTTATCCTGAGCACAGTCAAGCAAGGATGAAGGTGAGGTGTGATCGCTAGATCAATCTGGAACCCTCTTGGTGCTTGGCCGTCAGAGGGGGTGTGCCAAAGGAAATAGTGGCGATAAGTTCGGAACAAAAGGTGACTAATATTTTTAGGGTAATAGTAGATAAGTTGCCAAAGGGCATTATGCCGAGTCAGACTTATCCGAAACTTAGTTTTTGAGGAATGATCCCATGAATTTTAAGTCCTTTCTGACTTTAGGTTTAGTTTCGTTATCTTCAGCCGTGTGGACTTGGGGAATGGTTAATCCAGCCAATGCTCAGTCTCTGGAGTCCTATTGGGCAGCTAATCCCACAGTATTAGAAAAGTTTCAACCCGATCAACCGGTGACTTCTTTAGATGTTAGTCCGAGGGGGGATTTTGTGGTGAGTGGGACTGAAAGTGCAGCTTTACATATCTGGGATTTAAGAGCACAACGGGTAATGCGGACGTTGCAAAGTCATACGGAAAAAGTTACGTCGGTGATGTTTAGTCCTAATGGTCAAACTTTTGTGAGTGCTAGTACGGATAAAACGATTAAGATTTGGAATTTAGCGATGTTAAGGCTAAGGATGACTATCTATACTAATAGTGAGATTTATTCGGTGGCGGTTAGTCCTCATGGTCAAACGTTTGCGAGTGGCAATGCTGAGGGAAAGGTGGAAATTTGGAATTTGAATACGGGCAAAAAAAGACGGGAGTTTAGTACGCCGATGCAGTCAGTGGTGCGGGTAGCCTATAGTCCAGATGGGGAGCGGTTAGCAACTAGCTATCCCCATACTGCTACAGTCCATTTCTGGAATCCGTTAACGGGGGAGTTTTTGGGAACGGGGAGTCCAGAGTGAAGTGATCTGTTTTTATGGTAAATTAGTGGGAATTGAGGATGATAGGTTCAATGATCTTAATAATCCCCATGTCATCGAAGTTTTGGGCTAATTGTAAAAGGCGATCGCCAAAAGCATGATAATCTTGATGCAAGGATTGCAAATACCGAGCCTGTTTTTCTATCTCGTCAATATCTCCAATCTTAGCCGCCTGATAAAGTCCCCTTAATTGATCGGCAGGAGGATAAATTAGGTGGGTTGGCAGAGTGGCTGTAGAAATTGGCGGGTGTGATACTTCTTCGTACAGCCATTGCAGTTGCAAATGGCGTTTCAGAGAGGCTAACAGCTGTTCCACCTTGACTGGTTTAGGAATAAAGTCATTACATCCTGCGGCTAAAGCTCGGTTTTGATCTCCTTGAGAAACACTTGCCGAAGAAGCAATAATCGGTAGAGACTGATAACCCGGTAATTCTCGGATAAATTGAGTCATTTCATAACCATCTAATTCCGGCATCATTAGATCGGTGATAATTAAATCAGGATTTAATTCTTGCAACAGCAGTAAAGCGCCTTGGCCATTTTCTGCTTCTACCACAGTAAAACCAAGGGTTTTTAAGAGAGCACTGAGCACTAATCGATTGGTGCTTAAATCATCCACTACCATAATTTTCCGTTGTTTGCCACGATAACCGATCACTTTTCCCTGGTAATCAGTGGGATCGAAATCTGATTGTGAAGAGAGGGGAAAATCTATCTCAAACCAAAAGGTACTGCCTTCGCCAAGAATACTGTCTACCTGAATGGTACTTCCCATCATTTGCACAATTTGTTGACAAATGGCTAATCCTAGTCCCGTGCCTTCAGCTTGTTTTGATTTTTCGCCTACTTGTTCAAAAGGAAGAAAGATTTTTTGTAGATCTTCAGGAGTCATGCCTACCCCTGTGTCTTGAATGGCAAATTTTATTGTGACTGAGTTCGGCGTTTCTGAAGGAGTGGGAGTGATGATAAATTTCACTTCTCCTCGTTCTGTGAATTTGACGGAATTGCCGAGTAAGTTAATTAATATTTGACGGAGACGTTTTTGATCAGCAATGATGCCAAGAGGGAGGTTTTCATCCGGTAAATAATGGAAATCAAGTCCTTTTTCTTCGGCTCTAATGCGGATGATTTCTGCCACACTTAATAAAAGAGTGTGGAGGTGAAAGGATTGGGGGATGAGTTCTAGTTTACGGGCTTCAATTTTGGATAAGTCGAGAATATCATTAATCAAGTTTAACAGATAAGAACCAGCTTGTTGAATGACTTCTACGCCTCTACGATGATCGTTGAGATCGTTGGCGCGTTGGAGAATTTGAGCATAGCCTAAAATGCCATTGAGAGGGGTGCGGAGTTCATGGCTCATGTTGGCGAGAAAATCGGTTTTCGCCTGGTTGGCGCGATCGGCGGCTTCTTTGGCTTCTTGTAGGGATTGTTCGATGTGCTTGTGATGGGTGATATTGATAGAAATCCCTAAAATTAGGGGGCGATTGGTATCAGGAGTTAGAAAGGGAGTTTTAATGCTTTCAAAATAAAGCACTTCTCCGTTGGGTTGGGTAAATTTTTCTTCAAATACAACGGTAACATTTTTTTCTAGGATTTGACGATCATTTTTTTGGTATTCTTCTAGATCCTCTAAATTGGGAATTAAGTCAGTTTCTTTCTTACCGATAATTTTGGTAATGGGAAAACCGAGGAGTTGGGCGAGACTTTGATTGACTAAAATCAGATGACCGTCAGCGTCTTTGATATAAATTAAGTTGGGATCGGTGTCAATTATTTTCCTCAAAAAATCTTGCTGTTTTTGGAGTTCGGCGGTGCGTTGCTGTACTCGTTTTCCTAGAGATTGATTCATGGCTTTTAGTTCATCAATTGACTTTTTTAGGTGGTTTGCCATGAGATTAAAACATTGCCCTAGAAAATCAAATTCTTGGATTTTTTTAGGGCCAATAATTTGATTGAGACTGCCTTGGGCGATCGCCTGGGATGCTTTGGAGAGATCGAGAATCGGTTCTGTAATCCATTGGGCGGTCAAAACTGCTAAAGAAATGGTAATTCCCGGGGCTAAAAACGAGAGTAAAATGGTTCTGCGAGTATTATCATAAATGGGAGACATGAACTCAGATTCTGGCACTACTAGCACAATTAGCCAATCAATTCCTAGATCGTTAGCAAAAGAGGTCACTTTGACTAAGTGCTGTTCTTTTCGGAAGTAAAAGCTAAGTTTTTGGGGGTCTTGAATTTGATCGAATGTACTAAACTGCTCGGTTAAATATTGGGCGGTTTCTCGAATAATAGCATGGTCGCTTTCAATGGCTTTTCGTTGCAAACTATCAGGATGATGGGATAATCGTAGGGTTTCGGGAAGGGAAGAAGCCATGAGTGAACCGGAGCGATCAATAATAAAAGTTGCTCCAGTTTGACCAATACTGAGTTGGGTGAGAAAATAACTAATTTGTCCCAGGGCGATATCAACCCTAATGACTCCTAAAAATTCACCTTGGGAAGTATAGAGGGATTGATGGGCAGAAATGACCGGCCATTGAGTAGTGGTCAAAAAATGGACATTACTCCACTGGTCTTTTCTAGTAACTTTTAATACTTTGTATATGGGGTTAGTGCGCGGATCTTGATTGGGAAGCGATCGCAACTTTCTGATTCGCTTTCCCTGCTCGTTTGTTTCCCATTCTTCTAAACTAAAGTCAGTTTTAGAGGTGGCAATATTAATCGTGATTTCGCCATCTTTATGTCGTTCCGCTCCGATAAAATCTCCCTCTTTTGTGGTTAAACTGACTAAGGCTAACTCCTCAAACTGGTGTAGTTGATTCCAGAAATAACGCTCTAATGTGGGTAAATCTTGAGGATTCAAAAGATTCAGACGAATTGATTGGGCGTTGTTCTGATTGACTCTGATGGGTATTTTCAGCAGAGAAAGAAGCTTGTCTTCAATATAGCCAACCACTTCACTATGCAACTGATGAGTCACATCATTAACAGCTTCTTCTCCATTGCGTAAGGCTAACCAATTGGTGAGTCCAACCACCCCTAAGAGTTGAATGGTAAATAAAATCACCAAAAACCAGCGCAAGGGAAGTTGGGAAGAACGGATGCGGGTAGAGAAGGGTGGTGACATGGAACTTTATGTAAAATTGACTACGTTTTGAACAAGGATAACTCTGTCCTCAGTTGTGTAAATTTTATTTTACCTATCTTCATATTGTTGGTAAATCTTCATACTTTTTACGGGATCAGGCCACATTCAAACATTCGGTTTGCCATGGGTCCAGCAACTCGGTTGATGAATTCTTCCCGCATTTGGGGATCATTGCGTAACATTTCTAGGGCTTTTTTTTCTAAGGCAGCACCAGGTCCAGTTCCTTCTCCTGGTTTGGTTTTCTGCATTTGCACTAATTGCTCGCAAGAGGAGTTGACAAATTTTTGGGTCACCAAATTAGTGGCTACATCCATTAACATTTCTTTGGTGGGTTGAGGTTGGGATAGGGAAGCACAACTATAGAGATAAAGTAATGCTGTGGAGAAGACAAATAGAGTCACAGAGAAATATTTTTTCATGGTCTGGTTTGGGAAGGTTATTGTTGACAGTATAGGCCGAGTGACTAAGAATTGGGGAAATCGTCAATGATTTGGTAATCTGAGATACTTACTTGGTACCAAATAGGCGATCGCCGGCATCTCCTAAGCCGGGTAGAATGTATCCATGATCGTCTAAGGTTTCATCAATAGCAGCCGTATAAATGGGGATATCAGGATGTTCTAATTGGACATGATCTAAGCCTTGGGGAGCCGCCAATAAGCAAACAAACTTAATCGATTTTGGGTTTAGCTCTTTTAACCGACTAATGGCAGCAATAGCTGTATTTCCTGTGGCTAACATGGGATCAACAATAAACATATCCCGATCCTCAACATCATGGGGTACTTTCAAATAATATTCAATCGGAATCAGGGTTCTGGGATCTCGATATAAGCCAATATGTCCCACTCTTGCAGAAGGAATCAGCTCCAGCATTCCATCTAAAATGCCTTGTCCGGCTCGCATAATAGAAACCACCACCATTTTTTTATCTGGCGCTAACACGGGCGCTTGCATCACAGTTAAAGGTGTGGTGATTTCTTGTTGCTTTAGGGGTAAATCTCGCGTCACTTCATAGGCAAGCAGCAAACTAATTTCTTTGAGGAGAGAGCGAAATTTTGCTGTGCTAGTTTCTTGCCGTCTCATCAGAGTCAGTTTATGTAAAATTAAGGGATGGTTGATGACGGTAACGTTAGACATAAATCCAGGGTATTGATGGGGGTTACTGCTGGTCTAGTTGTTGCTGGCATAATTGTTTGATTTTGCCAGGAACTACCGAGAGATTGATGATTTTGATTAATAAATCAGGGGCGAGAGGTTCTTGGCAATAGAGGTTAATAATATCGGAGACGGTGACGGGGTGTGGTTCCCGTTGAAGGATTATAATTTCATCTCCGAGTTGAATTTCTCCTGGTTGTAGCACAGATAGATAAAAGCCTAATAAGCGGCTATGCCAAAACTGCTCTACCATATCCTCTTGGTTAAATTTTAAGTTGAGTTTATAGCAGGGACGGCGAGGTTGAATGACTTGAAATTTGGCCGTACCAATCTGGAGGCGATCGCCAATACAAATATCCGTTTCTCTTAACTCTTCAGTTGTCAAATTTTCTCCAAACATTCCCCAGGGTAACCTCTGCCATTCTGGTAATTTTTTCTGCCAGTAGCTATAATGTTCAGAAGGATAAACATAGACTGATTTTTCTAACCCACCATGGACTTTTAAATCTGCTTGTTCATCCCCTTCTAAATGATCTGCATGAACTCTGACTAATTGTTGAACAGGAGATTTAAAAATCCCCGTCTTCACGGTCTGATTTTGCCAGATGACAGTTTTTGCTAGTCCCACATTCACAGAGACTACATGCATCTCCGATTCTCCTAAAATACAGTACCATCACTCTGAATCAACAGAGGAGGAGTTCCCCCTCGCCATTGCGTGGCAATTTTTCGTCCTGCTGTCCAAGTTCCGCCTTGTAAAACTTTCACTAAGGGTAATTCTTCTGGAGTCATGTCTAACTTTTCTCGGATGATTTCGGCTAGGCGATCGAGTAAGATAATGGTTAAAGCACGCCATTCGATTATTGCTTCTGCATCCACGGGATGAGCAATCTCTAATTGGGTAGGATCTTTAACCTCTAAAACTCCCAAATCTAGAAATAATCCGCCATTACGATATTCGGCTAACCCTGTTAATTGGTTTAAGTCGGTGATGATTAATCCGAGATCTTGTAAGGGTTCTAAGAGGGAATAGGTGAGCCATTGCGATAGTTTGTGAAAGGGGATCAGTTGGGAGCCGATTCCTGTGTTTGGTAAGGCGGAATGAGACCAGACATCACCTAAGTTTACACCATTGAGGGTAAGTCGTCCTGGCCAGATGTCGCTCAGGCTGGCAAGAATGGTCTGGAACACGGTTACGGCGGATAAATGAGAATTTTGAGATTGAGTGAGCCAATAGTTGACTAAATGACCAGGACGGGCGGGATCTGAGCCAAAATAGTGGGGGGATGCGGCTAGGATTTTACCCAGTTTTTGGAGTAATTCCAGTCTTCCTGATAAACCCACTACAGGGTTTTCTGGGGTAACTTGCAAGAGGCTGGCGAGGGTAGACTCGGTGAAGGTTTGCAATGCTAATCCATCGACTTGATAGGGATAGTCTGGATGGCTGGAAAATTGCCCTTGCATAAAGGCTTGAAAACTGGCGATCGCCAATCCTTCCGAACGAGTATAAATTTTGCCAGTGCTGGGGTCTCGATACTGCCATTGGGAGCCGGAACCGGCATCTAAGAGGACGCTGATCGTTGCCAAATCTATTTTGGCTTGGCTTTGTGCTAGGGGTGAATCCTTGGATAAGGTGAGTTCTAATTGATCTAAGTGGGAACCAAAATGTCGCCATCGGGAATGAAAGGGAATCTGCAAATCGGGGTAATTAGTGCGGATGACTTCAATGACGTAATCGGCGACGAGGGGTAGGTGAGATAAATGGCAACGAAAGGTGGATCGTTGATCGGATAGGGCCCAATGGAATAAAATGGAGGCACGATCGCGGATTGTCTCAGGCGATCGCAACTGAGCAACTACCCTCTCCATTCAATCTAACCCCCGACCCAGAGTTTCTTCCAGTAGCTCTTTAGAGACTTCCTCTTCGCTATAATAGCCTGCCGCCTTTTTCGCCATAATTTCCACCAGAGCATCTTTAGGAATTAACTCTGGGGGAATCGCCACCCGCTCCCGTACCTCAATACCCCCGTTGGTAATCGCATCGTACTTCATATTACTCATGGACACGAGACGATCAATCCGAGTGATGCCTAACCAATGGAGAACATCGGGCATAAATTCTTGAAAGCGCATATCTTGCACGCCAGCCACACATTCAGTGCGTTCAAAATAGGCAGTAGGGCGATCGCCTCCCTCTTGACGCTTGCGGGCATTATACACCAAAAACTTCGTTACCTCTCCCAAGGCGCGACCTTCCTTGCGGAAATACACAATTACTCCCAATCCTCTTTCCTGAGCCGTGCGAATACATACCTCAATGCCATGGGCGAGATAGGGGCGACAGGTACAAATATCCGAGCCAAACACATCCGAGCCATTACACTCATCATGCACTCGAACGGCGATGGGGCGATCTTGATCCGTAATCGCCCTTAAATCCCCAATCAAATACACCGTCGCTCCCCCAATTGGCGGCAAATAGAGCACCAAATCCGGGCGAGTCACTAACTCTGGAAACATTCCCCCCGTTTGCTCAAACAAGGCATGGCGCAACTCCATCTCCTCTACCCCAATCCGCTTGGCAATACCGGGAAGATACCACACCGGCTCAATGGCAGCTTTCATCACCACCAAATCCCCACCCTCTTTCAGGATAGCACCATCCACCGTTAACCGCCCCTTGGCGATCGCCTCCTGAAGTTCGGGCATATTAATATGAGCTTGGGTAATGGCGATTGTCGGTCGAATATCAATGCCGCGATCGTACAATGAACTATAAACCTCTCCCACCCGCGCGCCAAACGGATCAAGAGACACAATCTTATCCGGATCATACCAACTCGGATGGGGTCCAATCTCCGCCACCGGTGCTGTATTCGTCAAATCCGGGCGATGATTAGGATTAAGCGCTTGACGAGCCACCGCCAAAGCCCGATAAATCGCATAAGATCCTGAATGAGTACCAATCACATTCCGATGCGCCGGATTCGTTAATGTCGCGACAACAGCACCTCTTTTGAGAGGATCCGGATTTCCCCAATCAATCGGAATCGGCTTTACCCCACTCTGACGAGGATGAGACGTAAGCACAATCGGTTTAGACTTAGAACGACGAGTCGGATCGGCCATACTCTTAAACCCATAACAGTTGGAGATTACCGTATTTTGTCATAACTTGGGTTATTCCTGGCCCAGTGCGCCAGGAAAAACACCATCAAACTAAGAGTCGTTGAGTCATCATGACTTCAGCGTATTTTTGTATCCGGCGTGTTATGGCGATCACCGCATAACACCTAATTAGCCCTCAGACCTTCTATGGGGCAGGTGACAGAGAGTTGTCTGTCGGCATTGGGATTCAGAAACCATAAATTTGCTGGTGGAAAAGCATCTTGAGCAGTGATGCAGTGTTTCAGCTTGCTCAATGGAATGAATAGGAATCAGGCTATACTAGAGAGTAAAGTTGGAAGACCCAGAGGCGGTAAGTGCAATGGTTCAAAAAATTGCCCTTTTCAATCACAAAGGTGAAGTTAGCAAAACTACAACTACTTTCAACCTTGGGTGGATGCTTGCCTCAAAAGGGAAAAAGGTAATTCTTGTCGATACTGATCCACAATGTAACCTAACTGGCATGGCTTTGGGAGAAGAAACAGAGGATGATGAAGCAAGAATAGCAGCAATTTACAATACACGCTCGAATATAAAAACAGGTCTAGCACCAGCTTTTGAGTCGCAACCAAAAGCTATTGAGGCAGTGGACTGTATTCCTATTGAAGGGCGAGATGGGCTATTTCTACTACCTGGTCATGTTGGTTTCGCAGAATATGAAGTTACACTAGGCATTGCTCAAGAGCTAAGTGGCTCAATCCAGGCTCTCAAGAATTTACCTGGTTCCATCACGGATTTGTTAGAGAAAACTGCCCAAAAATTTGATGCAGATTATATTCTGATCGATATGAGTCCTAGCTTGGGAGCAATCAACCAGAATCTTCTGATGACCAGCGACTTTTTCATAGTGCCTACTACTGCTGATTTCTTTTCTGTAATGGCAATTGACTCTTTGGCTAAAGTGTTGCCGAAATGGTATGCGTGGGCAGAATCAGCTAGTTCGCTCCAAATTTTGAAAGACGCTACATATCCGTTTCCTGACGTTACACTTCGTTTTTTGGGAATCATCATTCAGAATTATCGAATCATTCGCGGTAAAGAGACTGCTGCGTTTGAGACATGGATTCAGAAAATTGAGGAAGATGTTTCCTCTAAGCTAGTTCCGGTACTTCATAAGAGGAATATGATGCTACCTGAGCAGGTATATACTGAACAAGGTATTGGTAGCAGTTTTTGTCTAACAAAAATTTCCAACTTCAATAGCCTTATTGCGCTTTCTCAAGAGCATCGCACTCCAATCTATGCTCTTACTGCTCAGCAATTAAGGCAAACAGGAGTAGTGCTACAAAATAATCAGGCAAAGCAAGCTGAGTTTCAGCAAATGTTTGAAGACCTGGCAGATAAGATCATCGGATTAACCTCTGTTTCCTATGCTGTCAGCGCTTAATCAATTCCGAATCAGTATTACTCGTGTTCGAGATCTGATTTCTATCCATAACTCTGTTAAAGCTCAGTCTACTCCTGCATTGGATTTATCAGATATATTGAGAGCCGCTCTAGTTCTAGCTGTGAGTGCCTTAGATTACTATGTTCATGAAGTTGTAACGCTAGGAATATTGGAGATTCATAGAGGGCAACGTTCTGAACCTAACCCTCCGCCGAATAGTTCTCAATCCACATTTTCTCGCTTTCAGGTTTCATTGGGTAGCGCACGACAAGAAAGATTGATAGCAATGGATATAGCTTCTTGGCTAGAGAATGAAATCCAGCAAAGTCAAGGCTCTTTATTTTTGCAGCAGTTCTACACTGACTAAAATCCAAATCTTTAACCCGTAGTCGTAAGCCCTCTATTATTCGCAACTCTGCCCCATAGAGTATCCCTCTTCTGTCACTCTCCGGTTTTTTCTATGATTAATAATTTCCAGATCTAAGGTATACTCAGGGATGCAGAGTGTGGCGATCGCGCAGCGACGGAGCAGGAGTATTGCCGTTTAGCCCCTGGGCAGACTCTGAGGAATTAAGATTCAGAAAGAATGGCGCGATCGCCTGCCTTATCTACACTCTCAGATTCCGAAAAGCTTTAGGTTTTCGGAAAGTGACAGCAGAGGGTTATGTTGCCTGAACTGAGCGAGTGAAGAAAAAGATCGCATTCTGAACCCATCAGAATGCGATCGTGCGTGTTTCCAATTCTCTTGTTGAGACCCAATGACTTGGACTTCACTTAGCGTTGCTGGTACTGAGAGAATCTACTCACTCTTTGGGCAAACTTCTCGCTCAGTGAATGAATAGCGCTGTTCATCAAGCATTAGATGCTTCCCTTGCTGCAACCAGCAGATCTGACAAGGCTTGAACGGATGCACTATCGGTCTGAGGTGACTGTAGAACGAACACCTTGAGTTTTCTCTGTTGCATTCGCTTCTCCTTGAATAACTAACCTACCGCCACGATAGAGTGTCGCTCGGGCCGAACTATTTCCTCCACGCATCCGGGTTGAATTGTTAGTATCCACCTGGGAAGAGGTTTCTGGTTGTGCGTAACTTGCACGGCGACTTTGTGCTGTAGCTTGATTGGTGGAAGTTGACAGTAATAAGGCGATAATAAGGCGATCGCTGCTGCTGATAATGTAGTAAGGTATTTCTTGTGGATTGGATTGAGATTAAATCTCATGATATGGATAACTTACGAGGTAATTAACCATGATTTTACCAGGTGTGGCAGTTCGCGTGAAAAATATCGGTGATACCTACTATGGGTTTACAGGACAAGTACAACGGGTGACAGATGGCAAAGCCGCCGTGTTATTTGAAGGCGGGAATTGGGATAAATTAGTCACCTTTCGCTTGGCTGAGTTGGAAATTGTCGATCCGACGACGAAGAAATAGATCGGGCTATGCGTTTACCCTTACCTTTGGTTAATTCTAGCGATCGCCCCAAAAACCACATCGCTGAGGTGATTGAAACAGCCACCACGGAGTTTTTAGCCGAATGTCTGGAACCCGAAAGCCTGAGTTTTCCCATCATGCCTGCTTTCGGAACTTTTGTGCGATCGCGCAGCGACTCCCCAGGAGTATCGCGCAGCGACTCCCCAGGAGTATCGCGCAGCGACGGAGCAGGAGTATCGCGTAGTGACTCCCTAGGAGTATCACTCTCTGAAGAACCTGACTCTCCCTATTGGGTATATGCGGTAGTATATCACGCCACTACCACCCCCATTGATTCCATCCATCGCGCCAGAGCATTAGGATTATCCTTAGAACAACTGCGGGAAGAACAACCCCAAATCTTCGCCATGCTCAAAACAGAATTTAGAGCCGCCATTGTCGGATTTGAAACCCTCGAAAATCTTGGTACTTCTACCCCTCGTTCCCGCATTTACCAGCACTTACCCCCTCGTCCCCCTCAAATTCACCAGGCAATTTATCAATGTACTCCTGAAGAAGTCCTCCGATTTACTCATCAAGTAGATTTTATCCGCATTCTCCTAGAAATTCCCGGTACTCCTGTCGATGCCTTGATTGCCGCCACCTTGAGATCCATTTATCAATTTAGACCCACAGAACGATCTTGGCTCGTACAAGCGGGACGACATTTAAGCTTATTAGTCAAAGATGATTATGACCGGCTACGCTATATTTTGAGTCAGGTTTATCTGGCCAATTAACCTCCATTGGAATTCATTCTAGTTGTATTTGTCTCCAAGATTGAGATAGCACTTGACCAGCTGATTTGGCAAACACAAAAGTCAATAACAAGCCTACCGCTAAATCAGGAAGCACAGAATTGGTAAGAAAGACTAACCCGGCTGCTACCAGTACAGAAACATTGGCAATAATATCATTGCGCGAGCATAGCCATACAGAAGACATATTGAGGTTGTCGTTGCGGTGACGGGTGAGCAAAAATAGGCAGCACAAATTGGCCAGTAAGACCACAATTCCCACCATACCAATTAGAATCGGTTCAGGATGAGCGCCCCTTATTAGCTGATAGATAGCTCTGGCAAATACTGCCACAGCAGATAGAAACATAATCATGCCTTTGAAGAGTGCCGATCCGGCTTGGGCCTTAGGACCTTTGTTGATAACGTATAGACTGGTGGCATAAACAAGGGCATCACCGAGCATATCTAAGGAGTCAGCGGTTAAAGAGAGAGATTGGGCTTGAATTCCAGACCACAATTCTATGAAAAACATGAAGCTGTTGATCCATAGAACTGTCCACAGGACATTGGCTTGCTCTTTTTTGAGTTGGGATAACTGACAGGCTTTATCGTGACAGCAGCGATCGCTCATGGGGAGATCAGTTGATCGGGTATTTTTCGATTATATCCTCTTAGGGGTTTATTTCTCCCCAAAAGTATGATTTTCTTAACAGCAGCATCCATCTCAAGAGGAAGACTATGGCAGGCAAATTAACCACTCATGTACTGGATACGGCGCAAGGTTGTCCAGCCGTGGGGATGACGTTAGAATTGTGGGCAGTGAATCCCAGTTCTCTGGGTAGGACTTTGCTAAAAAAAACACGGACAAATCATCAAGGCCGTACTGAGGTTCCTCTCTTGGAGAATGGAGATTTAAAAAAAGGAAGGTATGAGTTGCTGTTTTGGGTTGGAGATTATTTTCGGGGTTGTGGGCAGGATTTGGCTGATCCTGTGTTTTTAGATCGAGTGCCGATTCAATTTGGTGTGGCTGATCCTGAAGATCATTATCATGTGCCGTTGTTAGTTTCTCCTTGGTGTTATACAACTTATCGGGGGAGTTAGGGGGTATGGAAATGGTAGATCGGGTAAAAGCGCTGAACGAGATGAGTCAGGAAGCTTTTGTGGAGGCGTTGGAGGGTGTTTTTGAGGAAACTCCAACCATTGCAGCTCAGGCTTGGGATAAACGTCCTTTCTGTGATGGGGAACATCTCTTTGAAGTGCTGGTTGCTCAGATGTGGGCAATGAGTGCTGAGGAGCAATTGGCTTTGATTCGTCGGCATCCTGATTTAGGGAGTCGAGTTAGAATGGGGGTTTGTTCTGTGGCAGAACAGGCTAGTGCGGGATTGGATCGGTTAACGCCGCAGGAATTCGATCGCTTTCTGGGGTTGAATCAGGCTTATCAAGAGCGGTTTGGTTTTCCGTTTATTATGGCAGTAAAGGATCAAACTAAGGAGACTATTTTAGGGGCTTTTGCGGCAAGGTTGTACTCTTCTGTGTCGGTGGAGCATCAGAAGGCTTTGGAGGAAATTACGAAAATTGTACGATTTCGGTTGCGCGATCGCCATTTGATCTAGTTGGTTGTTAAAACTCAAAGCCTAGGGATATTCCGAAAAGATTTTTTACCCATTTACTCAGGGTTTTAGGTAGGGGCGAACTGGGTTCTTGCAGGAAAGTTTTCCAGCTAATTTTTCCTTCATGGAAGGCTTTTACAAAATCTCGAATATCTTGGAGTTGTTGTTTACGGATTTTCGCATCTACCATGATAGACTCCATGGGATCAATATTTTTTTTCTTGAGACTTTGATAGCGTTTGATCGTTTTTCCCTCTGGAGTTTCGGTTTGCGATCGCCACTCGATTTTGAGTTGATGATATTGTTTTTTGAGAAAACTACACTCTTTTCTGAGATCGAGATACTGTTGTTTGATATCTCTGCCAAAAGTTGTCCTTTGAGACTCCCTAAATAGATCCTTGTACTTAGCCTCAATGTCTAGTAATTTAACCAAACTGCTCTCTTGATAGGCATGATTAATCTCTTTCATAATTTCAGTGTAGGCTTGTCTGGTTTCGGGATTAAGCGCTTTATCAGGATGAAATATTGCTGCTAATTGGAGAAACTTTTGGCGAATGGGGATTTCACGACGATACTCAACTGGCTGATTGTCTAACTGCTCAAGTTCATTGGTTGGGGAGCTTCCCACAGAGTTTTTAGCAGGAATGCGGTTGTCGATGAAACCAAATTCTTGCAGTTGATGGTAAATAGACAGAATTTTTTGATATTTCTTCTCGCTCAAATTTCTCTGGGATAAAATCTGCTGAAACAAGTGGTGGATTTCATGATCGAGCCGATCAATATTTTGTAAAATTGGCTGTAGATGTTGATTAATATCTACGGCAAACAGTTCTCTGTGCTGGTAAAATCTCTCTAGCTGATTCTGCTTTTTTTTGATTTTATCGAGTAACTCTAAGCGCTGTTCCTGAAGTTGATCGATCAGAGCTTGAAAATGGGAGACAGAAAGATCGGAAAAAGATAAAGAGTGAGTTTTGATCATAGGGCGATCGCTAATAATTTCTAGTTATTATCCTGGGAAATATTTTCAGAGTGTTCTTGTTCTTTCTGTTGAGCCGCCAAACCACTTAAACGAGCCTGGGATTTACTCCAATAAGAAATTGTATCTTGATCTTCCGGTTCTAGTTTCAAGGCGCGATCGCAAGCAGCAATGGCTTCCTCATATCGCTGAAGATAATATAAGGCGATCGCGCGATGTTTCCAAGCATCAGCCAAATTCTCTTTCTTCTCAATTACTTCATCCCAGATTAATATTGCTTCATCATAGCGTTCTAAAGCAATCAACATTCTCCCTTGTCCTAGCCATCCTTCATAGCGTTCTGGTTGGATTTCTGTTGCTTTTTGAAAGCTAATAAAGGCTTCCTCATAACGCTGAAATCCACTCAGAACTGTACCTCGATTCAACCAAGGATCAAAGGTATTTGGTTGGAGTTCAATGGCTTTATCATAACTTTGTAATGCCTCACTAAAGCGGTCTAAATTTCTCAGAGCTACCCCACGATTACTCCAAGCCACGTCATAATCTTCCTTCACATCCAAAGCCCGATCGTAACTGGCTAAAGCTTCTTCATATCTGCCTAAATTATTTAAGGCTACTCCTCGATTTGTCCACACTTGATAAAAATCAGATTTCAAAGCCAAGGCTCGATCCCAACAAGAAATTGCCAGACTATATTGACGTTCTTGATAATATTGATTGCCTTGATAGAATAAGGATTCTGCTTCTGGTATCATCGGTTGAGATTCGCCACCTGGAGTGAGAGTTTTATTTAATAATGCTCTACTCAGTTCTGATGATTTAATGCCAATTATTCCGGGTTCTACTGTTCCTAATTGGAGCAAGCGAGAGGCTAATTCGTGATTGGGTAGGGGATTGGCTAACAGGCGATCGCCAAATCGCTCTAACCATTCTACCCATCCCGTTTCTGTTGTCCGATGGCATAACTGACTTAAATACTTTTGCACTTGAAACTCTGTCCATCCTTGATGCACTCCTTCCAACAGTTGCATAAATACAAACTCATAGCCAGCATCATCTAAAGGGAGTTGATTGTCAGCAGATTTTGGGGGGGGCGCGATCGCTCTTTTCTGGGCAGCGCCAAAGATCCGTCCCCACCATCTCTTGATCCCAGCAATAAACTTTTGCCAAAGTTGCTTTATCATAGTCGATAATTATCCCAATTTATCTATTCTCATTCTAGATCCATTTCTGGCTATTTTTATCGTGAAAGCACTATAATCTTTGGGCGACTTGTTTAAGACGATGTAACTGTGCTTGCATATCTTTTTGAGTCCAAGCAGCCGCGAAGGTATTAAACCCGAACGCAATCAGAGGATGAGGAATTTCAAATTCAAACCGATTGAGCAAGCGAGTTCCGGTACCGATGGGTTGACATTCCCACCGATCTTGTCCTTGAAAAAATCCGTCAAATTGCCAGACGACTAAACCGGGTTGACGCTCGATTACTACGCTATGAAGCATTGGTTTGATCAGAGGAATTTTGAGAATGAACTGTGATTGACTCCCCCTTTCTACACTCCACAAACCCACTGGCTGACATTCTAACTGGGGATTGAGCCATTGGTGCATTAAGTCTAATTCGGTAAAACAGCGCTCAACTTGAGTAGTGCTGGCTGAAATTTCGATGGATTGCTCAAAAACTTGACGGGAAGACATGGAAATTTAAGCTAAGTTTGATATAATTATAAGTTACACTATCTTTCCTATTTTGGCATAATGATTACTCCTGATACAACTTTAGTGGAACTGGCTCAAAAAACGCAACAGGCGGCTCGTCAGTTAGGGGGATTAACCAGTGAGCAAAAAAATCTGGCTCTTGAGGCGATCGCCCAAAGCTTAGAAACCTCTGCTGCCGCAATTATTGCCGCCAATCAAGCCGATTGTCAAGCCGCAGAACAATCGGGTTTAGCAAAACCTCTCTATCATCGTCTCCAGCTCGATCAAACCAAACTCAACGCCAATATTCTCGGTGTGCGAGAAGTGAAAAAACTCCCCGATCCCGTGGGTAAAATAGATATTCACCGTGAATTAGACGAAAATTTAATTCTCAAACGGATCAGTTGTCCATTAGGCGTTTTGGGCGTTATTTTTGAAGCTCGTCCTGAAGCAGCGATTCAGATTTCCACCTTAGCAATTAAATCAGGAAATGGCGTAATCCTTAAAGGTGGTAAAGAAGCTCTTCTCTCCTGTGAAGCCATTGTCAAAGCCATTCGCCAAGGATTATCTCAAACAGAAGTAAGTCCTGATGTTGTCCAACTTTTAACCACCCGCGAAGAAACATTAGCCTTATTAAATCTCGACCCATATCTAGATTTAATTATTCCGAGAGGTTCTAACAATTTTGTCCGGTTCGTTCAGGAAAATACTAAGATTCCCGTTTTAGGTCATGCAGAAGGAATTTGTCACTTATACTTGGATCGGGAAGCGAATTCAGAAAAAGCGGTAGCTATTGCTGTGGATGCTAAAACCCAATATCCTGCGGCGTGTAATGCGATTGAAACTTTATTGGTTCACGCTGATTGTGCGACTCGGATTTTACCGGCTGTGGCGGCAGCGCTACAAGCCAAGGGGGTAAAATTACTGGGTGATTCTGCCACTTGCCACCTCCTATCGATTCCAGCGGCAACGGAGGCAGATTGGTCTACAGAATATAGCGATCTGATTTTATCTATTAAGCAGGTACAGAATATAGAAGAGGCGATCGCCCATATCCATACCTATGGATCTAAACATACCGAGGCGATCGTTACTGAAGATCCTCAAGCCGCCCAAATTTTCCTCACCCAAGTCAATGCTGCTGGCGTATATCACAATTGCTCCACCCGCTTTGCCGATGGCTTCCGCTATGGCTTTGGTGCCGAAGTCGGCATCAGCACCCAACAAATGCCCCCTCGGGGTCCGGTAGGTTTAGAAGGTCTGGTCACCTACAAATATCAAATTACAGGCAATGGTCACCTGGTCGCCACCTACACAGGACAAAAGGCCAAACCCTTTAGCCACAAAGATCTCTAACTTCGTGTCTTTTCGGACTGCGTCCCACATGAGCGATCGCCATCACACCTTTCCATGACCTACATCATCTTGACAAACATGGCAAGAGCTTGTTACATTTATTTACATAAAGAAACAAAACTTCATGGAAGGAGACAGTCATGATTAACCTAGTCATTCTCGGACTTCTGTTGGTTGCCGGTTGGGTAGCGGCTGCCGTCATGGGGACTCAAGCCTACTTCCGAGGCGAACAAACCAAATCAATCCACGAACGCAACTGGAACTCCGAAGACTTCAACCGCTTGGCTAAATCTGTCACCGGACAAGAAACTAACTACGCCAACCGTGTTCCCGCTTACAGCCTAGATGCTTACACCAGCAACACCTTGGCCAGCTAATTTCCTTGAGAGCGTGAGTACCCCTAACCCGTACTCACTCTGCCACCGCCGACTTTGACCGGAGTCAGGCGGTTTTTTTGCTGTATTTGGGATAAGATAGTCATCCGTTATCTGCCCACCTCTTCCCCACCTCAGCATGGATCAGTCTGCTTCCCAACTTGTAGAGCTACTGCTCGGAGAACAACCTCAACTGGACTTTAATCTACCCGATCCCGAAGATGAGGAAATTCCTGATGGAGAATTTCAGGAACGATTGGATACAGCTTGGTTAGTATGCGATCGCTTCGATTTGCAAACGGACATTTGGCGAGGGCGGATTTTACGAGCGATCCGCGATCGCGAAAAGAAAGGCGGCGATGGCAGAGGTACAGGATTTCTCAATTGGCTCAAATCAAAAGAAATTACCAAAAGTCAAGCTTATTCCCTGATTCAGTTAGCCAATAGCGCCGATACCCTGGTAGAAGAGGGACAGTTAGACCCGGAATCTGTGAATAATTTTAGTAAGCGCGCCTTTGTGGAAACGGCCAAAGCGCCCGTGGAAGTGCAACAATTAGTCACAGAGGCAGCAAGTCGAGGCGATCGCATCACCCGCCGGGAAGTCCGGCAACTTGCCGATGAATGGACAGCCATCTCCTCCGATCTCCTTCCCATTGAAGTCAAGGAAAAAGCGGCATCTGGCACCATGGCTCCTCGTCATTTAGCGCCCCTGGTAAAAGAATTGGGCAAACTCCCGAACACTCACCTCCACACCATTCAAGCAGAAATTAGGGACAACCCGGATGTAGAAACCGTAAGACAAATGACATCAGAAGCGCGGAATTTAGCTAAATACTTAGATGCCGCTGCCCAAGTCCAAACCTTGAATCAATCCGCAGTTGACCTAGAACTCGCCCTAGATGAAGCTTTGCGCCTAGGGTGTTTGAGTACCGCATCCGATCTGCTCAAACAAGCCACCCAACTAGAACAAACGGCCGCTAAATTATACCTGACCTGGAAACGATTGGGGAACTTAGCCGATCGCCTATACGTGGAGACAGGCACAAGTACCCCCCAATTGCGATCGCTCCTAAATCAACTAGGAAGCCTCACCAGTGAAATCCTCGAAGTTCCCCTAGAAGATACTCCAGCAGATCAAAGTACCGCTCCCCATACCATCCGCCTGCAATGGCTTGGTAGTCCCGACCCTTGATAGAGTAAGACCAGGTATAACCATTCGATAAATCAATGCAAATTCCCAAAATCTCTAAGTTCCTAGGCATAAGAGAGTCGCTAAAGTAAGATATGCTCTGAAGGACACGCCCTGATCCCTAGATGAAAATCGCGATCGCTTAAGTTACACTTAAGGTTACCTGTGGACGCTCTTGCCCTAGGTCAGAGGCAAACCTTCAACATAGAAATTTTAGGAGATTAAGTGACTTATGCAGCAGCTAGAAGTTAAACTCGAACTCGACTATACAACCGAAATCTACAAAGATGCCTATAGCCGGATCAATGCGATCGTCATTGAAGGGGAACAAGAAGCCTACGATAATTATATGAACCTGGCAGAACTGCTGCCCGATTATAAAGACCAGCTAATCACCCTGGCCAAAATGGAAAATCGCCACATGAAAGGATTTCAAGCCTGTGGTAAAAACCTGAGCGTCACTCCAGATATGGAGTTTGCCAAAAAATACTTCAGTCAGTTACACCAGAATTTCCAAGACGCTTTGGCTGAAGGGAAAGTGGTGACCTGTTTGTTAATTCAAGCTCTGATTATCGAATGTTTTGCGATCGCCGCCTACCACATCTACATCCCCGTCGCCGATCCCTTCGCTCGTAAAATCACTGAAGGCGTAGTCAAAGACGAATACACCCACCTCAACTTCGGCGAAGAATGGCTCAAAGCCAACTTTGAAACCGCCAAAGCGGAACTCCAAGCAGCCAACCAACAAAACCTCCCCCTAGTTTGGCAAATGCTCAACCAAGTAGAAAAAGATGCCCATATTCTTGCCATGGAAAAAGAATCCCTCATAGAAGACTTCATGATTGCCTATGGCGAAGCCCTCGCCAACATCGGCTTTACCACCGGAGAAATCATGCGGATGTCTGCCTATGGCTTAACCAAAGCCTAACTCCCTCACCCATGGCAGTAAAAAACCATCCGTAAAACCTTTAATGTAGGGAAAAATTCAAACACCCCTACATTATTTTTGTCAACAACGATGATCATCATTTTTGAGAGTTTTGCCAAGTTTTGCCTGAGGGAGTCAATCAATAGCAGGATAGGCAGATTAGCCATTATGATTTACCCTAATATACAGACGGCTTAACTTAATAATAAATTCATGTTTGGTTTGATTGGTCACCTTACAAGCTTAGAACACGCCCAATCCGTTGCTAGGGACTTGGGATACCCAGAATATGCCGATCAGGGCTTAGACTTTTGGTGCTCTGCTCCGCCCCAAATCGTCGATCACATCAAAGTCACCAGTGCTACGGGACAAGTGATTGAAGGCAAATACGTGGAATCCTGCTTTTTGCCAGAAATGCTGGCGAACCGCCGGATTAAAGCAGCCATCCGCAAAATCCTCAATGCTATGGCCCTCGCTCAGAAAACGGATATTGATATTACGGCTCTGGGGGGATTTTCTTCAATTATTTTTGAAGAATTTAATCTGCACGAAAATCCTCAAGTCCGAAATGTGGAGCTAGAATTTAACAAGTTTACAACTGGCAATACCCACACCGCTTATATCATCTGTCAGCAAGTTGAGCAAGTGACAGCAAACCTGGGGATAGATCTTTCCCAAGCAACGGTAGCGGTTTGTGGCGCAACGGGAGATATTGGTAGTGCAGTCTGTCGATGGTTGAATCAGAAGACTCAAGTGAGAGACTTGTTGTTGATTGCCCGTAATCAAGAGCGTCTCCAAGTCTTACAGAATGAGCTGGGACGGGGTAAAATTCTGGAGTTGGAAGAGTCTCTTCCCTTAGCAGATGTGGTAGTTTGGGTAGCAAGTATGCCGAAAGGGGTAGAAATTGATGCTTCTACTCTGAAACATCCCTGTCTGATGATTGATGGGGGATATCCCAAAAATCTGGCCACTAAGTTTCAGGATTCGGGAGTCCATGTGCTCAATGGGGGAATCGTAGAGCATTCCCTGGATATTGAATGGCAGATTATGCATATTGTGCAGATGGATGTGCCCCAACGCCAGTTGTTTGCTTGTTTTGCGGAGGCGATGATTCTGGAGTTTGAGCAGTGGTATGGCAGTTTTTCTTGGGGACGTAATCAAATTACAGTGGAGAAAATGGAGCAAATTGGCCAGGCTTCCCGAAAACATGGGTTTCGCCCGTTGT
>CAZTRW010000002.1:0-56541 GCA_964616725.1 uncultured bacterium
GAATGGGGGGGATTGTTGCCTGTCGCAAAGAAGGAAATAGTCGGATTTATTTTTTGTCAGATCCCAAATATCTGGGTTTATGCGCCCAGTCATTAGTTGAATTATCTAATGCTTCTAGGGAGGTAGTTTCATCATGCGAAGAGTGATCACTATGTTGGTCATTTTTGGTCTGGGGTTTTACTTTTCCTACTTTTATCCTGAAGACCTCGCCTACGATTTCCAAATTGGTGATTTGCGTGGGATATATGCCGTGATTATGCCTGAATTACAACAATCATTAGAGGAAAAATGAAAAACTTTACTCCTGTTGACCAATCAATCCCCTCTGGGCGTTATGGTGATAAAATGGTGAAAATCTTATTAGTCTTGTTAGTCTGTTTTTTGATTTGGTTAGGAATTTCTCCGCCTAGTTATGCTCTGATTCGCACGATCAAAGAATCTCCCGATCGGGTATTAGTACAATCGCGCCATCAACTCAAAGACCAAAACCGATCGGTTTGGCAAGTGATCTTATTTGCTCGCCATCACGAATTACAATTACGGCTAGTTGGTTTTCCCGATCAGTATCATTTTCGCCATCCCGATCCTTTACTCTTAGAAACCGTTGAAGGTGCTAAATTTCTCGCCCTAGATGATTTCCCCAAAGGAAAAGAAGTTACCAATGTAGGTCAGTTTGATCTGTTGCCTCTGAGCCAACAATTGCCTAAAGATCGGAGGTTAATCTTGACTATACCACTGATAGAAGCAGACCTTGAGCTAGTGATCCCCAGTGAGGTAGTCTTAGAGTGGCAATCCGTAATTCAACAACCACTCTAAATCTGTAGGGGATCGAGTCTGGTATTTTTTTATGGTTCAGGATGTTCAGTTAAAACCCATTTTGTTAAGTCTAAAATGTAGTGATTGACGAAAGGAGTTTGGGGATCGGAGAGGAAAGATAAATGCAACTGATGAGGAGATCGTTGATCTCGATGTAGCTCTAGTCCATAAATGCCAATAGATTGACGATGATTAATCACGAGATTGTAGCGATCAATAATCACACTGAATAGGGGATGATTTGGGGAGCTATTGTGTTTAATTTTTTGATAGCTTTGATGAAAAGGCAGGGGAAAGCCGAGAGGGAAATAGAGTCCTTTTTGGTCTTGTTTGTGGATGCGTACAGGAATTTGCTGCCAATCAATCCCACTGACAATTAGTTTCCGAGTTTTGCCGCGATCGCTCGTAAATACTAGCTCCAATTCTAATAACTCTTGATTGGACTGATTAGCCTGAATGGTTCTGGCGGTGGCTTGCTGCAAATGAGCAATTTCAGGATAATTAACAATCTCTGATGATGGTTTCTCCTCTTCAGGATTGACTAAAATCTCCTGATTTGTCAATTCTTTAGCACGAATTTGATATTCCCGTTTTACTGTTCTGAGGACAGAGACATCAAAGGGCATCCCCTGATGAAAATTCAACCCTAACCAACCTTCTAAATCAGAGGCGTAATTGTCATAGCTAACCTGATTTAATTCCTGGAATAACTGAGCATAAACTCCTTTAGGAAAATGAAAATATCCTTGGTAAAGGATCTGTTGACTCTTGCCATAAATGGCTAATTCCCACTCACCAGCACGGCGATTAGGGTTGATCAAACCAATCGAAATTTGGGAGCGATCGCCCCCCAAAACCTCTAAAACTTGATTGGGTAAAATCACCTCAGCAGAATTACCGGAAAACACGAATTCTTGTCGATTGAATTCCCGTTCTGTCAGCATCCACCGTACCAAATCTTTATGCTCTTGAATGGCATCAGGAATGTGGGGAAGCATCAGCCGTAGATCAACATTCTTTAATACCAATGGACTAGAGTCACCGACGCTATTAAGAGTAAACTCCAGATCATAAATCGGAGATTGCACTGGCTTAAAACTAACAGTTGGATGACTTGTAATTGGATAAAATTGAGTTTTCACAGAAAGTTCATCGAGATTAAAATGATGATGATGTAGAGAGATTCCAGTGGCGATCGCCCCTGCTCCTAACCCTAGTCCTGTCAACAGAGAAACTAGCAGCCACCGGGGAAACTTTCGCCCTTTATTCTCTTGGTTCACTGATTCAGAAATCTTAGACTGACGGGTGGATAAACTAATCGTCATAACTCATTCCTCCGAAACCCTCAAGGCTTTCACTGACACATCAATCCTAAAAAAAATCTCACCCATCTGCGTGGATCAAACAGCCCAAACTTATCTTCACCCTAGAACCAATCTACAATAGTTCTTAAGAACTATTTCCACAGCACCCAATCAATTCTGACGATCCTGTCATAGAGGTAACCAGTTGCGTAAAATGAACATAGATTCAACGACTTTAGCAGCACAGGATGGGGGACAATCATGAAACAATTATCAGGATGGATCAAACAAGCTGAGCATCCATTCCACACCCTGCTCTACCTAGAATGGATTTTACTGGGAATTGCCTTATTAACTACCTTTGCACCACCCCCCCATGTCGCCCTCCATCCCTTCCCTCCTCCCCCTCCTCCGGGGGGAATGCCACCTCCTTTTCCTCCGAAAGCATCCCCGCCTATTCGCTTTATTCCTGGTATCATTGCCAGTATTGCCAGTTTGGGGCTGATGGGGCTACGGTTGCCGAAACGGGATCATCCCCTGATGCATCAATCCCTCTATACCATTTTGGGTTTTGCCATCAGTGGATTAGCGGTATGCTTTGGCGGGCGGGGACCGAACTTTTTTTCTGCTCTGCTTTTGGTAGTGGTAATTCGAGGGTGTTTAATGTTTTCTGGGCGTGGCAGAATTATTGTTGCCATTGTCGCCTATGTTTCGTTTTTGGGAATGTTAACAGGAACAGTGCTCAAACGTGCCGGAATCTTTGATCGCTCCTGGTATTCCTTACCCCATCCTTTCTTTTCGCCTCATTTTCAATATGTTTTTCATTTAATCCTGAATTCCGCTATTTTATTTGGCTTGATTTTGGTGTTTATCTTGTTATTAGTGGGAACATTACTCAGTGAAAAACAAAGTCGTCAGGAACTTAATCATGCCCATCGTCAACTGCGTCAGTATGCTTTGTTGGTAGAAAATCAAGCGGCATTGCAAGAGCGGAATCGTATTGCTCGCGAAATTCATGATTCTGTGGGTCATTATTTGACGGCTCAAAGTATTCAATTGCAAAATGCAGTAGTTTTTTTAGCTGAAGATCCGCTAAAAGTGGGAGGCTATCTGAAGGAAGCACAGCGATTGGGAAAGGAGGCGCTTAAGGAGGTACGTCACTCAGTTTCGGCGCTGCGGGCTGATCCGCTCAAGGGAAAAACCTTGGAAGTGGCTTTAAAGGAGTTGGTGAATGAGATGAAACAAACGACGGGAATTCGCTTTGAGTCTAAGATTAAATTAAAATCGATTTTACCGAGCGATCGCTCCACGGCGATTTATCGAGTGATTCAAGAAGCCCTCACCAATATTGCTCGCCATAGTCAAGCGACTAAAGTCCAGGTTTATCTGATGGAAACCTCTAGTATGATCTATTTGCGCTTAGAAGACAATGGACAGGGGTTTGAGCCACGGGAGAATTCGACTGGTTTTGGCTTACGAGGAATGCAAGAGCGGATTGAGGCGATCGGTGGTAAATTTGAGTTAAAAAGTCACACTGGGCAAGGCTGTCAATTGCAAGCTGATATTCCTTTGTTGCCCAAAAGATCTTAATCAACAATCAGGGTTTTGATTTCTTATTTCCTATCAGCCCAATTTGCTTTACAATTAAATCTATACAATCTCATCCTGTGATTATGGATATTCAATCTCTGATTCGCGATATTCCTGATTTCCCTAAACCCGGAATTTTGTTCCGCGATATTACCCCTTTGCTTGGTAATCCGCAAGGGTTCCGCACGACGATTGATCGGTTGGCTCAAGGTTGTGCGTCTTTTTCTCCTCACTATATCGTTGGCATGGAGTCTAGGGGTTTTATCTTTGGAACAGCAGTTGCCTATCAGCTAGAATGCGGGTTTGTACCGGTACGTAAGCCAAAAAAATTACCGAGTGTGACTTATCGTGTCAGCTATGATCTGGAATATGGTCAGGATCAATTAGAGATGCATCAAGATGCAATTAAATCGGGCGATCGCGTTGTGATAGTTGACGATCTCATTGCTACAGGAGGAACCGCAAAAGCAACAGCCGAATTAATCGAGCAAGCAGGAGGAATTTTAGCCGGATTTGCTTTTGTGATTGAATTAAAAGATCTAGGAGGGCGTAATCACCTGCCAAAAGTCCCCATCCTCAGTTTAATCCAATACTAAAAAAATGGCTTCGACATTCCCGTTTTCTCGAAAGTTCACTCGTATTGGCGATCGCCTACGCACCATCGTTAATCAAGAAATGGTGTTGTATACTCTAAAACGAGTTCTCCAAGGCCTATTGACTCTCCTATTAGCCTCTGCCCTGAGTTTTACCATTATTCAACTCGCTCCTGGTAACTATTTAGATACCCTCAGACAAAATCCTCAGATTGCACCAGAAACCTTAAATCAGCTTTCCCAACAGTTTGGTTTAGATAAACCTGCTTATGAACAGTATCTTTTGTGGCTCTGGCGCATCGTCAGATATGGTGATTTTGGTCAGAGTTTTGTCTATCAGCGTTCAGTCGCATCCTTGCTATGGGAACGGATGGGAAATACCCTCCTCTTAGCGATTATTTCTCTCGTCATTAATTGGGCGATCGCCCTTCCCCTTGGCATTATTGCTGCCCTAAAACACAATACCAAAATCGATCAAACACTACAAGTCATTAGCTATCTAGGACAGGGCTTTCCCAGTTTCATTACCGCTCTGGCTTTGCTGTTTTTCGCCCAAATGGTTTCCCCGTTATTACCCGTTGGCAATATGACCAGTATTAACTATGCCGACTTAACTCCTCTAGGGAAAACAATCGATATCCTTTGGCATATGATTTTACCCGTTCTTGCTGTTAGTTTAACCGGGTTTGCTGGCTTACAGCGTTTAACTCGTGGTCAGATGCTCGATGTATTACGTCAAGACTATATTCGCACGGCTCGCGCTAAAGGATTACCAGAAAATCGAGTGATCTACGTTCATGCTCTCCGCAATGCAATTAACCCTCTAATTACCCTATTAGGCTTTGAATTTGCCAGTTTATTAGGAGGATCATTTATTACGGAGTTTTTCTTCAATTGGCCAGGATTAGGTCGGTTAATTCTGAGCGCAGTAAACTCTCAAGATCTGTATCTAATTATGGCCAGCTTGATGATGGGAGCAGTCATGCTAATTACCGGCAATTTAATTGCTGATTTGCTCTTAAAAATAGCTGATCCTCGCATTCAACTGAAAGATCTAAAATAAAAATATACTATGTCTTTCACCGTTTACTACGTCATCCGCTCTCAAAGTGATGGTCAATATTTGACCGCCCGTGTTGGGAGCAATCAGCAGTATTTGTTTTTATTTCAACAGGATTTTGAAGCCTATAGTTATTTGAGTACCCACAGTCCAGATTTGGCTCGACAATTTGTTGTTGAATCTTTAGTCAGCTCTCAACTAAATAGTTTGTTAGAACGGTGGGGGTATACAGGAATTGCTCTAGTTCAAGATCCTCTGATTCCTAGGGTAGAATTTATGGCAAGAGGATAAAAGATCGGGCATAATCAAAGGGAATTGAAATGTAGGATCAATGATCATGAATCCCCATAATTTGGTCACTTGTCATATCCATGACCAAAAAAATATCACTCCTAAAGCAGTGTGCGATCGCGGATTTGAAGTCGGTACGCCAAAATTTAGTCAATGGGCTCTAGAAAATCAAAAGTTTCAGTTTAAGGTATACCGAACCATATCGCAGTATTGTCTGTGCTATACGATCACTTGTCATCTGCGCCGAAATTCCCAAAAAGATACCGCTTTAAATCAGTCCTGGTATGCCTCTAAAAGTATTCAAGGAATTATTAAAACCCATGGGTTAGGTAAAACCCACGAATTAACTACGGCCAAGTTGATTGAAGCCGTGCAATTCTTATGTCCTCACCCCGATGCTTCTTCAGCAGTAATATCGACAGAATCTCAGCCAGAAGAAGAAAGAGATGAACGTCAAAAATTGGGTGAACCAGGATATAAAAAAATAGTGGCAGAGTTGGAAGAACTGAAAGAACAGCTAGAGCAGTTTACCTTAGAAAATAATCAACTCAAACTAGAAAACAATCAGCTATTTCACCAACAACTACTGATGGCAGAAGGGCATAAAAAAATGGAAAATGAGCGTCTCCAGCTTCAGCAGGAGTTTGATAAAACCTTGAATAAAATCTTAGTAGAAGGGAATCAATATCAACATCAACTCGAAGTAATTAAAAGTGTGGTCAGCGAGTTGGGGGATAAACTCGATCAAGTTAACTTAAAAACAAATCCTCGCTGGTATTATGCCAGTCGGTATTATCAACTGCTCCAAGAAATTTTAGCTCAACATGCCTTGGGAGATTAAGTTTTTTACTCTCCCTGACTAAACCAGCACAAACTGTCATCTAATAGTTGACAAGTTTGAGAAATAGAGATATGATGAGATAAAATGCGGGTATAATTTAGTGGTAAAATGTCAGCTTCCCAAGCTGAATATGCGGGTTCGATTCCCGCTACCCGCTTCATACTCCTGATGAATTCCGTAATAGAGGTGTTACGGAGATTGTAGGTGGGTAGGGACTGGAAAACCTGTCCGTCGGCTAGTCCGCTAATTCTGTAGGTCATCCCGTTATAGTACCATCGCAGCCGGATCGACCCGTTGTTATTCTCAACATTCACTCGATGCCTAGTCATGTGCCTAAAATGTGCCTAATGCCATTCAGTTACAGCACTTTTCGATCTTTCAAGGGACATCTCAATCCCCCAACCCCCCTTAAAAAAGGAGGGCAGTAAAAGTCCCCCTTTTTAAGCGGATGTTGCCAATAAACCGGGTGGAGGGCAAAGGTATTCCTATATTTCCACTAGTTGGAAACCGGATGAGTGCGAAACTGCTATTACCGGCACAAGTTCTGCCTGTCAGAAAAAAGTGCCGGAACCTTCGGCAGCTTTGGCGCTGGTGGCGGTTGGCGCTGTGGGTTCCCTGTTGAAGCGGCGCTATAGTTGACGGTAATCCAAAAGGGCGAAGCATGGGCAGATAAAAACCTTGATTTTTTCTGCGACTTACTAGCGCCGATGCTTTGCCCCTACAGCAAAATTCTTTGCCTTTTCCTTAAGATAAATCCCAACCTTGAGTTTCTTCGCGAGTGAGAGATCTTCCCCATTTCAAATATTCGTTAGTGGCTGCTTCTAGGATATGCTTCATTTTCACTGGTTCTTTTTCATCAGCCGCTAAAAAAGCAGCATTGAGCGCAATAGATTTAATATTTCCTCCGGTAACATCCAGTTGACCTAGTTTTTTAAAATTTAACCCTTCTGTAGGGGTTTGGGAGGGGAAAATTCGCTCCCAGATTTGACTACGCTCTGGTGCTTTAGGATAGGGGAAATTAACGATAAACCGCAAACGACGGATAAATGCGCGATCGATATTATCTTTTAAGTTAGTAGTCAAAATGGCTAATCCTTGATAAGCTTCCATTCGTTGTAAGAGATAACTGACTTCAATATTGCCATGGCGATCGTGACTATCTTTGACTTCTGTTCGCTTGCTAAATAGGGCATCTGCTTCATCAAAAAGTAAAATACCTCCGCCTTTTTCTGCGGCATCAAAAATCCGAGATAAGTTCTTTTCAGTTTCGCCGATATACTTACTCATCACGGCACTGAGATCAATCCGAAATAGGTCTAATTTCAATTCTTGCGCTAATACTTCCGCTGCTGTGGTTTTCCCCGTGCCACTGGTGCCAGCAAATAAGACACTTAACCCCAGTCCTCTGGGATTTTTGCTGGCAAAACCCCAATTTTGATAAACTTTGGCTTGTTGGCGAACGTGAATGAGAATCTGACGCAAAATATTTTTTTCTTTTTGTGGTAAAATGAAGTCATCCCAAGAAGTTTTGACTTCGATGCGTTGTGCTAGTTCTTCTAAGTGGGGGCGTGCTTGCAATCGACAAAAGTCCCATAGGCGATCGCCAACTTCTTCCGACGTTAAATTTGACTCTATGCTCACCGCCTTACTCGCTGTTTCAATCATCGCTGCTGACAGGCGGAATTGGGCAGCTAATCGCGGCAAATAATCACCGAGATGATCCGGATAATCTTGACAAGCCTTTTGCCAAAGTTTTAGTTGTTCTGTATATTCAAGCGTAGCCACATCAAAGGTGACAATTACTGGATGAGACAGACGTAATCTATCATGAGTTCCCACTAAAACAGGAACCTTGATTAAGGATAGAAATGGATCAAGTAGCCCAGAATGATTGTTTTCGATTTCATTAACTTCTATCAATAACAGTGCAGGACTTAGGGTAAACCAACGTTGCCATCGCATCACAAAAGGCTGGAGATCCTCTCTAGTTTTTGGAAGCGCATCACCAGGAAGACAGTACAGATGCCAGTTTAAACGATGACTCACATGAATAGCAATATCTCGTTGAGATGCTCTCATGGTTCCACATAACTGAATCATCGGTAAAATAGATGAATCGTTATCTAATAAACCGATAATTTGATCGACAATGGTTTGATGAGATGAGGAGAGAAAATTTTGATCGAGAACCAATCTTTCTCCAGGAGAGAGCAGTAACGTCAACGCAGGATCGCTATAGGTTTCTCCCATCAGATAGTGTAAGATGGCTTCGTCAATGTGCAAGCAGGCACGAGGCAATTCAGGAGTAGGTGCATAATGAATCAGTTGCCATCGACGCAGAGGACGATGTTCAGTTAAGGCATCCCAATGAGGCTGAGGAAAACACTGGCAAGCCAATTGAAAAGTAGGATAATTCCAGTCTGATTTATTATGGGCGATCGCCAAAAGATGAGGAAACTCTGGATCAATCGCCTGTCCTGTACAACAGAGCAAAATCGCCTGTTCAAATTGGGATAAATTAAAAATCTCTGAAATCGTGTTTAACGCCGGAGAACCAGGCATTTTATTCTGTATTTTTTGCAGCTTCTCTAGGCTATGCTCTAGGGAATCACACTCTTGCCCTTCAGGTGTACCAATATAATTATAAAGGAGATTGCGAATCATGGCGATCGCACACAGCAAATAATCCATATTCCCGGCACGCCAATCTTGCTCATCCTTCCCTATTTTAGTTTCCTCCTTCCCCACAATCAGTTGCAGTGGACTATTCATGGGGCGACGATTAATATCCCTTGCTGAATCACTCATCTCTAAACCCGTCATTGCTGCCATCAAAGTAGAGTGAATATCTTTCCACCCTATATCACTAGATTATCCTCTAAAATACAATCACCAAATATAGTCTATACTAAAAACATCCCCGTTACTACCTCACCCTTCCCCTCCCAGCCATGACTCTTCGCCGCGATCGCCAGCATCAAACTAACCATTTATCCCAGTTATCACCCTTAACCAATCTCTCCCCTCGATTTGCCCTATCCCCCGTCATCGAACCCAAAATCCAGAAAAAAGAACTCGAAAAACCACCCAACTGGAAACCACAAAGCACAGGCAAGCCCAACCCTCTGCAACGACTGCGAGACACCCTAACTACCCTCTCAAATCCTCAGAAACTACAACGAGATATCAGCGAAGAAGATCTCGCTCAACCCCTGAAAACATTAGATAAATTTAATAAAGATCAGATTAATGTATATAGAAATATCCTCAGTGAAGAGCCACTAAAAACCATTCCCCGCACTAAAAATTTTCAAATTATCAAAAGAGAAACTACCGACCAATTCGATCGCTACCAAATTAAATACTATGATTGGGACAGCCATGAACCAGATGCAACCGAGCGTTTGAAACAACAAGAATTATATGTAGATGTTGCTGATGTCGATCTGGGCACTACACAACAAACTCAGATCGATACCGATCTCCATCCCATATTACCTCCATCAGCAGACGAAATCAGGCACCAAGATGTCTATCAAGAAGGCGTTTCAGATTGTTATCTACAATCAGCATTAGCTGCTATCGCAAGCCAAGCTCCCCAAAAAATATTAGATATGATTGAGGTGAATGAAAATACGGTTACTGTGCGCCTCTATCTACATGAAAATCAAATCCCTAAGTTTAACAGTCCAGCCAATGAACTGATCCGAACTAATATTATTGTACAAAAATCCTTACTCATAGATCGCTCAGGAAAATTAGTTTATGGAGGTAAACTCGCTCCCGGAACTTATCTCTGGCCTGCCTTTGTCCAAAAAGCATGGGCTGTGGTGAAAAAAGGATATGCCCAAACTGCCTTTGGTATGGCAGGAAATGCCATGAAAGCCATTACAGGAGAAGGGAATTATAACGAAATTCAGCATGGTAATGATATCTCCTTCCAGTGGAATTTATACAACAAAATTCGGAATGCTCTTCAAAGAAATATTCCTGTCAGTTTAGGCACAACTACGTTTGCTAAAACCGGACGATGGAAAAAGTTTCTTAATAACCGAAAAAACCGTCCCGGGCCAGCAGATATGCCTCGTGGAGATGTCCGTGTGCTTCATGGTTACGCAGTATTAGGCCTCAACAAAATGAATTTGCAGGAAAATCACTTTACCAGAAGTTGGAAAAATCCCATATTACCTACAGTTAAATTAACTTTGCGCGATCCTAGAGATCTGAGCGGAAGAACTTTTACTCGCACTCTAGATGATGTGGTTAAACATGAGAAATTTCAAACCGTTCATGTGGGTGAGAATGGTTAGCAATCCTGGAAATTCCCTACACCATTGTAAAAAAAATGGGGCGATTCTCATCCCATCTCCTACAGGACTGCCCCCTGATACAGCTATACTAGGCTTTAGCATATCTCCTCCTTCCCGAACCATGACTAGTCGTTACCAACACAAAACCAGGATTTTCCCTCCTCAATCTATCTCAGAAAAACCAGTGCCTCGATTTGCCTCCCCCTCAGTCATGCCACCCCAAATTCAGAAGAAAGCTCCCATGGAAATGCCACAATGGCAACCTGGAGGGAATCAAAAACCGAGTATCTTACAGCGACTGCGAGATGCTATGGCTGTGCCAGCCATGGCAGTACAACGAGAAACTACAGTGCAGCTACCCAGATATTCTCCCTTATCGGGGCAAGTTATCCAGAGAAGTATACCTTCTCTGATGCAAGGAATTAATGAAAGTCGTAAAAAGATAGATCGTGACGGGATACTATGGACAAAAGTTAAAAAGCAAGCAGAACAACAGTATTGTTCAGAAAACACCAACTTTCTGGAAGCGATCGCCAAACTGAGGCTTGAAGGTTGGCAACCGAGAGAGATTACTCATCTTTTTGATGAATATATTGCTACAAGCAGCCCCCAGTGTATTAATATTTCATATAAAGTGCGTAAAGCTATCGTTGACGCAGTAGAGGAATTTGATTGGGACACAGCTCAGACTCAAATAGAATTAGCAGAAAAACAAATAGAGAGTTTGGTTGAGAAGGATATCGCCTCCAGGATACCCTAGGGGAATGGAGGCGAACAGTAAGCTCTCCTCCGTTGATAGTCTTTTCCTAATTTTGAGACAGGTTCATGGTATAATGGACGATTGTGACATTTTTATGTGATCCGCTAACAATTCGGGAAAACTAATGCTATGAGTAAGCGTACCTTAGAGGGCACCAATCGGAAGCAAAAAAGAACATCGGGGTTTCGCGCTCGGATGCGCACCCATAATGGCCGCCGTGTGATTCGCGCCCGTCGCCAAAAAGGACGGCATCGCTTAACCGTCTGAGTAGAAATCTCATTAGCGTTGGGGCAGCTTGCCGCCAGAGGGCTAAAACGAGAGGTGATCTGAAACTATGCTCCCTAAAGCCAACCGACTGAAAAATCGACGGCATTTCCTGGGGGTTTATCGCCAAGGCAGTCGTCACGAGACTTCGCACTTGACTCTAAGAGCTTTAGGGCCAAAAAAGTCTCGTGTAGCAGCTTCGCCACAGCCCAACCCTCCAACTCAAGTGGGGATTGTGATTAGCAGAAAAGTGGATAAACGGGCGGTTTATCGCAACCGCATCAAACGGCAAATTCGGGCGAAAATCCGGCAAATGCTGCCGCAAATTGAGAGGGGATGGCGATTAGTGATTACCGTCCGTCCGGGAGTAAATCTCTGCAAGGCGGAAGAATTTCTGCAAGAATTAGAGCAGATATTAACAGATGCTGAGGTACTCAATGGGTATTAAAGAAGAAGTTTACTATGAAGGGGGCCCCCATAAGGGTGACTTAATTATCAACCTAGTGATGGGGTTAACGATTATTGCTTTGCCTCTGACTATTGGAGCAATTATTCGGGCGATTTGGTCGCGCTATCGTATTACCAATCGTCGGATTTCGGTGACGGGAGGATGGATGGGGCGTAATCGCACGGATGTGATTTACGCCGAGATGGCTGATGTGGTGACAGTTCCGCGTGGTTTGGGAGCTTGGGGGGATATGGTGGTGACGCTCAAAGATGGGAGTCGTCTGGAGATGCGATCGCTACCCAAATTCCGTGAACTCTATGACTATATCAATAGCAAAATCGCTAAATCTACCTCCCCGACCAATGCCGGTAAAGTGAAGGCTTAAGGGAGATAGACTCCCACGACAGTAAACTGGGCGGCTTTGTCCCAGTTTGCTGCCTCGGGTCGAAAAAACTTCATCAAGCCTCCAACATCAGATAAACTGAAAAGGCAGTTCTTCAGCGCAAAGGTTAACTTAGGACGAATGGACTTTGGTATCGGTTTTCTTTCCAGTAACGTTATGCTACCGATCCTGGATTTTTTCTACGGGATCGTTCCTAGCTATGGTTTGGCGATCGTCGCCTTAACCCTTGTGATCCGCTTCGCCCTTTACCCCCTCAGTGCCGGATCAATTCGGAGTATGCGGCGCACTCGTGTGGTACAGCCGTATATGCAGAAGCGACAAGAAGAAATTCGGAATCGCTACAAAGATGACCCCACGAAACAGCAGGAAGAGATGGCGAAACTCTTTAAGGAAGTGGGTAACCCCTTGGCAGGATGTTTACCGGTGCTGATTCAAATGCCCGTTCTGTTTGCCCTATTTGCGACCTTAAGAGGTTCCCCCTTTTCTGATGTGGCTTACACGGTAGATGTACAGATTTTCCCTCAAGAACAAATCGAAAGAATTCAACCTCAAATTTACGCAACTAAGCCTCAAAATATCTATATTCAAGATGGTGTTCATGCTAAGGTGGCGGCGATTCTCCCCGGAGGGAATAAAATCGGTGTGGGGGAGCGATCGCAAGTGAACCTACAAACTTTGGAAGGGAAAACGGTAAAAGAACTGATTGCTCAGTACCCGGATGAAGTCCACAAGCTAGAGCCGACTTGGAAGGTGACGAAGGGGGAGGAAAGAATTCAAATGAATCCCGATGGTACGTTTGTGGCGCTTGAGCCCGGTGATGTAACTCTTCAGGGGACTGTGCCCGGATTGGCTTCGGAAAAGGGCTTTTTGTTTATTCGCGCTCTGGGACGGGTGGGGGCGATCGCCGAAGATGGTACCATCAACTGGGATATCCTGGGCATGGTCTTGTTTTTTGGGGTGAGCTTATACCTGAACCAGATACTTTCTGGTCAAGGAGGCAGCACCGATGATGCTAATTCCCAGCAACAAACCATCAATAAAATTACCCCCATTATCTTTACAGGGATGTTCCTATTCTTCCCTTTACCGGCGGGGGTATTAATGTATATGGTGATTGCGAATATCTTCCAAACTGCCCAGACCTTTATTTTGTCTAAAGAACCCCTGCCGGAAAATCTGCAAAAATTGGTAGAAGCTAATGGATTGAGCGTGAGTAGTTCAGGGAATGTTACGAAAAATGCCCCCGGTCGTCAAGAGTTACCCTTTGAACCCAAACGCTCTACTAAAAAGAAGGGAAAAACTGATTCAAATTCCAAACCGTCCAATAAAAAGTAGGTGGGTGAGTCGGGATGAATGAAACTGTCCGAACCAGAGGTCAGCAATGGCTGGAGGAACTATTAGGAAAAATGGCTTTGCCCACCGTGGTAACGGTAGCTATCCGTGAGGAAGGATTGGAGGAAGAGTGCTGGTTAACTATTGATAGTACGGCTCTGAGTGAGTCGGAAATTGAGCAGTTAATTGGGCCGGGAGGTGAGCATTTGGATGCGATTCAGTATCTGATTAATGCGATCTTAAATTTGGGGCGATCGCCAGAAGAACAAGGTTCTTTTACGGTAGAATTACATGGCTATCGCGATCAGCGCCGCCAAGAACTCCAGAAAATGGCTCAAGTGGCTGCCTACACAGTGCGCCAAACCGGCGTTGAGTATGAAATGAAAGCGCTTTCGTCTGCGGAACGGCGACAGGTACATGAGTTTCTCAAAGCCTATGCAGATTTGGAAACGGAAAGTCAGGGGAAAGAACCCCACCGACGGTTAATCGTGCGCCAACGCAACTAAAGGTTCGACGCAGGAGGTACATCGATGGAGGTGATTTATATTCCAGGGTTGCTCAAGCAACCGGAAGGAACCCTGAAGATTGAGGTAGATGAGTATTTACCGGGTTTAGAGTCTTTGATGCCGGTGCAGGGATGGGTGAAGGTGACTCACCAAGGGAGTTATCTGGAGGTGAAAACGATCACGGAAACTATTGTTACCCTAAAATGCGATCGCTGTCTCAAGCAGTATAACCATCGGCTACGACTCAAAACTAAGGAGCTGATCTGGTTAGATCCTGATGCAGAAACGCTTGATCGTGATTTACCCTTAGAACGGGAAGTCCCTCTGGAAGACTTGGTAGAAATCCTGTCTCCTCAAGGACATTTTGATCCTCAAGGATGGTTATATGAACAATTTTGTTTAGAGTTGCCCCATCGTCAATTATGCGATCGCGCCTGTCCCGGCATTGCCCTCAATGCTGAAACCACTCAACCGCCTCTTGCGGCTGGAGATGCCCGGTGGGCAGTTTTAGAGCGCTTGAAAGAAAAACTTCCCCCCTCTTGAATGGGCGGTATTGTCAAACCCATTAGGATAAACAAGCAGCAACGGTAGCCACCACAGACTTAGACAGACTGGGCAAATCATAGCCTCCTTCCAAACCGAAAAGAATTTTGCGGGTGATTGCTAAACAAGCTTGGGTAAATTGGCCGTAATCTTGAGGCTGTAACTCCATCCCCGCCAGGGGATCATCTCGATTGGCATCATAGCCAGCGCTGACGATGAGCAAATCAGGATGGAACTGACGTAAAAAGGGAATCACTTGGTTTTCAAAGGCAGCCCAATAGTTGGTGATGGTACTTCCGGCGGGGAGGGGAATGTTCAACACATTGTTATAGCTGCCTGTGTCTGTAGCTCTGCCTGTACCGGGATAGCAGGGAAATTGATGGAGGGAGCAGTAAATGATTTGCGGAGAATTTTCTACGATCGCCTCAGTACCATTACCATGATGGACATCCCAATCCAAAATCGCCACACGCTCTACTTTGGGTTGGGCTAGGGCATAGGTTGCGGCGATCGCCGCGTTAGAAAATAGACAAAATCCCATACCTCGTCCAGGGACTGCATGATGTCCAGGGGGACGTGCCAGCACAAAGGCGGGATTTTCTCTGGCTAATACCTGATCTACTCCATCTAGCCAAGCACTAACCGCTAATAAAGCTACATCATAGCTCCGAGAAGATACGGGAGTATCTCCATCTAGATCTCCTCCCCCATGGCTGGCTAGTCCTCTAACTTCCTCAATGTAGTCTTGCCGATGTATTTTTTCCACCCAAGGTAATAGGGAGCGTTGGGCTACGGGAGTAGGCAGTTGCCAATAGAGAGCCTCAGACCACTGACTCGATTTTAGGGCATCAGCGATCGCCCGCAGACGTTCCGGTCGTTCTGGATGCCATCGCCCCGTATCATGATCCAAAAATTCATCAGAATATATCAGAGGAAACATAAATCCTAGGGGTTGAGGAGCGCTCAACCGTGTCAATGTATAAACTATGATACACTAACGTCGCTTTGATTTTTTTGACAAGTCTTCTCTTTACTTCCCGCCCAATTTGTTGATAGTGATTCTAGATTAACCGATCTCGTACTTCCTCAAGTTACTGTCATTTCCTGCCATCTCCATCATGCCTCAAAACGGGAACTTGACAATTAATAGGCTCCATTGTATCTTGAAATGCTCAAGTTTAGCATTAAAATCATAATTTAAATAAAATTTAATTTTTTTAAATTCAAGAAAATCTTATGAGATATAGTTAGGAATAAATTGCATTTGAGAATATAATGGCTATTGAGTAATGTCAAGTAACCTCTAAAGACAATCTATCGCCATGAAATTGAATCGACGACACTTTATTCTGGCTGCGGGGACAGGGCTGGTGGTGGCTGCCACAAAAGACCTAATCCAGAGAGCACCAGCGATCGCCCAACAAACCGCTATCAACCTGTACACTTCTCGTCACTACGACACAGACGAAGAACTCTATAACGGCTTTACCCGCGCTACAGGTGCCAAAGTCAACAAAATTGAAGGAACCGCGGAAGAACTGATGGAGCGGGTGAAAAGTGAAGGAGCCAACACCAGAGCCGATCTTCTCTTGACAGTAGATGGAGGCAACCTCTGGAGGGCAAAACAAGAGGGACTGCTCCAACCCATTAACTCCTCCATCTTGAATCAAAAAATTCCCGGCAGCCTCAGAGATCCTCAAGGGCATTGGTTCGCCTTCTCCAGACGCGCTCGCGTGATTATGTATAACAAGAATAAGGTTAACCCCTCCCAACTTTCCACCTATGAAGATTTAGCTGATCCGAAATGGAAAGGGAAAATCCTGATCAGAAGTTCCAACAACATCTACAATCAATCCTTAACGGGTTCTCTGCTGGCTGCCCATGGTGCAGACAAAACCCTGGCTTGGGCGAAAGGGATGGTTGCTAATTTTGCCCGCTCTCCAGAAGGGAATGACACCGCCCAACTCCAAGCCTGTGCTGCGGGTGTTGGGGATATTGCCATTACTAATACCTATTACCTGATTCGTTTGGGCAAGTCTAGCAAACCAGAAGATCGGAAAGTTTTTGACTCGGTGAGTATCTTTTTCCCCAATCAAACGGGCCCCAATGGTCGGGGGACTCACGTTAATATCAGTGGTGGGGGTGTGGTCAAACACGCTAAAAATAAACAAGCGGCGATCGAGTTTCTGGAATATCTGACGAGCGTGGAAGCGCAACGATCCTTTGCGCAAGGGAATAATGAATATCCCGTTGTTTCTGGAGCACCGATGGACTCAGTTCTCCAAAAATTTGGCAATTTCAAAGCCGATCCCCTCAACCCGGATGTGTTTGGGAAAAATAATGCGGAAGCGTTGAGAATTATGGATCGAGCCGGTTGGAAATAGCCCGAAGGTAAGGTGATTAACTCTCTCCTCTTGCCTCTTCCCACGGGTGGGGAAGGGGTTTAATGATTGTACTCTAGCAAGGGAATGATGGCCTGACAAAATTGTCGTGCTGTAGCTGGGGCGAGTAATACGCCGTTACGATAATGGCCGGTAGTGAGCCAGACTCGTTGGTAACCGGGGATGGGGGTAATGACTGGGGCAGATTGGTTGTGGGGACGGGGTCTCAGTCCTGACCATTGGTGTGTGATGGGATAGTGTTGTAGTGGTGGACAAATGGCGATCGCCCCTTGGATCACTTCTGTCAGTCTGGCGGGTGACGGGGTAATGATGCCTTCGGGATCAGGAAATTCTACCGTAGCGCCTACCCAGTATTCTCCTGAGCCAGCGGGGACTAAATGTACGTCAGCGGCGGTAATGACGGGTTGAAAGTCAGGGCTTCCTAACGGGTTCCCTGATAGGCATATCGCTTGCCCTAAAACTGGTTCTAGCTTGAGGGAGCTATGGAGTGGTTGAGCTAGTCTATCACTGCCGAGACCAGCGGCGATCGCCACTCCATCCGCTGGCCATTCCCCCAGAGTCGTTGCCACCACGATCCTAGAGTCTGAGGTGGCTAAACCCAACACTTCCACTCCTAACTCAACCCTGACTCCCCGTTGTTGCGCTACACGCACTAAGCCTTGGGTGAGCAGGGTAGGGTTCACCTGGCGATCTTGGGGAGAATAAATTGCACCCCAATAGGACTCGGCGGCGAGATGGGGACAGCGCTCTTGCAGTTCCTCCCGACTCCAACGCTGAAGTTCCCATCCCTGGGATTGGCGAATGCCGATCAGTTCTTGTTTCTGTTGCCATTCCCACTCGCTGCTGCCTAGCCAGAGGATGCCTTGGCGATTGTAGGGAATGGTTTGTCCCCCAAGGGTTTCTAGTTCTGGGATGAGGGTGTCGTAGCGCCGCAAGCTGTAGGCGCGCATCTCCCAGGCTCTCCCTTTGGTTTTCTGGCTAATGGCTCCCATCAGGACTCCCAAGGCAGCGCTGGTGCACCCTTGAGCGGGAAGGGTGCGATCAAGGACGGTTACCTGGAGTTCAGGAAAATGAGAGAGTTCATAGGCGATCGCTGCTCCAATCACACCACATCCAATCACCACAATCTCAGTCATAGTCAGCTTCTGTAGAACTTCCTGGTTAGCATAGCGTGGTTTTTGCTGGTCTAACATCCAGTCGATGCTGAGGACAAATATTAAATTTTATTAAAATTGGTAATTTTGTAGCTTTAACTACAAAAATATTTGATATAGTTAGAGATGTAAGGAAAAAACCTCAAAAACCCCCTGACTGAAACGATTGGAGAAATGATTATGTTATCTACAAACGATCAAGCCCGCGCTTTAATGAACCGTCATCATCACCTCGTAAAAAACCGTCAACAATCCATGCTGAACCGCTCTGCTGCCGAAGTGGGTTTAGAAGCAACTGACTATTGGACGAATATTCAAGGCAAGCCCACGGCGGGTTCCAGTGAAACCTATGATCGCAGCGGTTCCTCCATGAGCTAGTGAGATCATCACCAATTTGATGAAGAGATCTGGGCAGGATGCTTCCGATGGGAGGCATCCTGATTAGTGTTTGCAGGTAATCGTTAATAGCAAAGAAGGCGGATAAACTGGATGCCACCGCGTTACAGAGAGGCTTCAAGATCGCGATCGCTAGACATGGGCAGAGGAGAAGAGAGAGTTGTATAGTTTGAAGGCATAATTGATTATTGCTCAAACTCTATGGCTGGAGAACCTTTCTTAATTCAGTTAATGTGGCAAGATATCGATACGGGAAATTGGATGGAACCCGTATTAGCGCTGCCTGTGGCTTTGGGGCGAGATGGGTCAGCGATGCCGAAAAAATGGCAAGATCATCCGGTGACTCAGGTGGTGCTTACTAATAAAAAGGTGTCTCGGTTTCATGCTTTAATTACTTGGGAGGGTAACCAGATTTTACTGAAGGATCACAGTGCCAATGGTACAGTGTTGCAAGATCATCTGTTGCGACAGGGGACGTTGCCGGTGCAGGCTCATGATCGGATTGAAATTGGCCCCTATCATCTGACGTTGACGTTGGTGAGTCAATATGATCCCCAGGCAACGGAACCGGAAACGCATCATCAGGTGCAGTTGGCTCCCCAGTGGTGGTCTCAAGGGTGGGCGATCGCTCTGTTCGGGACGGTATTGGCAGTATCCTTAGCCTTGGGGACTGGGTTGGTGGTGACCCGCTTGTTAGAAAAAGCACGTCCGTCTCGCCCTTCGTTCCTGGAGATGCGGAGAGCAGGATGAGAAGATGGCGAGGGTGGGTGATGGCGCTGTTGGCTTTTTGGGTAGTGAGTTTGGCCTTACCCAGTTGGGGGCGATCGCCCTTTCTCCTGGAGCAACGGGCCTCAGTGGTGATGGATGGTCATGTATTATTTGAGGTGACTGGAATTGCCAATTTCCCGGCCCAGGAACGAGCAACGGTGATTAGTCTCAAACTGGAGCAGTTGTTACAAGAGTATCTCAAGTCTACGGATTCTCTACCTCAGTATCAGATTGATGTGGAGACAGATCAGGCAATTTTGAGCTTTAATCAGAGTTATTTATTAACAGTAACTCCCCGTGATATCCGGGGGGAGCGCACCGTGGTATCTCAGGCGCGGGGTTGGGCGAAGACGATTTTAGATGCCATAGAGATGGCTCAGTATGAACGAACCCCGAGTTACCGACAGCGAGCGTTGCTGATGATGGTTGGGGTGAGTGTGGGAGCCATTGCCTTTCAGGGGATGGTGAGATGGCTGTCGCGCTGGGGAGAGCGTCGCCTGGTGAGATGGCTCAACAGGAGCAGGCTGATTCAGGAAAAGCTGGTACGTCGGTTGATGAAGGTGAGTGCTTGGGGCTTGTTAATTGGGTTGTGGTGGGCGGTAGGCTATTATTTGACGGACTTGTTTGCTCTGTTGCGGCGATCGCGCTATTGGTTATTAGAGTTATTGCGATCGAGTTTTACCGATCCGATTTTTACCCTCAATCAGAATAGCTACTCCCTGTTAGATTTACTGACTTTATTAGCATTCAGTTTTGCTCTGTGGTTAGGAGTGCGATCGCTCACTCGCTTCTTGAGAACCCGCATTTTAGAAGTGACGAGTACGGATTTAGCCGTTCAGGAAGTTGTCAGCGTTTTAACGCAATCTCTGTTGATGTTTTTAGGATTACTCATTATTTTGCAACTGTGGGGATTAGATGTTAGTTCCCTGACTATTATTGCCAGCGTATTAGGAGTAGGGATTGGGTTTGGTCTCCAAAATATTGCTAACAACTTAATTAGTGGATTAATTATCACCTTTGAACGCCATATCGAGGTAGGAGATTTTGTAGAAATTGCCAATTTAATGGGGATAGTAGAAAGAATAGGCGCTCGCAGTACCCAGATTTTAACCTTAGATCGAATTTCGATTATTGTACCAAATTCTCGCTTTCTAGAAACGGAGGTGATTAACTGGAGTCATGGTAGCTCCATCTCTCGGTTGCGTCTGCCAGTGTTCCTATCTTATCATGCTAATCCAGAACAGGTGCGATCGGTCTTATTAAGTGTGGCTAAATCCCATCCAGAAGTGTTAACGGAACCTCCGGCTCAAGTGCTATTTAAAGGATTTGGCGAGAGTGCCTTAAATTTTGAGTTGTTGGTTTGGATTGAAGAACCTCGCCAGCAGTTTCGCCTCAAAAGTGACCTCTATTTTCAGATTGAAAAAGTCTTTCGCGAGCATAATTTACAGATTCCCTATCCTCAGCGAGATATCCATTTTCGCTCGCCTGATTTAGAGAGAATATTCCCGGGCAGAAATGGGGAAAGAGAGGAGAAGCCACGAGAAGTTTTAGCATTGACGGAGGAGGAGTTGCAGCAGGTGGTGGTGGCAATGCGGGGAGAGGGTGGTGTGGAAATTCAGGATCGATGGTATCGTGGTAATTTCTATCCTTGTGTATTTGTGGCGGCGGAGGCGGTAGATTGGTGGATACAAACTCAGCAGCTCAGATTAAATCAGGCGGTGGCGTTAGGTCAGTCCTTGTGCGATCGCGGTATGATTTATCCGGTGTCATCAGATCAGCCGTTTCAGGATAGTTATGAGTTTTATCGATTTTACCAAGATCAGGCACACTCACGGATGGGCAGGGTTAATCGTTGAAACGGTTTGTCTGGGATGGGTATGGTTTTTAGGCATATGGACATTGTGCTGCCATCAGGTGGTGTTACGCCAAGCCGCGTTTGAGAGCTTATGGCCATTATTGCCGATCGCCATAATTTTGGCGATCGCTGGTTTTGCCATCACCGTTAGCGAGGGTTGCACCTATCCTGATCATCACCCAGAGGAATCCCTATCTCTCTCTCCAGCAGGGATAGCACTGCCTTTAGCAGTGGCGGTGATTTTAGTGATTCTCTACGGCATCACCAATAATTTTATGCTCTTTTGGAGTAGCACAACGGTGGCGTTAGCTCTGGCTTACTGGCAACTCATGCGTCAAGGTGCGCCATCGATCAAGTTGTATTTACCAGCTTCTGGTTCCTGGCAAGCACTGCTGGGATTAGGGATAATTGCCATCATAGCCACAGCCGTCATTCATCGTACCCATGGAGATGATGCCTTTTATCTCAACCTAATTGTCGCCGCTTTAGATCATCCCGATCAACCCCTCATGCTCCATGATCGTATGCACGGGTTACCTAATCTGCCTCTGCTGTTACCGGTTTATCGGATTCATTCCCTAGAGCTTCTAGCAGCAGCGGTTACCCAGATTACGGGGATTTCTCATCTTTGGGTGCGTAATTTTTGGCAGCCTTTGGCGATCGCTCCCTTGGTTATATTTGCATCAGCCCTATTTTTTCGAGTCTTTGTCCCTCGCCACTGGTTAACTCTTACCAGTATTAATACGATACTTCTAGTTGTTTTAACCACTGCTGCTGGCTTGGGGAATTTTTCATTCGGGCGTTTGCAGCAAGGGAAACCCATATTTGTAGCGATTCTGGTTCCCCTGATTATCGTTTATACCCTACGCTATCTGACGGCACCGACGATAGAACGATGGCTCATCTTAATCGTAGCCAATATTGCTGCCGTGGGAGCCAGCTCCACAGCTCTTTATGCTGCACCTTTGACAGTCTGTTTAACCGCTTGTGGATACTGGTATCCCACCAGAGAGGCAACCACCAGAAGTGCCTTAGCGATGACAACGGGATTTTATCCGTTGGGCTTGGCTCTGATGTTTATGTTGCAGGTGAAAGAGTCATCACCGAATATGACGAATCTGGAATTTGAGGCGATCGCCAACAACGATTTCGTCCTACAATTACATCATGGAGCCGGAGGATACTTTTTTTGGGTAGCCGTCTTAAGCAGTTGGGCAGTATTTCAAGACTCCTCCAGAAGGCGGTTTTTCCTAGGGATTATTCTCGCCTTTATGTTAGGATTCATGAATCCCTACTTACAAGAATTTTGGGCAGTTAATCTTACCGGCGTTCCCACTTTTGCGCGTCTGTGGTGGGTGATTCCTCGCCATCTTCTCCTCACCCTCATATTGAGTTTTCCCCTCTTATATTATCCCTTTGTCCGGTATGAAAAACAGGTGAAACTCTTGGGTTGTGGATTGGCAGCAACAGGACTCATTATTCTATCCGGTTCTTTAAGCCCAAATCTCCATTCTCCTCAGATCGATTTTAACCGAATTCAGTATCGATTTCCACCCCAACCCAAATTACCCAACGAGCGTCTAGATCTGATTCGGCGCATTCAAGCAAAAATCCCTGCTGGCAGTTATATCTTAGTGCCTGCTGCTCCTGTGGGGAAAGAGGTAGCCGGTGATGAATTAGCACGATGGATGATTGTTGATCGACAGCCATTATATCCGATTGTGGTGACAGAAAGCTACCTACAAGTGACCAATTTTTTCTCAGAGCCAGAGGCACAACGCCGCCGATGGTTATCCCAGTATATCAGTGGCACCTATCGTACTCCGAATGGGCCGGAACTGCTAGAGCAATCTGTGGCAGAATTATCGATCAAAGGGGTTATTGTGCCTTTAAGTAATCCTTGGGAACCAGAAATTGATAAGATTTTATCTGCCCTAGGATTTAGGATGACTGTGATTGATGATTATGCCCTTTGGATTTTATAGCTAATTCCCAATAATTTCCGTGCTGCTCTCACTCACTTAGCGTCTTCATCATGCCCCTACCCATACATCAATGTCCTGTTTGTCAATGTGCCCTGAAACCCAGGCGATCGCCTGACTTATTATACTGTGAAAATTGCGATATTTGGATCTCTGATTTTAGTGCTGCTGTCATTCAATCTTCCCAAGCCATTATGGAGGAAAATCGCGCCGCCGGATTGAAACAACTCCGTCTCAAGAACTTTCATCAAATCCTAGATCATTTAGAAGCCTACAGTTCCCTAGAAAACCAAAGCATTTGCGACGTAGGATGTGCCTATGGCTGGTTTCTCGAAGCCGCTACCCAACGCGGCATGAAAGCCGTGGGAATTGAACCTGAAGCATCCGTTGCCTTGCAGGGAATTGCCCAAGGATTACAGATTAAAATAGGCTACTTTCCCGATGACTTGGAGCCAGAGGCAGTTTATGATGCCATTATCTTTAATGATTCCTTAGAACATCTTCCCCATCTTCCCAAAATTTTTCAAGCGTGTCACCAAAGATTAAATCCTGGCGGAAAACTGATTATTAATATTCCCAATAGTGAAGGCGTTTTCTTCAAAATCGCTGAAAAACTAGTCCAATGGGGTTATCCCCAACCTTGGGAGCGAATGTGGCAAAAACATTATCCTTTTCCTCATCTCATTTATGTCAATCCTCAGAACTTAGAGCAGTATGTCACTCCCTATGGTTTTAAGCTACTGGAAAGCAAGACGCTCGCCAGTATTCAAGTGCGAGGACTTTGGCAAAGATTACGGATGGATCAATCCTTGCCTTGGATGATTACTGTCATTTTGTATGTCGGACTCTTGCTGATTTATCCTTTAATTCGTCAATGTCCTTCAGATATTTTATTGCAAATTTACCAAAAACAAAGCTAAATGTTTATCGAAGTTGATCCTCAGTTCCTGGAAAATATTGCTACAGATAATGAGCGCATTCCTACCCTCTATTATTCTAAACTGCTGCCGGTGCGATCGCTCTTCTGGATGCGTCTGAAACTCATTTACTCCGCCCTCCATTCCCTTGACATCCAGCGTAATCTGTGCCTCGACTTTGGGGGTGGTGGCGGTATCTTTTTACCAACTCTTTCTCAAGAATTTGAAACCGTTTTTTTCCTTGATTTAGAAGATCGAGAAGCTCGTCAAGTCATCGCTCGCTATCACCTCTCCAATATTCACATTATCAAGGCAGACCTGGCCCAAGTCAACCTTTCTCCCCAACAATTTGATACCATTATTGCTGCCGATGTACTAGAGCACTTCCGCGATTTATCCCTTCCCGTCACTGCTTTGAAATCCTGGCTCAAACCCACGGGAGTTTTAATCACCTCTTTACCAACAGAAAACTGGATTTATCAAGGATTACGGAAAGTGTTTGGCATCGAAAAACCAGCCGATCACTATCATACTGGATATGAAGTCGAATCCTATCTCGAAACCCAAGGTTTTTCTCCATTACGCCGTCGCTTTGTTCCCTGCTACGGTAAGGTTTTTCCCTTATTTTTAATTACTGTTTGGCAAATCGGTTCAGAGGGGAAACATCTTGTCTCTTGAAGGGGAGGCGATCGCGACCGATCATACTGATGCTAATCTCAAGACTGGCCACTGTCTACTTGGGATATCCAACTAGAATCGCGATAATTAATGCGAGCCATAGGTTCGAGGGATTCTAAGATCATTTGACCATAACTGCGATGGAGAACACGGGTATCAAACAAGGCAACAATCCCTCCTCGTGCTGGGGCGATCGCCCGTTTTAAGGTATGAATAGCGGTGGGTAAAAGATATTCTCGAAACCAGTCGAGGCGGCGCTGTTTATAATAAGCAACTTGTCCTGCCACGAGAGGATCTTCTAAAGAAGGAATAGGTAAGGCAACAATCATCAGCAGGCGAGGAGAGGGAAGCATCGCTTGATGCGATCGCCAAAATTCCCAGCCACACACCAAAATCCCACTGCGATCTAACTCCGTATTTTCCACTTGCACCTTAGAGCCAAATTCTCCCGCCAAATGGGCCGCCAATTGAGCTTTGAGAGGCATATCTCCCACCAGAATTACCGTTAAATGACCTTGATTTTCCCGGAAACTGAGTAACTTTTGAATTTCTCGTAACACTTGCCATTGAAATTGAGGCGTATTTGGCAGCGGCAAACCATCCGGTAGATACAGATGAATCAACTCTTGAGGGCGACAGGGGGCAAACTGAATCGGGGTAATTGCCGATAAACCCATACGGGCACAATATCCGGATGCATGAGCCTGTTGATCGAGGGTTTCCCCAATCAAAACTACCGGTTGATGCGACCAAAGGGAAGATAGGGCATCAGCCACATCAACGGGGCCGCAACTGAGGGTAAATTGACCCGTGCTGCGATGAATATCCGCCCAGATCAGGTGGGGGTGATGAGCCAGTTGACGGGTAAACCGTTGCCACTGATCGGGTAAGGTTACTTGCCATTGATCTAAGTGGTGGCATAAAGTAGCGATCGCCTCTTCTTCTGCTGGTGCAATCAAACAGCGTTCATAGGGATTGGGGGGATGTTGAAAAATCGCTTGAGTGAGTTTAATTTGAGTATCGCGAATCTCCTCTTGATATTGAGGACAGGCTAACCTCAATTCCATCCAATCCGTAGGATGTAACCACTGATTGAGCTGCTGCCTAGTCCACATCTCCAAATCATCTACCCCATCGATAATCATAGGAATGCCCACAGGAAAACGATTACCCAGGCTTTGAGGACTAAGGCGATCGCCCAAAAACCGCTCTGGTGTCGTCAGCAAAATCCCCCCAAACTCTGGACTAGGCCAACCCTCTCCCACCACCACCGCCTTCACTAACGGTAGCTCTAATGACTCCTGAAGCTGGGGAATTTCCACCCTCTGCACCTGTTGCAAAATCTCCTGTGGCCCCACCCAAATCGCTGGCCCAGGCCACATCAACAGCGGCACTAAATAGCTCACCCGATAGGGTTGCCCTTTGTAAATCGGGCGACCTGTTTGAATCAGCGCACTCCGACCCACTCGCATCGCCCTAGCAACCAATCGAGCCATTGTTAGCTGATGGGGCCAGGAAGACGAGGGGCACAAGCGCAGGAAGGCGCGTAGGGAGTAGTGAACTTCAACTTCAATCACAGGTTCACCTGAATTGGGGTTTGAGCGGAGTTACTCCCTCTATTCTGACACTTGCCTATGGATCAATTATAGCGATCGGGTGATATCGACTGGCGTAGCAGACTAACCCAGCACTGATCTGAGTCTAAACCAAACTATGAGTAGGAGTATAAGAAGTAATTGCCTTCATATACTGAGCACGCTCATAGGCAGACTCATCGGTACAGTGGATTTGAGACATGGAGCCTTTCATTTGCTGGATGGACTCATAGCCATATTCTTCCATCCAATGCTTGATCTCTTCTTCCATCACTTCGATATAGTGAATACCATGGCGCAGCAGAGCGGAGCAAACATGGGTAACAGAAGCGCCTGCCATCACCAGTTTAATCACATCATGGCCCCGTTGTACCCCACTGGTGGCAGCGAGATCGGCTTTAATGCGACCATAGAGAATGGCAATCCAACGCATGGGGAGGCGCAAGTCGTGGGCATTACTGAGGACAGAATTGACTTCGATTTCTAGATCTTCGGGGTTGATGTCGGGTTGGAGGAAGCGGTTAAAGAGGACTAATCCATTGGCTCCTGCTTGATCAAAGCGTTTCGCCATGTTCGCCATATTGCTGAAGAAGGGACTGAGTTTCAGCGCTATGGGAATGGAAACTTCTTTTTTGACTTCGGTTAAGGTGTCGATGTAGTTTTGTTCCACTTCAGCCCCGGTGATGTCAAAGTTGGTGGGAACGTAGTAGATGTTGAGTTCGATCGCATCGGCTCCGGCTTGTTGGATCAGTTGGGCATATTCTACCCAACCCCCAGGGGAAAAGCCATTGAGACTGGCGATTATGGGAATGTTGACAATTTTCTTCGCTTGCCGAATATGATTCAAATAGAGTTCTGGCCCCACCTGAAATTCGCTCGGTTCAGGAAAATAGGAGAGGCTTTCGGCAAAGCTTTCTGTGCCGTATTCCAGGTGGTGGTGCAGTTCAAATTTTTCCCGTAGGAGTTGTTCTTCAAACAGGGAATGGAGAACAATGGCGGCGGCTCCTGCGTCTTCTAGGCGTTTGATGGTGTCGAGATCTTCCGAGAGGGGTAAGGCAGCGCTCGGTACAATGGGCGATCGCAAGTTTAAACCTAAATAACTGGTGGTAATATCCATGGTTTTGAACAATGAACAATGAACAATGAACAATGAACAATGAACAATGAACCATTAACAGTTATTAATGGTTCATTATTAATGATTAATTACTGCGGGCGGCTAGATATTCGTACATTTGCCAGCGGGTGTCCACATCCTGTTGCGCTTCTTGCAGCAGGCGTTTGGCTTCTTCGGGTTTGGTTTTGGTGAGCATTTTGAACCGATTTTCCGCATACATGGATTCTTTCACGCCTTTTTTGGGCGATCGCGAATCTAACTGTAAGGGATTCTTCCCGGCTTTGACTAAGTCAGGATGATAGCGATACAATAACCACCGTCCGCTTTCCACAATCTCCTTCTGGTGACTCATGCCTGTAGTCATATTAATTCCATGAGCAATACAGTGAGAATACGCAATAATTAAAGAAGGACCGTCGTAAGCCTCCGCCTCCAGAAAGGCTTTTAGTGTCTGCTCCTCTCTCGCACCCATTGCCACAGACGCGACGTAAATATTACCGTAAGTCATGGCAATTAACCCCAAGTCTTTCTTCGGCGCGGGTTTGCCACCGGCGGCAAATTTAGCGACGGCTGCTCTGGGAGTGGCTTTGGAGGATTGCCCCCCAGTATTAGAATACACTTCGGTATCCATCACTAACACATTGACATTTCTGCCACTGGCGAGAACATGGTCTAATCCTCCATAGCCAATATCATAGGCCCAACCGTCACCGCCAACGATCCAGACCGATTTTTTCACCAGATAGTCAATCACGCTCAAAAGGTTTTTCGCGTCAGGGTTGCCTTCTAGTCTGGCTTTGACTTGGGCGATGAGTTCCCGTTGTTCCCAAATATCGGCTTCTGTTTTTTGAGGGTTATTGAGAATTTGACTGACGAGAGTGTCGCCGAGGGTTCCTGCCCACTGGGGTAGGAGTTCAGTGGCAAATTGGCTGTGTTTTTCGATGGACAGTCGTAGTCCTAAACCAAATTCGGCGTTATCTTCAAAGAGGCTATTGGACCAAGCGGGGCCGCGGCCATCGGCGTTGGTGGTATAAGGGGTAGTGGGGAGATTGCCGCCGTAGATGGAGGAGCAGCCGGTGGCGTTGGCGATGACCATGCGATCGCCAAATAGCTGGGTTGCTAGTTTAATATAGGGAGTCTCCCCACAACCGGCACACGCGCCAGAGAATTCAAAGAGAGGTTCTTGCCATTGTTGTTGGCGAATGCGGTCAAGATGGAGATGACGGCGATCGGGATGGGGTAAACTCAGGAAGAAGTCCCAATTTTCTCGCTCTTGGGCACGTAGGGGGAGTTGAGGCTCCATATTAATTGCCCGCTGAGAAGGCATAGATTTATTCTTAGCAGGACAAACATCCACACATACCCCGCAGCCGGTACAGTCTTTAGGAGCCACTTGGATGGTAAATTTTTGTCCGCTAAAGTCCTTATCTTTGACGTTGGTAAACTTGAACGTGGCAGGGGCATTGGCGAGAGCGCTTTCGTCGTAGGCTTTACCCCGAATGGTGGCATGGGGGCAAACTAGGATGCATTTGCCACATTGTACACAGACCTCTGGGTCCCATACGGGGATGTCTTGAGCAACGTTGCGTTTTTCCCATTTGGCGGTTCCGGTGGGATAGGTGCCATCACAGGGGAGCTTGCTGACGGGGAGGCTATCTCCTTGGCGAGCAATCATCCTGCCTTGGACTTCGCGCACAAACTCAGGGGCAGCAGCGGGCACTGGGGGCGCAACGCGCCGGTGACTGTTGACTTGCCCGATATTGACTTCGTAAAGGTGGGCGAGGGTGCTATCGACGGCTTGGATATTGAGGCGGACAATTTCTGTGCCTTTTTTACCATAGGTTTTTTCGATCGCCTTTTTGATTTGGGCGATCGCCTCTTCCCGTGGTAAAATTCCTGCTAGGGCAAAGAAGCACGTTTGCATAATCGTATTAATCCGATTGCCCATTCCCGTGTCTTTCGCCACCTGATTGGCATCAATTACATAGAGTTTTAAGCTTTTCCGCACTATTGTTTCTTGAATTTCTAGGGGGAGTTCCTCCCACACAGCGTCGGGAGCAAAGGGGCTATTGAGTAAGAATGTTGCCCCCGGAGCGGCTGCTTCTAAAACATCTAATTTTTCCAGAAAATTCCATTGGTGACACCCGATAAAATTGGCTTGGGTAATTAGATAGGTACTGCGAATGGGATTGGGCCCAAATCGGAGGTGAGAAACGGTTACCGCGCCGGATTTCTTGGAGTCATAGACAAAGTATCCCTGGGCGTAATTGTCTGTATCGTCCCCAATAATTTTGATCGAGTTCTTATTCGCGCCGACGGTACCATCGGCTCCTAATCCATAGAAGAGGGCACGCACTACTTGATCGGGTTCGATGGAAAATTGCTCATGATAGGCTAAAGAGGTGTGGCTGAGATCGTCGTTAATCCCGATGGTAAAATGGTTTTTGGGGGTGTCTTGGGTAAGGTGATCGAAGACGCTTTTCACCATGGCGGGGTTAAATTCTTTGGAGGATAAACCGTAGCGTCCTCCGACAATGAGGGGGAGGGAGTTGCCTCTCTGCTCGTAAAAGGCGGTAATGACATCGAGATAGAGGGGTTCGCCGGTTGCGCCTGGTTCTTTGGTACGATCTAAAACGGCGATCGCTTTGACACTCTCTGGTATCGCACCAATCAACTTCCTGCTATCCCAAGGGCGATACATTCTGACTTTCAATACACCCACTTTTTCCCCGCGATGGCGCAAATAATCCACCGTTTCATGAACGGTTTCACAACCTGAACCCATCAGGACAATGATCCTCTCTGCATCCTCTGCCCCATAGTATTCATAGGGCTGATAGCGCCTGCCTGTTTCCGCAGCAAAGCGATCCATGGCTTTTTGGATTTCTTCACCACACTGGATATAGAAGGGATTTACAGATTCTCTCGCTTGGAAATATACATCAGGATTTTGAGCTGTTCCGCGTAATACGGGGCGATCGGGGGTCAGCGCCCTTGCCCGGTGAGCATAGATGGTTTCTTCGTCAATCAGTGCTCTCAGTACACTGTCATCCAACAGTTCGATTTTTTGCACTTCATGGGAGGTGCGAAATCCATCAAAGAAGTGCAGAAAGGGCACGCGGCTTTTCAAACTTGCCGCTTGAGCAATCAAGGCGAAGTCATGAGCTTCTTGAACCGAGGCAGAACACAATAAGGCACATCCGGTGGCACGAGTTGCCATCACATCACTATGATCCCCGAAAATGGATAGCCCTTGAGCTGCTAAGGAGCGAGCCGCCACATGAATCACACAGCTAGTCAGTTCCCCGGCAATTTTGTAGAGGTTCGGAATCATCAACAGTAAGCCTTGGGAAGCTGTAAATGTGGTGGTTAAAGAGCCTCCTTGGAGTGCTCCATGCACTGCACCGGCGGCTCCTCCTTCACTTTGTAATTCCACTACGACAGGAATGGTTCCCCAGAGGTTGGGGCGGTTTTCTGACATCCAGGCATCTGCCCATTCTCCCATGGGGGATGAGGGGGTGATGGGATAGATCGCAATAACTTCACTGAGTTTGTAGGCAACGTGGGCGACGGCTTCGTTGCCATCTAGCGTTGCGTAGGTTTTGGTGTTCATAAGTTTTGAGCCCTTTTGGATATGGGACTAACCTGAAGGTAACGGACTTGGTTGAGGGTAAAATAGGATAATTTAAACAACAGTTTTATTGTTTTTGTCGGTGCCATGAGCCAAGGAAATTGAGACTCATTTCTAGAGGTTTTTCTCCGCCAAATCCTAGGGTTGTGAAGGTGGAATGATCATAAATTCTACTTTGATCATCTAATAGATAGAGGACTTTGGGAATCCCCTCTTCATCTTATTTAACTGAATGTATTAATTTGTTGTAAATCCGCTAAGGTTTGTTGCGCTTCTTCTGCGTCAATGATGGTGAGGGCAAAGCCGACGTGAACCAGCACGTAGTCATTGATTTGGGCTTCTGGAACATAGGCTAAACTGACTTCTTTGATGACTCCACCAAAGCTGACACGGCCGGTTTTTGTCAGGGGATCATCACCAGAGATACTGAGCAGTTTTCCAGGAACGGCTAAACACATTTTGGGGGGAGAGATGGGAGATTTAAGCTAGATTTAAGAATTGATTAAAATCAATTTTTGTAATTATATCATAGGGTGGCAATCGCGAAGAAAAATTTAAGGTTCACCCTGGAGCATCCAAACCAAAAATCCTAAGATTTGCTCTACGGGAGGCAGGGGATACTCGGTAAAGTCGATGGTAATGAGGGTGTCTTCAAGTTTGAGAAAACGCCACTGAGTACCACTGGTGATGATACCGTAGATAGTTTTAATGATTTGTTTCTTCTGTTCATTAAATTTTTGCGCTGCGATCATTTCGGCAATACATTGCCCTAAACCTACTTTTAAGTTGTCTTTTTTAGCTTCTACTAGAATAAGGACTGGCGCTTCAATCTCTAGCTGTTTTGGGGAAAGGCTGATCAGAAAATCACAAATACCATTGAGTCCCATCGCCGGATCAACATTGAATTCTTCCCCGGAAAATAAGCTGACTTGATGGTTGAGAATGCGGCGTACTTCTACTAAAATTGGACTAACGATCAACTCAGATCTAGCTTTTTCACTGCCAGTGGCGATCGCAAGAGGGATGGTTTCTCGCAGGGTATCGGCGAGGGTAGCGCTAGGGGTGATAGGCTGAATTTCTGGGAAAAAGCAAATGCCTTCTGCTGTAGTTAAGCTAAATGCTTCTTTGACTTGGGTGATGGTGGTGAATTGGCTGTAGGGCATGGTTTTCAGTGATTAATACTACCACGATCATAGTACCCTCTCAAATGTCTGGGTGGGGGAAAGAACTGGGTCAGGGAATGGTTACTAAAGACTAGGATAAACTGGTGGGTCTCTGCCGTAAGCAGGGAAAATCGCGATCGCCCGGAAGGGCTGTACCCTATACTGAAAACATCAGTGACTTAACGATTATGGGTTCCTAGTCTCCAGCATGATGAAGCAAATTTGTTTAAATCAGGGACACTCCTACCCCATGCCTTGGCGGAGGTTAGGGATAGTTGTCCTCAGTGTAGTATTGATGATACAGGTATGGGGAGGACAAAGTGCCCTTGCCAAAACCGCAACACCTCCTTTCTCGATTCAACCCTATCTCGACAAAGTAGAACAACAGATTCAAGCCTTTACTCTAGACAATGGCATGAGGTTTATTGTCTTAGAGCGCCATCAGGCTCCCATTGTCTCGTTTATGCTCTATGCCGATGTGGGTGGAGTGGATGAGCCGAAGGGGAAAACGGGAGTTGCTCATTATTTGGAGCATCTCGCCTTTAAGGGAACTACGGCGATCGGTACAACCGATTATACTGCCGAAAAACCCCTCATGGACAAACTCGATCGCCTGTTCGATCAAATTCAAGCCGCTAGAGCCTCTGGCAATACGGAACCACTCCAAACCCTACAAGCAGAATTTGAGCAAGTCAATCAAAAAGCTGCCCAATATGTTAAACAAAATGAATATGGCAAAATTGTCGAGCAACAAGGAGGCGTGGGACTCAATGCCACCACTTCTACCGATGAAACTCGCTACTTTTTCAGTCTTCCTGCCAATAAACTAGAATTGTGGATGTCTCTCGAATCAGAGCGCTTCCTCGATCCTGTCTTTCGAGAATTTTACCAAGAGAAAGAAGTGATCCTCGAAGAGCGACGGATGCGAACCGATAACTCTCCCATTGGTAAGATGATTGAGGCGTTTCAAGATACCGCCTTTAAGGTGCATCCTTACCGTTATCCAGTGATTGGTTATGCAGAAGATCTTTACCATCTCAGGCGAGAAGATGTGAAAGACTTCTTCCAAACCTATTATGTCCCAGGTAAACTGATTGTGGCGATCGTCGGAGACGTAGATACAGCCCAAGTGAAACAACTCGCTCAAACCTATTTTGGCCGATTTCCCCCTCGCCCTAATCCTACCATTAATATCCCTACAGAACCCCCTCAAACAGAAACCAGAGAAGTTACCCTCAAATTGCCTGCTCAACCGATGTATCTCGAAGCCTATCACCGTCCAGCAGTCAACCATCCCGATCATGCCGTGTATGATCTGATGGGATCAATTCTGAGTGATGGGCGCACGGCTCGGTTGTATAAAACATTAGTCGAGCAGCAAAAAGTTGCCCTATCTGCCGCCGGGTTTAGTGGATTTCCAGGGAACAAATATCCCAATTTGATGTTATTTTATGGTTTAACAGCTCCAGGACGCACGGTAGACGAGTTAGCCACAGCATTGCAGGCAGAAATTGAACGATTGAAAACCGAACGGGTGACGGTACAGGAATTAAATCGCGTCAAAACTAAAGCTAAAGTGAGTTTGTTAGAAGCGTTAGATTCTAATTCAGGTTTAGCGAGGTTATTAACAGACTATGAGGCAAAAACGGGATCGTGGCGTAATTTGTTTGAGGAAGTAGAAGCCATTGATGCTGTCACTCCAGAAGCCATTCAACGGGTGGCAAGAGCAACCTTTACTCCAGAAAATCGGACGATCGGACGCTTGTTGACGGCACAGAATTGAGTTTTGCTCTATATAGCTTTCTTTTTCTATTATCCATGACTATGATGCAATTGAGAAGACAAGTGAAAAGAATAGCGCGGGGATTGGGGATGGTGCTGACGCTCCTCAGTGTTGCGCTCACGGTGCAATGGCATCAACCCGCAGTGGCTGCGGAGGCAAAGCCTTACCATCAGTTAGTTTTTCCGGATTTACCAGAGGTGCAAATCCCGGCCTATTTGCGGTTTACCTTGAAGAATGGGATAATGGTGTTTTTAATGCCCGATCGCGATTTGCCCTTGATTACGGGGATGGCGATGTTTCATACGGGCGATCGCTTAGAACCCCCGGAAAAAGTCGGTTTAGCTAATCTGGTAGGCACGGTGATGCGTAGCGGTGGTACTCAACGCCATTCCCCAGATGAGCTTAATCAAGCCTTAGAACAAAGGGCTGCATCCATTGAAACCAGCATTGGTGAGGCTTCAGCCACGGCTCAGTTTACTACCCTCACACCAGATCTGGATGCCGTACTGAGTTTGTTTGCCGAAGTGTTGCGGGAACCAGCCTTTGATCAACAACAATTGGACTTAGCGAAAACCCAACTCGAAGGGGGAATCGCCCGTCGCAATGATAGCCCGGATGATATTGCCAATCGAGAGTTTAATAAGTTGATCTATGGCGCACAAAGTCCTTACGCACGCACGGTTGAATACCAAACTTTAGGAGCTATTGATCGCCGAGATTTAATCAATTTCTACCAGCAATATTTTGCCCCCAATAATATGATGTTGGGGATGGTGGGGGATTTTGATCCGACTCAGATGCGACAAAAATTAGAACAAGTTTTTGGAGACTGGCAGCCGAATTCTCAATTTCAGCGTTCTCCTCTCCCCCAGGTGAGTCAAGTGCAACGGGGAGGAATTTTTATGATCGATCAACCCCAACTTACTCAAAGTAATGTGTTGATGGGCCATTTGGGAGGACAATTGAATGATCCTGATTTTTTTGCTCTTTCGGTGATGAATGAAGTCTTGAATGGTTTTGGGGGAAGGTTATTTAATGAAGTGCGATCGCGGCAAGGTTTAGCCTATTCTGTATATGGGGTTTGGAGTGCGCGCTATGACTATCCCGGTTTATTTATCGCCGGAGGCTCCACTCGTTCTGAAGCCACAGTTCCCCTGATTCAAGCCATGCGCCAAGAACTAGAACAGATCCGCAGCGTACCCATTACCCCCGAAGAACTCCAGCTTGCTCAAGATGCAGTGCTGAATTCTTTTGTGTTTAATTTTGCCCAACCATCTCAAATCCTTTCCCGTCTAATGCGCTATACCTATTATGGCTATCCTGAAGATTTCATTTTCCAATATCAACGAGCCGTAGAAGCTACTACCGTTACCGATGTTCAACGGGTGGCCCAAAAACATCTGAAACCCGATGAGATGGTCATTTTAGTGGTAGGCAATCAGACGAAAATTCAGCCTCTCTTGCAGGATTTAAGTGCCGAAGGAAAAGTCACAGGAATTGATATTACGATTCCTAAAAGAACCTAATTGAGTTATAAACGACTGCCCCTCACCCTAAATCCCTCTCCCACGGGAGAGGGTATTTCCAGTTTCACAACTGATTTAGGCTAGCTATAGTTTGGATTAATAGTGTACCTGGTCTCTGGTTGTGTCAATTTTACACGGTTTCTGTTGCTGGTTGGGCCTGCTGGTTTTGCCCTTGGGGTTGGAACTGGAAGAGAGAATAGACGACATTCCGGCGAATGGAAATCATCATTTCTAAGAAGAGTTCGTAGCCTTCGCTTTTATATTCAATTAAGGGGTCTTTTTGACCGTATCCTCGCAGTCCGACAGATTCTCGGAGAGCGTCCATTTGTTGGAGGTGTTCTCGCCAGAGGGTGTCAATCTGCTGGAGGATAAAGAATCGTTCGGCTTGGCGCATTAATCCGGGTTGAATTTGGTCTACTTCGGCTTCTTTGAGGTCGTAGGCAATCCGGACTTGCTCGTGTAAAAAGGTTTTCATCTCGGTGAAGCTTAAGTCTTGCAAGTGTTCTGGTTTGAGATCTCTGAGCAGATAGACGAATTCTTGGACTTTGCTGACGAGTTGCCCTAAATCCCATTCTTCGGCGGGGAGTTCGGGGTTGACGTAGGCTTCGACGATATCGTCCATGGTTCTCTCGGCGTAGACAATTACCTGTTCTTTGAGATCTTGGCCTTCGAGGACTCTGCGCCGTTCTGCGTAAATGGCGCGGCGCTGGTTGTTCATGACTTCGTCGTATTCAAAGACTTGTTTGCGGATGTCGTAGTAGTAGGTTTCGACTTTCTTTTGTGCGCCTTCGAGGGAGCGGGTGAGCATTCCTGATTCGATGGGCATATCTTCTTCGACGCGGAAGGCGTTCATGAGTCCGGCGACGCGATCGCCTCCGAAAATCCGCAGTAAGTTATCCTGTAAACTGAGGAAAAATTTGGTGGTTCCGGGGTCCCCTTGACGGCCGGCTCGTCCTCGCAGTTGGTTGTCGATGCGTCGGGAATCATGGCGCTCTGTCCCGATTACGAATAATCCCCCCAGTTTGACGACTTCTTCGTGTTCTTGGTCGGTGAATTCTTCGTATTCTTGGCGAATCAGATTAAAAACTTCGCGCATTTTTTGGATGACTGGATCGCTGGTGGGAGCTTTTTCAGCGGCGATCGCCAGTTTATCATCAGCAGTCAACTCTGGCAAACTCCGTTCGCCATATTCCGCTACCGCATAATCGACCACTTCCTTGAGTTTCTGTTGGGTAGGGGCTGATAGCTCCGTGGGAAAAATCTTCGGTGACACCTTCCAGGTTTTCGTCTTTTTATCTAAGCTAAACCCTTGGGGAGGTTTGCGTTTCCCCATACCTCCCATTCTACCGAACCCCATCTCATTTTCCTCTTCCGGTTTGACAATGCGAGGCATGAGATATTCCCGCAATTTCAACCGGGCCATATAATCAGCGTTACCCCCTAGGATAATATCTGTGCCGCGTCCTGCCATGTTGGTGGCGATCGTCACCGCGCCTTTTCGTCCTGCCTGGGCGACAATTTCTGACTCCCGCTCTACGTTCTCTGGTTTGGCATTGAGCAGTTGATGGGGGACTTCCTCCTGGCTCAGGAGAGAGGAGAGTAGCTCTGATTTTTCTACACTGGTAGTTCCCACTAATACTGGGCGACCTTGTTGATAGAGTTGGGCACATTCTTTGGCGATCGCCTGCCACTTCGCCTCCTCCGTCTTATACACGACATCAGGAAGATCCCGCCGTCCCGTCGGTCGATTCGTCGGCACAATCGTCACCTGCAAATCATAAATCTTCTCAAACTCCGCTTCCTCCGTCTTCGCCGTCCCCGTCATTCCCGACAACTTCGGATAGAGCAAAAAGAAATTCTGATAAGTAATCGTCGCCAACGTCTGAGTTTCCGGCTGAATTTCCACGTGCTCCTTCGCCTCAATCGCCTGATGGAGTCCATCTGACCAACGACGACCCGGCATCACTCGTCCGGTAAACTCATCCACAATCACAATCTCATCATCCCGGACAATATAATTCACATCCTTAATAAATAATTCTTTCGCCTTAATCGCATTAAACACAAAATGGGCCCAAGGATCGGCCGGATCAAATAAATCCTTCACCCCTAAAAATTTTTCCGCCGCCACATATCCTTCATCCGTTAGCAGCACATTTCGCCCCTTCTCATCCACTTCATAATCGCCCATACCCGTTTCTGGGTCTATGGCCTGCAACTCTTGTGCTAACCTAGCTGCTCCTTGATACTTCTCACTTGGTCTATCCACTTGACCAGAGATAATCAGGGGGGTGCGAGCCTCATCCACCAGTACCGAGTCTACTTCGTCGATAATACAGAAGTTAAAGGGGCGCTGTACTACTTCTGCCATGGAGGCTGCCATGTTATCGCGCAGATAGTCAAATCCTACTTCCGAGTTAGTGGCGTAAGTAATATCACACTGGTAGTTTTTGCGGCGTTCTGTAGGAGTCATGCTCTGTTGGATTAAACCCACACTCAATCCCAAAAAGCGATGGATTTGCCCCATCCATTCTGCATCACGACGGGCCAGATAATCATTGACCGTGATGACATGAACTCCGCGCCCGGTTAGGGCATTGAGATAGGCGGGGAGGGTAGCCACTAGGGTTTTTCCTTCCCCAGTTTTCATTTCGGCAATTTGTCCATCATGGAGTACCATACCCCCAATCATTTGTACGTCGTAGTGGCGCATTCCTAAAACTCGCCGGGCAGCTTCGCGGACGATAGCGAAGGCTTCTGGAAGTATTTCGTCGAGCAGTTCCATTTGGAGGCGCTCTGAGGGGGCTTTTTCCAGACGCTGCTTAAATTCTGCGGTTTTTCCCCTCAACTGGTCATCCGATAGGTTTTGAATGTCTTCTTCGTAGAGGTTGATTTCAGTGACGAAGGGCTGATATTTCTTGAGTTTTCGGGTATTGGGGTCACCAAACAGGGTATTTAGCATAATCGACTTACTCTACCAGACGCTGGGATTATGTTGATAGTTGGTAGTGGAGAGTGGATGAACACTCTCGCTGGCCACTGACTTTTTCTTATGGTATCATCCTGAGCAGATACATTGGTCTGTTCTTATGGGGGAAGGAGAGCGTTTAGAGAGACCAGTGGCGGTGGGGCGATCGCGATCGCCCAAAGATTTTTGATGCGTTTTTCACCACTAAAGCGGTGTAACCTTTGTGATAGAGATTCCGGTTAGATAGGAAAACTGTCATTGAGGATACAGACCAGATCCTCATCCCCTCGCCTAATTTGACTAACATTAAAAAGAAGAATCAGGTACTCCTGCTTCCAACTTCATCAAAATCTGAGGCTGAAGTTTCTCAAATTCCTTTTGCAGCAACTGTTTACTGGTAGTTGGTTGTGTCCCTGGAATAGTATCACTGCCAATCACCCAATCTTGCAACCGATGACGTTGGGACATATTTACCTTAATACTCATCACATCAGCGCATCTTCCCGGTTCTTCTAAGGAAAAAAAGAGCAAACTATATTGACCGGTTTTTGCCAGCAATTGAGCAAATCGCCTGCCTTTATTCGTTTTCAGATCGATGTAGTATCTTAACCATCTCGGCCCCTGCTTGGGGTCATATAAAACAGTTACCCACAAAATCATAGGATGAGGAGTTAAAGAACACAAGAAATTTTTATAAGTTTTATTATACAGTCGCCTAATTTGCCGCTGTTCAATTTCTTGCTTCTTCAGCATCACCCATAAGGTCACCAAAGAGTCTTGATGTTTCGTTTGCAGTACTTGAGGGAAAACAATTTGTGCTAGGGGTTTCCCTTTTGGCCAAGTTTGCTCCCAACACACCATATCGATCACTGGTGCTGCCTCAATCACTTGCAGGGTGCCAGGGGTTTCCACCGCAGTAGGGTGAGCGGGGATTTCCGGTTCTTGAGGGGGACGAGGTGGGCGAGCTTTTGGTGCAGCAAAAGGTTTGACAATTGGCGGTGGTGGTAGATAGGTGGGGAAGAGGTCTGTTGGTTCTGGTGCTGCCTTTTCCGCAACTGGTTGGCGACCATTGGGAGGGGGGGAGGGGTTAGCTCTGAGGTCTTTTTCTAATTGTTCTAAGGTTTTGACAATTTCCCGTGCGCTCTGGGGACGATCTTTGGGTTGTTTGGCTAAACACCCAAAAATTAGGTGTTTTAAGTCTTGAGGGAGTTTGAGATAAGGAGCAACGGATTCAAAGGAGCGGGGAGCTTGGAAGTGGTGAGTTTTATACCAAGCGCCGAAGGTGTGGGTCTCGGCAGTGAGAGGCATATGGCCCGTGAGCATTTGGAACATCATTACTCCTAGGCTGTAGAGGTCTGAACTGCTGGTGAGTTCTTTGCCTTCCATTTGTTCAGGGGAAGAATAGGCAAGGGTTCCCATGAAACAGTTGGTTTGACCGGCGACATCTTCTTGGAGGAGTTTGGCGATGCCAAAGTCGAGGATTTTGACGAGTTCACCAAAACTGGAGTCTTGGGTAACGAGAATATTGCTGGGTTTGATGTCTCGATGAACAATCGGAACGGTTTTGCCGTCTTTTTGAATGCCTTCGTGGGCACATTGTAACCCTAGGGCAATTTGGCGGGCAAGGCTTAAAAACCGAGGGAGATGAAGGGTTTCTTCGCGAATGACATCACTGAGACTGTCTCCCTGGAGGTATTCCATGACATAGAAGGGGATTTCGTCGCTGACCCCATAGTCCATGACTCGGACGATGTGGAGGCTATTTTGACCGAGCAAGGCGCAGGTAGTGGCTTCTCGCTCGAAGCGATCGCGCATTTTTTTATTGAGTAAGGCTTGGGAGAGAAATTTAACAGCAACCAGCACTCCACCGACTCTACTGTCTTTAGCCAGGTAGACTTTCCCCATTGCCCCCTTACCGAGTAGCTCGACCAGGTGATAACGATTAAATAGGATACGGCCAATATTGGGGTCACTCATTAGATGCTGCACCAGAATACTGGAATGAAATCGAATTGAGTCAGGAGCGGGAAATTTTGGTTTTTGGGGAGATAGCGATCTGTGGTAGATGCCAAAGCTGCCCTTTTTTCCCTGGGTAAGAGAGTATGCACCTGAAAAAGCGGTTACCCTAATTCCTGTATTTTGCTGAGTTCTTTCAGTTTAATTGTAGCTTGACTTGCCAGAATTTACTGCGATTAGCTATCAGGTTGACGTTCTAGTCGTCCTTCCATGGCGCTGGTAAGATAATGGCCGGCGACCATGGCGCTGGAGAGGTAGTAGGTGTCGTAGTCGATGCGATAGAGCATTTCAAAGCTGCTGCGACGCTCTTTATCTCCGAGTACCCAGTAGCGCTGGATGATGGAGTCGGGAGCAATCCAGCCTTCTCCTTCGACTTTTCCGAGTAGACTGTGTTGGAGGACGAAGGTGTACTGACGTTCTCCGCTATCGAGTCTTCCTTTATACTGGAATGAGATGGGGTCGCGATCGCCATTAGTAAAGGTGAGTTTAGTCACCATGGTAAACCAGTTATCTTGAGACCACCGAACTAAGGTTGCACCCCGGATCGCCATGGGCATACCTTCTTTTTCTAGCCAGTTTCCTTCTAGGGTCCAGCGTCCAGGTTCCATTAAAAATGAGTGGGCCACTTGCTTGTTCCTAATAATTGTCTCAGGGGATTTGGTGTATCCAGCGGGAGGGCTTGCTATGGGGTGATTTGATCATACCACTGCTGGGCTAACCCGGTGATGGGAGCGGGGATGGACGGGGAAGTATTGACCCAGGCGTTGAGCGCTGGTGGCTCCGGTGACTTTGGGGAGGTTGCCAGGCATGTCGATGCTGTACCAGTAGGCGAGGACGGCAAAGGCGATCGCCTCTTTAAATGCAGAGCTTAATCCTACTTCATCTGTGGTGAGGACAGGAATCGGAGCGAGGTGATGTTGGATTCTCGATTTTAGATATAAATTTTGACTGCCGCCACCACAAAGTAAAACACGGTCGGGCATTTTCGGCAGAAATTGCCGGTAATTTTCTACTACCGAGACTGCCGTAAATTCTGTGAGCGTGGCTAAGAGATCTGCTGGTGAGAGAGAGTAGGATTGGGACTGCTGCCAACAGCGTTGCCAGAATTCTAATCCAAAATACTCTCGACCAGTTGATTTCGGAGGGAGTTGCTGAAAGTAGGGATCTGTCATCCATTGATCGATCAGGGGCTGGCAAATCATCCCTTGAGCCGCCCATTTTCCGCGATCGTCGTATCGTTGAGCACCTTTACTGAGGGCATATACGGCTAGATCGAGTAAGGAATTGGCTGGCCCTGTATCCCATCCGTAGACTTGATCGAGGCGATCGCGACTATTCGCCGGAAGATAAGTGACGTTACCAATTCCGCCTAAATTCTGAATACATTGAGTCTCTGTGGGATGACTGAGTAAGCAGGCATCCACGGGAGGAACCAGAGGTGCTCCTTGTCCCCCTGCAGCCATATCGGCTTGACGAAAGTTACTGACGGTGGGAATCTGGGTATGGTAGGCGATCGCCTCTCCCCGTCCCAGTTGCAAAGTATACCCTAACTTTCCCTGGGGAGGGCGATGAAACACCGTTTGGCCATGAGAACCAATCAATTGAGCCGCAGGATGACCCTGTTGTATACTCAACGCTGCATCACTAAACGCTTGAGCAATTTCATCATCTAGGATCGCTAATTGGCACAGAGACAGAGGCTCACCCGCAGCCAGAGCCAAGACTTGCTCTCGCAATGGCTCCGCATAAGCATAAGTTTCTCCAGCCACCAAATCCGCCTCTAACTTATACCCTTCTCCAGAGATTTTCACCAAAGCCGCATCAATACCATCTGCTGATGTGCCACTGATTAATCCAATCACATACACCATCATTACTGCCTCTCTAAATTGGCAAGCGATTAATCGCTTGATTTTCTCCCACTAAAATAATCGAATCCCCCTTCTCCATCCGTTGATTAGGATTGGGATTGACTTCCAAGCGATTCCCTTGATGATTAATCGCAATCACCGTTAATCCATACTCACTTCTAAGCTTTAACTCCAACAAGGTTTTTCCCATAAATTCTTCCGGAACTAAAACCTCAACAATCGTATTTTCCGGATCAAGTTCTAACCGCTCCAACACATTCGGCTTCGTCAAAGAATGAGCTAAGTTACATCCCATCTCATATTCGGGAAAAACCACCCAATCTGCACCCACCTTATTCAGCAACTTTTCATGGATTTTAGAAGAAGCTTTCGCCACCACAAACTTAACGCCTCCCTCTTTCAAGTTTAAGGTAGTAATCACACTTTCTTCCACATAATTTCCAATACTGACAATCACCGTATCTAGCTCAAATACTCCTGCTTGTTTGAGAGCCATAGGATCGGTAGAATCTAACACCAAAACGTGAGTTGCCATTTGACCGTGCAAGACGTGATTAACTGGCTCCTCTTTGGAGTCAATGCCCATGACTTCATACCCCAGATCATACAGCGTTGAACAGACTGCTTGTCCAAATCTTCCTAATCCAATTACAGCAAATTGCTGATTATCTGGGCGCAGACGACGAAACCAACTGAATGCTTCCTTTTTCATTAAATTTTATTCTCCTTGTTTTTGATTTTTGTGGATCTATCCCACCAACAAATCCTCTTCAGAGTACCGAATAAACTTAGGCTTAGTATTCTGATAGAAAGAGGCAATCAGCATTAAAATTCCCACTCTACCAATATACATGGTGACGATAATCACGATTTGTGAAAATTGGGATAAGCTGGCTGTAATTCCGGTTGACAAGCCAACGGTGCCAAAGGCAGATACTACTTCAAAGAAAATTGGCAAGAAATCTATATTTTCTGAGCTAATACTGACTAATATAGTCGCACAGGTAATGACAATTACAGAGGCTACGGTTACGCCGATCGCCTTTATCAGTAGGAAATTAGGAATTTGACGTTTATAGCATAACACCTCTTCTCGCTCTTGCAGGGCGGCTCGTGTAGCGCTCAGGAGAACTCTAAAGGTTGTGGTTTTAATGCCTCCTCCCGTACTACCGGGACTAGCGCCAATAAACATTAAGGCAATGGTTATAAACAAAGAAGTTGTTGCCATTTTGCCGATATCAATGGTATTAAAACCAGCAGTGCGAGTGGTCACTGACTGGAACCAAGCAGCGAGTATTTTTTGTCCAAATGTTAAAGGTTGTAGAGTATCAGGATTATGAGATTCTATTCTGAAAAAAGCCAGGGTTCCTACTAATAGTAGAAACAGGGTTGTGCTGGTAACGATCTTGAAATTTAAAGAGAAGGTAAATCCTTGGTTTCGCTTAATTCCTCTGCGTTCAATCCAGGCATAAAGCTCCATAATCACTTGGTAGCCAATCCCACCAAAAATAATTAAGACAGTAATAGTCAAGACTAACAAGGTCGAATCTTTATACTGAACTAAATTATCAGTTAATAAGCCAAATCCAGCATTATTAAAGGCACTAATGCTATGAAAAATAGCAAACCATAACCCTTGAGTATTCCCATAATCTGGCTGGAACACAAACGTGAGTAAGAAGATGCCTGTAATTTCAAAGATCAAGGTAACTGAAATAATAGATTTGACTAATTGACCGACTCCTTCCATGTTATGGATATCGAGAGATTGCTGAATTGCTACTTTGTCTTTTAAGGCTAATCGGCGACCTAAAATGAGGAGTAAAAAGGTGGTGGCAGTCATGTAACCTAAGCCTCCTACTTGAAAGAGTAAGCAGAGGAAGAGTTGGCCCCAAAATGAATAAAATTCTCCGACGTTGACGATGGATAAGCCGGTGACGCAAACGGCAGAAGTGGAGGTGAATAAGGCTTTTAAGAAATAATCAAAGGGACCTTGAATGGTGGCGATGCCGTCAGGGGTAATGGCAAAGGGTAGCATTAGGAGGAGGCTACCGATCGCAATCACTCCGAGAAAGCCGAGGCAAATGGTTTGAGCAACACTCATGGGTTATGGCTCTGAGTCCAGATTAGCTATAAGGGGTGATTGTACTCCAAATTGATCCGGTGTGGTTATGATCCTGGCTGAGGGGTTTTGAGGATGCCTTTGGGAATGGCGGCAATGAGTTGGCGAGTATATTCTTGAGTGGGATGGGTGTAAATTTGTTCTGAGGGGCCAATTTCTGCCACTTTACCCTGATTCATGACGAGAATGCGATCGCTCATAAACTTGACCACACTTAAATCATGGGAAATAAAAATATACGTGAGTTGTAATTCTGCTTGTAATTCCTTGAGTAAATTTAATACCTGAGCCTGTACGGATACATCTAAGGCAGACACGGACTCATCGCAGATAATAAACTTGGGGTTGAGGGCTAAGGCTCTGGCAATACAGACTCGTTGGCGCTGTCCACCAGAAAATTCGTGGGGATAGCGTGTCATGGCGCTCGGATCTAATCCTACTCGCTCTAGCAAATCACGAGCGCGATCGCGTCTTTGTGAGCCTGATTTCATGACACCATGAATGAACAGAGGCTCCATGACTGCATCCCCAATAGACATCCGGGGATTCAGGGAACTGTAAGGATCTTGAAAGACAATTTGCATCTCTCGTCGCCACTGACGCACCCCTGAACCCTTTAAACCCTGAATTTGAGTCCCCTCAAATTCGATGACGCCACTGAGAAGGGGTACTAATTGTAACAAGGCTCTTGCCAAAGTAGTTTTCCCACATCCTGACTCTCCCACCAACCCTAGGGTTTCTCCAGGATATACCTCAAAAGAGATGCCATTAACTGCCATCACATACCGCTGCGTTTGTCCTAAAATCCCTTTGAGTGGAAATCCTACCTGCAAATCTTGTACGGATAAAATTGGAGATTGTCGTTGCAAAGTAGACAAGCGTTGTTCGATTTCTGTTGGGTTTAGAACCACTAAGGGAATGTTTGAGTCTGGGTTGAGATAATCAGCGACTGTGGGTAAATATTTTAATCGCCGATCAGGTCGGGGACGACAAGCCAAGAGACCTTTTGTGTACGGATGTTGGGGGTGAGTAAAAATATCACAGACCAATCCAGATTCTACTACACGGCCTTGACACATCACCACGACTGTATCTGCTATTTCCGCAATGATACTCAAGTCATGAGTAATAAAAATCATTGACATTTGCCTGGATTGCTGTAACTCTCGGAGCAAAGCTAAAATGCTGGCCTGAACGGTAACATCTAAGGCAGTGGTGGGTTCATCAGCGATTAATAGGGTAGGATTGCAGGAGATGGCCATGGCGATCATGGCCCGTTGCAGTTGGCCGCCAGAAAGTTGATGGGGATATCGGTCTAAGATGGAGAGTTTTTGTTGGTTGACGAGATGTTGGAGTTCTTTTTCGGTTGGGGAGGTGCGATCGGGGGTGTTCCAGTCTTTGAGGATTTGGGCTTGTAGGAGGGTATCGGTGGGGAGGAGTTTGACTTCTTGGAGTAAGGCGATCGCCTGTCGTCTGGCTTGAGTATCAGAGAGATCTTGGTGCCATTTGATCGCTTCGATGAGCTGGAACCCAATGGTATAGACAGGATTGAGAGAACTCATGGGTTCTTGGAAGATCATAGCAATTTGGCTACCCCGATACGGTTGCATCTGTTGAGGAGAGAGTTGACGCAAGTTGAGGGGTTCTTTGTCTTTGGGGTGAAACCAAATTTCGCCGCTGGTGATTTTGCCTGGGGGTTGGGGAATCAGATCGGCGATCGCCAAAGCAGTCACAGATTTTCCCGATCCTGATTCTCCCACAATGCCTAGGGTTTGCCCTCGTTTTACAGTAAAAGAGACTTGCTCAACCGCATTAATCTCTTGCTCATCCATTTGGAACTGAATCGTGAGGTGACAAACATTTAAAACCAAGTCATTCATGGAGATTCTGCTGAAAATTAGACCGAATTTTACTAGAAAATCGTGATTTTCTGATGAAATAGCCACACTTTATCCCCTTTCTCCTAACCGAGAAGAGGGATTCATGGCTTGTTGATTCATGGCGATCGCCTCGGCATAGCGACCTAAACGTTGTAATGCCACCCCTTTATTAATCCAAGCGTCTTTAAAATCCGGTTGCCGATCCGTCACTTGGTTCCAACTGGCTAAGGCTTCTTCCCACTGGTTTAAAGCCGCCCATCCGATGCCTCGATTAAACCAGGTTTGGATATCATCCGGTTCGAGAGCCAGGGTTCGATCAAAACAGGCGATCGCTTCTTGCCAGCGATTGAGTTTTACCCCTAAAGCCATCCCCTTATTATGCCAAGTTTCTGCATCTTTGGGATTGAGTTCTAAGGCCCGATCCCAACTGGCGATCGCTGCTTCATACTGTTCTAAGTCAAATAAACTATTCCCCCGGTTAGCCCAGGCTAAATCTGCTTTGGGATGTAAAGCGAGAGCGTGATCGTAGGCAGCGATGGATTCTTCATAACGCCCCAAATTACTCAACACATTACCGCGATTAATCCAGGCCCGATCGTGATTGGGGTCATGGGCTAAAATTTGATCGAAGAGAGCTAAAGCTTCTTGATCCTGGGAATCAATTAGCGATCGCCCCTGCTCCAACCAGTCCTCTAAATCCGCCTCTGTGATGCTAGGCACTTGGGATAACAACTGTTGACCTAATTTTGCTGCCACCTCCCCGGATTTACCGGCTCCAATTTCTCCAAAGCGGATTAAACGTTGCCCTAACTCCCCATTCGGTTCTGAAGAGGCTAATAATTTCTGACCCCACCGTTCTAACCAAGCAACCCATTCCCCTTCCGAATACTTCTGTTGTAAACTTTCCCACTGTTGGAGAAGTTGCATTTTTCCTTGATAGATTCCCTCCAAAAAGGTCATAAATTCCATTTCATAGTCCGTATCTGTGGGAAAATATTGTTTAGGGGGTAGTGTCGTCTCTGTGCCCAATAACTCCCTCAACCATTGCCAAAGTTTCTGGAACCACTGCCGCAGTTTTGTAAACATATCTCCTATCCGGTTTGTTTTATCCTTCTGATTGTACCGATAGGGGCGATTCTCAGCAGGAATTCACCAGGCTTTGACGATCATGACCTGAGTTGTCCATGGCCAATGTTCAAAAAAATACCTATTAGGAGATCGAACTATGACAGTGATCGCCCCATTTTTGGTGAATATTAATTCCTCAGAGTCTGTTTATTCATGGTTCCCGATCTGCGGTCATGGCTTCTCCGACGAGGATAAAAGCTGCCCAGGCACTGGGATCAGGAAAGGTTTTGAGGGTAGTCAGCATGGCTTGGCGGAGGGCAATCGCGCGATCGCCGCTTTTAGATAGTTCTTGGTAGAAAGATCGCATTAATTCTGACGTGGGAGCATCCGGTACTGCCCAGAGAGAGACAAGCACACTGGGAGTTCCGGCGGCAATTAAAGAACGGGATAAGCCCACAATGCCATCACCGGTAATTTCTCCTCGCCCCGTATTGCAAGCGCTGAGAACCACTAACTGAGCAGTAAGGTTGAGATCGAGAATTTCTTCAGAAGTGAGCCACCCATCTGTGGCAGGAGTATCCCCTGTGGGGGTAAGGGCGATCGCTCCTGGCGATCGAAAGCCCAGAGGTTGGAGTTCATCCAGTAAGCCATGGGTTGCCAAATGAATCAGGGAAGCCTTTTCCATCTGTTGGGTAATGGTTTCTTCCGTTGCCTCAGCGCCAATTAGGGCTTGAGTCCCCAATAATTGGGCGATCGCCATCGCTTCCTTCTCCGCTCCGGGGAGGGGATCAAGGGGTTTCGGTTCCTCTGCCAGAGAGGCTGCTAGGCTGGGCATTTCCGGATTACCAACCACTAAAGGAGAGTGCTGCTCTGAACTTAACTGCTGGCTACGTTGGCGAGTTAAATCCAACACCTGAATCGAAGGAGCTGTCAGTGGGGTATGTTTCTCAATCAGATACAATCCTGCTTCGTCTTGAAGGGCAGCAAAGGGGATCAAAAACAAACTCCCTTGAGGAATAAAGATAATACGAGCATTCGGATCACTCGGCAATAAATCGGCGATCGGCTCAATCAACAGTTGGTAGCTGTTTTTCAATCGCCGATTAATCCGTCGAGAGGGAGAAGCGGAAACTTGCTCCTGACTTTCTGGTGCTTGCACTCCAGAGCGAGTTTCCTGTACCCATTCATTCATCCCTCGTTGCACTCCTCGATGTCTGCCGGTAACGGCGGCAATTCGTGTGCGCTCTGCGGCATCCTCTAGGGTAATCCCTAGGGTGTCTAAATCTACCGATCGCAATTCAATCACCCCATTGGGCTGAATCACCCAAATATACAGAGTTTCTCCCAGAAGGGAATACTCTACCAGGGTAGCTTGTTGTTCTTGGGCAATGCGACGAATTTCTGCCAGAGTGGGGGGATTAGGCGCAGAAAAGCTTTCTGAGGGTTTGCCACCTAAACGAGCCGCTAATAGCTCCACAAAAGCTCTGGCTCTTCCTCGCTCAGCAATTGCTAGTGCTCTCTCCCCTTGTTGGGCGGCAATTAGTGCTATTTGTAACTGTTCATAACTGATCACTTGAGTTTCAAAGAGAGAGACTTTATCTCCATCTCGCAAACCAGGGCGCAAGGATTCCCAGATAGTAATGGCTTGTTGGAGGGAAGCGATCGCCTGACGATAGTCCTGTTGGCTCAGAAACAGAGCACCCATTTGATTGAGAATTTTACCCGATCCAGCGCGATCGCCAATTTTCTCCGTCAAAGCCAAACCTTGGCGATAGAAATCTAACGCGGCTGCCGTCATCCCTACAGTACGGCCAAGATCCCCTAAATGAGCTAAAGTCGTCGCCATACCCGCTTGATCCCCAATCTCTTGAGCTAAAACCAGAGACTGATTCAGAAAAGATTCTGCTGGTTGATTTTGTCCCAAATAGCCGTAGGTAATCCCAATTTGTTCTAAGGTGGCTCGGATACCGTAATCTTTGCCCTCGTAGCCATCGGGGAGCAGGTGATAATCTTTCATCGCTCTTTGAGCAGAAACCAGCGCTTGGTCATGTTCTCCCAGTTTATTCTGGACTCGTGCTAAAGAATTGTACAGTTGTCCGCGATCTTTGGGCAGTTTGTAGAGTCCTCCTTCAAGGGGAATACCGCTTTCTTCCTGTTTTGCCATATTCTGCAAGGCAGCTTCTAGAGACTCGCGCCCTTGCCGATATTGTCCGAGTTTTTCATAACTATCCGCTAGACTGGTGAGAGACTGACCAATACCAGCGAGATCTCTTAATTCTTCGCGCCGGGTGAGTGCTTGGCGACGAATCATAATGGATTTTCCATATTCGCTCAGTTGACTGTAGCTATCACCGATGCGGTTGAGGGTATCGGCTTGTTTGCGGCGATCGCCACTTTCTTGATACACTTTCAGCGCCTCACTCCATATTCCCAAAGCTGCTTCAAAATTTCCTTGTTGATACTCCTGTTCTCCCTGAGCCAATAAATCCAGAGCATCATTACTAAACAGACAAACTGGTGCAGGAAGCACAGGACATTTTTTGGTCACCAGAGGATTATTTTGCAGATCCAAAACCCTCAGTTGGCTTAGGTTAGGGAAAGCAGGCAGTTTCTGGATTTGGTTGCGATCAACAATCACATAGCTTAAACCCGTTAAATTCCCCAAAGGCGCAATCTCCCTAATTTGATTTCCAGATAATAATAAAAAACTCAGCGCCTCTAAACTCGATAAGGGAGTAATATCTGTAATTGCATTGAAACTCAGATTCAATCCCTGCAAATGCCTCAAACTCGACAAAGGCTTGATATCTTCAATCCCTCGATTACCTAAATCCAGATTAACAGTTGCCAGAAGAAGCTCGGTTGCTTCCTGACAGTCTGACGTTCCCACCACCGCCAATAAGACTGATACAGTATGGCGCTCAGCTACGCTGAGACTCTCCTGTTGCTCACACCATTCCTGAAAAGAAAGCACCTCGGTAGCCGGTTCACCTTTTGGCATATTCATATCAGCCGCCACCCCAAAACTCCCCCACATTCCAGCCATAACTAGGATTACCGCAGCGAGAGAGCCTTCTTTGACAAATTTCAAGTAAATCATATTTATACTTAATTGGCGGGCGATCGCCAGTTGTTTGGGTGGGATGGAGTCAATCAACTGTTCTATTTCTGCGTTAACTCGGCATTAAACTCATTGACTGATTGAGGATTACGCGGTTCAGTGGTTTCTCTCGGAGGAAAATTAAATAGGTGACGTAAGGCATCATCCACTATTTCAAAGGGGACATTGCCTGATACTTCAAAAACTTTGTTTCCTGTGGAGTCAAACAGCACTGTTTGGGGCACTTGTCCTTTATAGTAATAGATGGGGGATGTAGGGTGATCTGGTTGATCAAAGATGACTTGATCCACACTGACGGGGACAAAATCCAGTATCCGTCCATAAAAAGCTTGAAGTTGAGAAACTACTCTGGTGTATTGCTTGCAATCTCGGCTATCATCAAGGTATAAGACTAACAAGGTAGGGCGATCGCTTTTAAGGGAATCGGCAAAAGGTATCCTAGGGGGAATCAGCGATCCATTTCCTCCATAGAGAGCAAAAATATTGCCATCAAAAGTATCATTATTAACGCTGGCTAGGGAGGGGGCAGTCCCTAACCCCAACCATCCAATCAATCCAATCAAAATTAGTGACAAGCATCTACTGAATAACCGCTGTTTACTTGTATAGAATCTATTCAATCGCATTTGCTTACGGATTTCTGACACACTCAATGGATAAAGAACTATAGGATAAACAAAGGCTACCATACTTTGAGTCTTTTCTCTGAGAAAGCCTAATTACCCTCTTGATCTTAATCGCGCAACGCGCTAGGGTCACCCTTAAAACCTCAAGTTTATCTCCATCCTATGTTAACTCTGACCAATGATCGTATTCAAAAGCTGGGAGCTTCTCTAAGACCAATTCGCCAGAATTTATTAAGGTTTGACGAACCTAATGGGATTCTGCGCATGTGGTATCAGGGAGAAGAGCCTTATTTTGATATCTTTTTTGATTTTCAAGACCAAACTTTAGTGTGGTTTCAGTTTACCTTGCGAGGACAATGTTTGACTTGGCATAAAGATCAAGGAATTCAAACGGGATTTACGAACGAAGTTCAAGTCAATCCAGAGCGCTATCCTGCTAGTAAATTGATTAAAACTCATGCTCAATTGGATCAAGCGTTTATTGGTTTAACCCGCAGTATTTTGGCAACCCGGAGTGAGGAATATCCTTTTGATCAGGCGCTCGAAATTTTGGAGAGTTGAATTTATACATTTATTGGGGGCGATCGCCATTTCGGCTTAAGCGACTTTCCGACCAAGAGTTGCCTACTCCTTGCAGAATTCCTCGCGCCACTAAACCAATACCACGACCAACCACTTGAGTCAAAAAATATACTAAAACTCTCCCCAATGCTGCTACTAAAGCTTGCAAACGGGGGGCGATCGCATCCCGCCCTTCCAACAGCAACGTCACCCATAGAGACCATCCTTTTAGCCGATCTAACTCCTCTCTTCTAGAGGCATAAATGGCAACTTTTTTAATCCCTCTCCCTTCTAAAACCAATAAACAATATTGACTTTCAAAAATTGCTTTTGGCTCTCCAAACCATTGCTCTTGACGCGCTTTCCAAGACAAATCATTCCGAAATCGCTCTATTTTACGACTGCTGATCAATTGTTGATCGTAAAACACTTGTTTTACTGACACCACATCAGCCAATCGATTCAACAAAGAATTCACCACCCCATTACCGATCTGAATCACTAAATTTTGAATTAACATCTCCGCCCGTCTGAGCGCTTCTGGGGTTCCCACCGCATACAGCCGATGATCAATCATCAAAGGAGTTTCATAAAGCAGATAAGATAATAACTCAACAAATAAAGGAATTTTCTCTAAATAATCTTGCTCAATCTTGTCTATTTCTTGCAGTAATAAGGGGACAACTTCTATCTCTTCGTTCTCTATTTTTAAGCGGGAGTACCTACCAAAGAAACGAGCGATCGCCGCTGTCCACAAATCTCGCAAGAGATCCATTTTTTTAGAGACTAACTGAACTCTCTGTATCTGAGAAAACTGTAAATCCTCAATGAGTACCTCTAATTCCTCTAAAATGCCCTGTAACAACTCTTGGCGTTTTTCCCGCTTGAGAATATCTAGCTCTAAGGGACTTTGAGTCAAATTCTCCAAATCAAACTGAAGATGCATCGCTGTGGCTGCAAACGCCTGCTTGCGCCCAGAAACAGGCACAAGAGCAGGAGTTAGCTCTTCTGCAACTCTTGGCTCAGTTTCCTTAGCAATCTCAGAGGCTGGAAACTCTGGGGTTTGTCTCCGAGGGGCTAATAACCAATGCACGCATCGGCGCGCTACTGATAACTCTCTCAGCCTGCCCTGGACAACTGCCTGTTCTAAACGAGACAATTGGGGAATGTAGCTCTGTTGCTGTTTTAAATTCGACTCTGCCTGATTAATGGTTTTCAGCCCCCGAACATACCAATCATGAAGGAGCACTTGCCATCTGTCGGAAGGACTGCTCGTTTCTCTGTGTTGGTTTATTTCTATCTGTACCTGATAGGTTTCTCCTAGGGCGACTTGGCGCACTGTGGCCACCAATTGACTGGGAGCGGCGGTTTTGGGACAATAGCCTTCAATTCCTATCTGCTGGGCGATCGCCGCACTGATCTGGGGATCAGCCAGAAGCACCTGTTTGTATTGAGGATACCAAGCCTTTAAATTCTGGCACAGGGGCAGGGGTGAACCCTCAATGGCTGAGTCTATCACAATCACCTGAGCTAATGTGGGAGGGATGGTGACTTCTGAGAGTCGTTGAGTTTGGAGATATTTTAACGCCGCACTCGCCGTTTCCACCTCTGCTACTACTACCATATCTGGACAAGATTGCCAGACGCTCTTGAGTCCTAAGCGAAAGATGGGGTTAGGAACCACTAACAACAACTCAATGCTCACAGGTTGAGAATTCATCTAGTCTGGGTGAGGGTTAACAGAGAGATTAGCTTCTTAATTGGGTAATTCAGGTTCAGGAGTATAGGTGGAAGGTTCAGCCGCTGGTGCCGATACGGGTTCAGGCGCTGGGGCAACGGGTTCGGGAGGGGCGGGGTCTGATAGGATTGGGGTTTGATACACGGGTTCTTGATACTCTGGCTCCACTGGGGGTTGATACACGGGTTCTTGAACCACGGGTTCTGGCTCTACGGGGTTTTGGTAGGTGGGGGGAGCCGGGACATATAAAGCGTCGAGTTTTGCTTGCCAGCGGGCGATCGCCTCTTGGGCCTGATAGTACAATGGCCGTTCCCAACTCACACGAGACGCAATCCGAATCGCCTCTTGATATTGACCCAACGATCCTAAATACTCAGCATCGCGAAGATCCGCTTGATCCTGAGCTGTTTGGATCTGGACTCTCCAGCCCTCTATGGCTGCTTGTGCCTGAGTATACAGAACCCGATCGGAGCTAATTTTTGCTGCCATCTCCATCGCTGCCCACCAATCTCCGGCCTTAGCCAACCTTTCCGCCTGCTTGAGAATCGGCCCATCTTCTACAATCTGAATACGCTTATTCCACTCAGCAATGAGGGTTTGAGCCTGAATGCGTAGGGGATGCTGGGGTTGAATTTGGGCAGCTAACTCCCGTGCTGCCTCCAGATCGGCTAAAGTGCCTCCTTGGGCAATCTTCCTGGCTCTGGCTAAAATGGGACGATCCTGTAAGCGTACAATTTCTTTACGCCAATGGGCTACCTTGGTTTGGGCTTGGATGCGTCTGGGGCGATCGATGGCGATCATCTGAGCAAAAGATTCAGCTTTAGCTAATGCCACGGGTTGGCCAACTTGAGCAATCAACTGAGCAAATTGTAGCTGAATCTCGTCTTGGACTTGGGTTTGCCATTGGGCAATTTTGGCTTGGGCTTCTGCATAGAGGGGCCGATCTGATTTAATTTGGGCAGCTTCTGCTTGCGCCAATAAGAATGAGCCGAGGTCATCTTTTTGGGCGATATCAAGGGCTGCACCTAGGCGGATGAAGTCTTGGGCTTCGCTGTAGCGGGGAGAAAAGGCAGGAATGCGTTTGGCAATGGCGATCGCCCCTTCTAAATCATCTACATCTAATCGTTCCTCTGCCTTTTGTAACATCTGGCGACTCCAATTCGCCAACTCCTGATCTACAGATTTTCGCAGTAAACTATCGGCAGGAATTTTATTGGCTTTCTCCATCGCTTCTACCAAATCTTCTACCGTGCCATAGTTCGCTAACCATCGCGCCTCATTTAACTGTTGCCAACGTTGTTTTTCGGCAGCGATTAACTGAGATACCTCTAAAAATCTTTCTTTGCTCCAGAAGGGGTCACTGAGTTTACTTAAACGCACGGAGTGTTGATGGGCGGCTGTCCAGTTTTGCTCTGAGATCGCTTTCAGGGCCATTTGATAAATCTCTTGACCTGCTTCCCAATTTTCCGCCCATAAATCCATGCGGGTTTGGGCTTCATCATGTAAGGGACTGGCTGGGGGGATTTTACCGGCTAATTCGATCGCTTTTTCCAAATTCCCAGCTTTCATTTCCCAACGCGCCAATTCGAGGATAGCTCTAGACCAATGGGTCATTAATCGCTGACTTTCGGCGTAGAGAGCATGATTTGGCCCCCATTGCTCGGCGAAGGCGATCGCCGCCTCTAGATCTTCGAGTTTCCCTGACAACGCCTTCTGTTCAACACAATACAACTGTTCCCCATCCGCCGCCAATGGCGATAACTCTTGACAATTGGGAGTTGGCGGTACACGAGTGAGCAACCAGACAGCCACCAATCCGGTACTACCAAACATCGCCACAATCATCAGCCACAGGAGAGATAAACTCATGACATTGAGAATGCGGTTTGGGCTAGGTGAACTCGGTGGAGTTTCTTCTTGAGGGAGATTAATCGCAGTGGGCACTTCTTTCATAGACGGGTTAGAAATCGGGATGGATGTACTGAATCAACCACGAGGGTATGGGCATCAAGCCATTAAACTGGTTGTAATCATGCACAAGGATCGGGGGCATCCTGGAGACTTGAGGTTGGTCTAGCCATACACCATGGAGACTAGCACAGTTTAGAAATGAACTACGCAAATCGCCAACTGGTAGATTGCCATCCCCAATCCGCTTCGCTCAGATGGAGGACTGGCACGTTTCTCATTAAAGCCTTGTTCTAAAGTTTAACTGTTGTTTAGTCTAATCGGTTTTGGGGAAAAAACACTTTTGCCCATGGGCTGATTCCCACGAGTTTGATCCCAACCTCATTTACACTCAGTAATACTTGCTCTCTCATGGCTTTAGGGTTCTTTACCTCCTCATTGATCTCTCTATTCCCAAGTTTTCAGCAAAATTCAGGAGGCAGTGGATGCCAGTTCTTCCTTGCTCTTGCTAATTTGGGTAATTGTAACGGTTAATCGCCTCTTTTGAGTACCCTCTGACTCTTTTTCCCTCAAACCCTCTTTTATATTTCTCAGTGACCTGGAAACGATCGCATGAACTTCAAGATTTATGATT
>CAZTRW010000002.1:56551-63796 GCA_964616725.1 uncultured bacterium
TTTACCTCCAAGGGGTTTAACTGTGGGGATCAGAGCGTGGATTTTACTGCTGTAGCCTTTTGGCTAGTGCAAGCACTACATCGCCAACAACTGACTTGCTTTGACATTAACCTACTGGCAGAATTTTTGGAGCATCCTCTATCGGTGGGGCGATCGCACTTACAACCGTTGATTCAACTGATGGGGGGGATCATTCAGGTGGAAAGTCAACATAAACCGATTCCTCGCAATCAAAGTACCTGGTTAGCGATTCAACTGGCTTATCTAGAGGGACTAGAGACCTTAATTCATCAAGAGGAAAGGCTCCGTAAACCTTGGTTAAACCGTAGTTGGATCAGGCAATTTTCCCCTTTCTCTACAGCGGAAAAAGTGGATATTCCTTGGGTGACTGAGTTAGAGACGATTCGTCGTAAACGTCTGACGGACTTGGAGGCAGAGAAAATTCTGTCTAATTTAGGTCAAGCTGCGATGATCCAACATCTCTACCAAGCCTTGCAAGGGTGGCTGTTGGCGAATGGGTGCGAAGAGCGGGAAAGTCAATTATTGGTTCAGCGGTTAAACCAGGGATCATTTGGTCAATTGCTCAAAGCGATCGCCCGCTACCATATTTCCTTACCCCAACTCCAAAAGTTTGTGCGGATTGGCGACTCCATTCATGGAGCGGAACCATCCGATTATGAGCTTTTAGAAACTCCTCCGAGTGGGGGAGGACTGGTTGATTTAGACCGAGAATTTTATCGCAGTTATCTGCATATTACTCTAAGTTACCCTTGTTTTGAAGAATCCTTTGCTTGGTCTCAATTGTATGTGATTCCCAAAGGATTACCTGCTTATGCTTCAGAGTCAGAAAAGAAAATTTCCCTCTTGGATTGGGCTAATGAACAATTATCGGATTCCTACAGTTTAGCCCTGATTGAGGGGCCATCTGGTCTGGGTAAAACCCGATTTTGTCAATGGTGGGCGGCAGAAATTTCTCAAAAAGTTTATCCCCAATGGATGCCCATTGTGATTTCTTTGGCAGCGGTGAAATTGGGAAATTCTTTGGAGGAAACTTTGGATTCAGCGTTTCCTTTGGCTAAATTTACTTCGAGGGAAGGTTGGTTAAAACCAGGTTTACCTCCCTGTTTGCTGATTTTGGATAGTTGGGAATCCATTCCCTATAGTTGTGTGGGGGATGATCCTTATCAAAAATTGCTGGAACAAATTGCTCGTTTTCAGCAGGAACACCGCGATCCGAGGGGGTGGCCCCGTCATAAAATTGTACTGACTTCTCGTGCGGATTGGCGATCGCGTTTTCTTTTGGAAGGGACTCAGGGAAAATTATCTCCTCTCGCACCGACTCGGTTTCCCTTGAAAATTGCCCGATTTCAATTAGAGCCGATGAATTTGGATACCCTGCAAGAGTGGTTTAAAAATTGGTCAAAACTTCAATCTCGCGAAGTGGCTAAATCCTATTTTGATTTTCTCAAACAAGCAGGATTATTTAGTGGCAAAACTACGGCTAAAGAGTTGGCGGCTTTGGTTCGTCAGCCGTTAATGCTTTATTTTTTGGGGGTTTTGCATCGGGATGGTTGTTTAGAAAAAGAGTTAATTGAGATGCCTTTTCCAGGGGTAAAGTTGGAGATATATGAACGGGTGATTACCTGGTTATTGGGAGAGACGAGTTTGGGAACCTTGGGAAGTACGGAGAAATTAATTCGGTTTGGTTTTGGCCATGCGGGGCGATCGCGGGAAGTCATCGCTAGTTTTCTCCAAGGTCGCTCGGCGGCGAATGTACGTCTTCTTAGCCAAAAAGTCGCTTTAATTTTACTCCAAAGTGGCCAAGAGTCCCTTAGCGAAATTCACCTCAGACAAGAACTGGATGGTGACTTCACTGAGGGTTTAAATCTGCCTAATTTTTTGTTTCAATCCGTAGTAAATACTGTGAAAATAATCCCGAAATTATCTCCTAGTGTGACGAGTTATTATGCTTTTTCCCATCGGAGTTTGGGTGAATATTTAGCAGCGGAAGCGATCGCAAGTATGCTCAAACCGCTGATGGACAATACTCACACGTTTAGTGATGAAGAATTAGCCAAGATTTTCTATGATTTGATGGGATTTGGCTTGCTCCCTTCTAATAGCGAAGATTTGATTTTAGAACGTCTGCAAAGACACCAACAGCATTATCCCCAGTATCTGAGTTTAATTACTCTTGGCGATCGCCTCGACCGCTTTTACAGCACTTACTGCCAAACCCAATGGATGAATACGGACATACCCCAACAAGCCTATCATCGTTTACAACGGCTGGGTAATCCCCTCACCCTGATGCAAGTAGACGCAGCAGTTGGGGTGAATGTTTTCTTGCTCTTAGCTGCTATTGCCCGCTTGACACAAACTCCCTTTTATCCTTGCGGAATTGGCGATCGCGTCAACCCCACCTTCAACTCCTCCTACCCCGTTTTTGGCCACTATCTGCCCTTCAATCCCCATCAACTCCTCACCTTAGCTGGGCGTGCCTCTACCCTAGCCCCCTTCACCTTTTGGCAGCGTCTCAACCGAGATTTACAAGGTCTCCACCTCCCTTGGGTGAATCTCCAGCAAGCCATCCTCCCGGAAAGTCATCTCCAAAATACCCACTTAGAAGGAGCCATCCTCATTGGAACCCAACTCAGAAGCGCACAACTCCAAGGAGCCAATCTCACAGGAGCAGATTTATCAGCAGCAGATTTATCAGCAGCAGATTTATCGGGAGCCAATTTAAGTTTAGCCAATTTAACCGGAGCCAATTTACAAGGCGTTCGCTTCGAGGGAACTCAGCTTGAGAACGCCTGTTTGGATCAAGCCATTGTGGATCAACAGCATCAAAGCTGGATTCAATCTCAAGGAGTTTTTTGGACGTGGGAGCAATACTGTACTTATCAAGAAGCTAGTTGGACAGAAGGTCAAAATCAGTTAGGTCAAACAGTTAATCCAGCGGCTCCCCAATCTCCATTGTTTCCCTTTATTGAAGTGGCTGATGATGAAACGGTTTCTCTCGATTCTGAAGCTTATCGCCAGCTACAAGAACAGGCTTATGAAGATACGGATAATGCCGGTGGTAATTCACAAAATATGCCCACGATCGCCTATAGGTCAGAAGAGCCATCTCCCTCTCTGGGGTGGGAGGATTCCCCAGGAGAAGCCGTGGAGACATTGGTGTATCGTACCTGTGACTGGGAAACTCCCTCATCCGCCGATCAAGAGGAGTTAGCCGCAGATGATGAGGATGAGGGGATCGACACGATCGTTTATCACCCTCCTGTCTAATGGGTAGGAAATCCCCAAGACGTTGTAGAATCAATCCCTTAGTTTGCGATCGCCCTTCTATCCTTTTGTCAATATTTGTATTCTAATTGAAAAAATTTCCAAGAGTAACCCTTCAAAATAGAAATAATTTATGTTGCAAATTCCCTCTGAAAAGATCATCAATCCTCCCATTTTCCTTTCCCCAGTCAGACCCCATCCTCTTCTATAGCAAGATATCGGCGTTTTAAGCAAAACTTTACATTTGTCAATAGAGATGTCACAAAAAGTTACAAAATCTAGAAACATAAGCAAGGATTATTTACCTAAAAAGAAGATTTGAATGTAAAGAGGCCCAAATCTTGATATATTCTTAAACATCTAGCCAATCGGCACAAAACGGAATAAGTGCTAGTTTTTTTTTAGGAAGGGATTTCATGTCTTACGCTCAAACCAAAACCCAGTCGAAAGCTGGGTATCAAGCCGGTGTAAAGGATTATAAGTTAACCTACTACACACCAGACTACACCCCCAAAGATACCGACATTCTCGCTGCCTTCCGGGTAAGCCCGCAGCCAGGAGTACCCCCTGAAGAAGCAGGAGCAGCGGTAGCAGCGGAGTCTTCCACCGGGACTTGGACGACAGTATGGACAGACCTGTTAACCGATCTCGATCGCTACAAAGGTCGTTGCTACGATATCGAAGCCGTCCCAGGAGAAGACAACCAATATATCTGTTTCGTCGCCTATCCCCTCGACCTGTTTGAAGAAGGCTCCGTCACCAATATGTTAACCTCCATTGTAGGTAACGTATTCGGATTCAAAGCCCTCCGTGCCCTGCGCCTAGAAGACCTGCGGCTACCCATTGCCTACCTCAAAACCTTCCAAGGCCCACCCCACGGCATCACCGTTGAACGGGACAAACTCAACAAATACGGTCGTCCCCTCCTCGGTTGTACCATCAAACCAAAACTCGGTCTATCCGCGAAAAACTACGGTCGCGCCGTTTACGAATGTCTCCGGGGCGGTCTAGACTTCACCAAAGACGACGAAAACATCAACTCCCAGCCCTTCATGCGCTGGAGAGACCGTTTCCTGTTCGTTCAAGAAGCGATCGAAAAAGCCCAAGCCGAAACCGGTGAAATCAAAGGCCACTACCTCAACGTCACCGCCCCCACCGTCGAAGAAATGATGAAGCGTGCCGAATATGCCGCCGAAATCAAAACCCCCATCATTATGCACGACTACCTCACGGGAGGATTCACAGCCAACACCACCCTGGCTCGCTTCTGTCGTGACAACGGACTGCTCCTCCATATTCACCGTGCCATGCACGCCGTCATCGACCGTCAGAAAAACCACGGTATCCACTTCCGTGTCCTCGCCAAATGTCTACGGATGTCTGGTGGAGACCACCTCCACTCCGGCACCGTCGTTGGTAAACTCGAAGGTGAAAAAGGCATCACCATGGGCTTCGTTGACCTCATGCGCGAAGACCACATCGAACAAGACCGCGCTCGCGGGATCTACTTCACCCAAGATTGGGCCTCCATGCCTGGAGTCATGCCCGTAGCTTCCGGTGGTATCCACGTTTGGCATATGCCCGCCCTCGTGGAAATCTTCGGTGACGATGCCTGCTTACAGTTCGGTGGTGGCACCCTCGGACATCCTTGGGGGAACGCTCCCGGCGCAACCGCTAACCGGGTTGCCCTCGAAGCCTGTATCCAAGCCCGCAACGAAGGTCGCAACCTTTTCCGCGAAGGTGGCGATGTTATCCGCGAAGCTTGTAAATGGTCTCCCGAATTGGCCGTTGCTTGCGAACTGTGGAAAGAAATCAAGTTCGAGTTTGAAGCTATGGATACCGTCTGATCGGTTGGCCAGATTAGACTACCACTCAGGAGAGGTAACCGTGTCATGCTTAACAGTATTGCCTAGCCTCTCCCTCTAAGATCGGGGATTCTTTTATCTTAGCGGCCCAGATCAGGACATGGATATTAAGCAAGTTGCTAAAGCTACAAGCCGTGTACTGGCAAGTTATCTTACCTATCAAGCGGTGAGGATTGTAGTGGATCAGTTGAGAGAAACAAATCCGGGTGAAGCCATTTGGTTGAATGGGTTCTCTTCTACAGGCAAAATCCAAGATGGAGAAGCCTACTTAGAAGAACTCTTCCAGGCTAAACCGGAGATGGCTATCCGGGTGATGACAGTGCGCGAACATTTGGCCGAAGAAGTCACAGAGTTCTTACCGGAAATGGTTCGGAGCACTATCCAACAAAACAATATGGAGCATCGCCGTCAGTATCTGGAACGAGTTACGCAATTTAGTGTCCCTGATTCCCAATCTTCGGTCGATTCAGAGTGAGAATTGCCTGATTGATTTCACCGTCCATTCTAATGTCATAACACTGAGAAACCATGCAAACTTTACCTAAAGAGCGTCGTTACGAGACTCTCTCTTATCTTCCTCCTCTGACGGACAATCAAATTCGCAAGCAAATCCAATACATTTTGGATCAAGGGTATATTGCCGGTGTAGAATTCAGTGACGATTCCAGCCCGGAGATGCATTACTGGACTTTATGGAAGTTGCCTTTATTCCATGCTCGGAGTGTGGAAGAAGTGATGACTGAAATTGATGCTTGCCGTTCTGAAAATCGCGATAGTTATGTGCGTGTGATGGGATTTGATAATATTAAACAATGTCAAGTTCTCAGCTTTATTGTTCACAAGCCTAATGCGAATATTCGCCGCTACTAAATCTTAGGGTTGTCGGCTTAAGCAAAGGAGGGGTAACGGGGTTATCCCTCCTTGATGGTGTGGGTGGTTAGTCGCTCTAGGAAGCTACTTCATTACTGTTTGTGATTCCCAGAACTTGAGTAAAGCCACCTCTGGCTTGTGTGACTCCAATGGTACGCTCAGAGGCTTCAATCATGGGGCGACGCAGACTGACGACAATAAATTGTGCTCTGCCTAAACTTTGTTTTTTAATCATTTTTGATAAGCGTTCTACATTGGCTCCATCTAGGAACATATCGACTTCATCAAAGGCATAAAATGGGGAAGGACGATAGCGCTGGAGTGCAAAAATGAAACTTAATGCGGTTAGGGATTTTTCTCCTCCTGACATTGAAGCGAGACGTTGTACGGGTTTTCCTTTTGGATGAGCTACTAGGTTCAGCCCACCGCTAAAGGGGTCATCGGGTTCATCGAGTTGTAAATAGCCGTCTCCATCGGAAAGTTCGGCGAAGATGGTTTGGAAATTTTGATTGACGGCATCAAAGGCTTGCATGAAGGCGCGATATCTGAGGGTGGTGAAATTTTCGACTCTGAGTAAAAGTTCTGTGCGCTCTTTTTCTAGGATGGCTAGTTTTTCGCTTAAGGCTTCTAGGCGTTGGGTGGTATGCTCGTATTCGGCGATCGCTAACATATTGACGGGTTCCAAGGATTGGAGTTGTTTTTGCAGGTTTCTGAGGGTTTGTTCCAAATCTTTGGCGTTGAGTCCTGCGGGGATTTCCGGAATGGGATCGGCTAATTCTGCTTGGGCTTCTTGAATTTGGGTTTGTAAGGTGATTAAAGTTTGGCGGCGATTGTTTTGGCTTTCGGCGAGTTTTTGCTGTTGCCATTGCAGTTGTTGATGATTGAGGTGCAGTTGGCGCAGGTTTTGCTCTACTGTATCTCGTTGTTGTTTTTCGGCACCGAGGGTTTCTTCGAGGATCAGCAGTTGGCCTTGGGTTTGGGTCATGTGGGTTTTGAGTTCTGCTTGTTGCCGCCGGTTACGGGTATTTTGGGTCATGGTGGTGGCTTCTTGGCTTTTGAGTTCCTGGAGCCGTTCTAGGGTTTGGCGGATTTTTTCGTTGGTGCGATCGCGTTTTTTATCCAATTCTTGCAACTGTTGCTCGCAGCCTCGAAGGGCTAACTCCCGCCGATCCAACAGTGCTTCTTGTTCGCGCAATTGTCCTTGAATTGCTTGCCATTCTTT
>CAZTRW010000003.1:0-63678 GCA_964616725.1 uncultured bacterium
GTTCTGAGGTGATTGAGGGGTCGGGTGCTTCTCGTTTCAGGGCATCTAAGAGGGGACGCACGCCGTAGCCTTCTTGGGCAATGCCGAGGAATACTGGGACAATCAGATCGGCTCCTAGTTCCATTTTCAGGTCTTTGATGATTTCTTCTTCGGAGGGTTTGATCTCTTCGAGCAGTTCTTCCAGAAGGTGATCGTCAAAGTCGGCGAGGGTTTCGAGCATTTGCTGTCTGGCTTCAGTTTCGGCGGTTTGGAGAAATTCTGGGAAGGGAACGGGATCGGCGGGGGCGTTGGGGTGATAGTGATAGGCTTGTTCGGTTACGAGGTCTATATAACCGATGATTTTGTCTTCAGTGGCAATGGGGTATTGATGGGGAATAATGGGGCGGGAGGAAACGGATTGAAGGGCGTTGAGCAGTTGGAGGAAACTGGTGATGCAGCGTTGTGCGTCGGTACACACCCGATCCATTTTGTTGATGAAGACGATATGGGGAATTTCCCAGTCATCGAGGAATTTGAAGAGGGGGGCGAGGGTGAGGATGCGATCGGGTTCGGGTTCGCATACGACGATCGCTGCTCCTACACCGATGAGAGCATTATGGGTTTCTTGGACAAATTCGACAGAACCAGGACAATCGATAAAGGTAAAATGGATGTCTTGGTAGTCTGTGGAGGCGACGTTAATTTCTACGGTCATTTGTCGCGATCGCGCAGTGACTCCGTAGGAGTATCGCGCTTCTGGTGATCCGTCTCCGAGGCTAGTTCCCTCTTTGGTTGAGCCTTTACGGGAAATGGCTCTGGTGACATACTCTAAGCTTTCGAGCAGAGTGGTTTTGCCACTGAGGTATGGGCCCACAATGGCCACATTCCGACTACTCAAGACTCCTGTTTCGTTCATAATTTTCTCCTCGATTCTTCTGTAAAGGAGGTGGCGGCAACTGCCGATTGGCATCAAAACGTTGATTACTTTGAGATTACCCTGCCTTAACCCCTCTCTGGAAAATCGCAATGTCTTTTAAAGCAAGGGGGCATTTTTTTTAAGTTAGATAACTGGGTGTTAGTTTTGATGAATTTTTTTCAATATTTATGATGGGGATGGGATCTCCTGGGAGAATAGTCTACTGGTGGGGAAGGCGATCGCGCCGATCGCTGCTATGATTTCCCTTAAAACCGTGAGAAGTTGAGCAATGGCTAGAGATTTACGTGGATTTATCAAACTGCTAGAAGAGCGGGGACAACTGCGACGCATTCAGACTTTAGTTGATCCTGATTTAGAAATTGCGGAAATTGCCAATCGGATGTTGCAAGCAGGAGGGCCAGGATTACTGTTTGAGCAGGTGAAAGGATCGGCTTTTCCGGTGGCTATTAATTTGATGGGAACGGTGGAGCGCATCTGCTGGGCGATGAATCGGGATCATCCCCTAGAATTGGAAGCATTAGGTAAAAAACTAGGGATGCTCCAACAACCGAAACCACCGAAAAAATTGGCTCAAGCGATTGAGTTTGGTAAGGTTTTATTTGATGTGCTGAAAGCGAAACCGGGGCGGGATTTTTTTCCGGCTTGTCAACAGGTGGTGATTCCTGAAGCTGAGTTGGATTTGAATTGTTTACCTCTGATTCGTCCTTATCCGGGAGATGCGGGTAAAATTATTACTTTAGGATTGGTGATTACGAAGGATTGTGAGACGGGAATTCCCAATGTGGGGGTCTATCGGCTACAGTTACAATCCGCGAAAACTATGACGGTACATTGGTTGTCAGTGCGGGGGGGCGCGCGTCACTTGCGGAAAGCGGCAGAACGGGGTCAGAATTTGGAGGTGGCGATCGCCCTGGGCGTTGATCCTCTGATCATTATGGCGGCGGCTACCCCCATCCCCGTGGATCTGTCGGAATGGCTTTTTGCGGGATTATATGGAGACGCTGGCGTAAATTTAGCTAAGTGTAAAACTCTGGATTTGGAAGTTCCCGCTGACTCGGAATTTGTCCTGGAAGGGATAATTACCCCTGGAGAAAAGCTACCGGATGGGCCGTTTGGCGATCACATGGGCTACTATGGGAGCAGAGAAGACTCGCCTTTGATTCGCTTTCACTGTCTCACTCATCGAGAAAAACCAGTATATTTGACTACTTTTAGTGGTCGTCCGCCCAAGGAAGAAGCGATGATGGCGATCGCCCTCAATCGCATCTACACCCCCATCCTACGCCAACAAGTCTCAGAAATTGTGGATTTCTTTCTACCCATGGAAGCCCTGAGCTACAAAGTCGCAATTATTGCCATTGACAAAGCCTATCCTGGCCAAGCCAAACGCGCCGCGATCGCCTTTTGGAGCGCCTTACCCCAGTTTACCTACACCAAATTTGTGATTGTCGTTGATAAAGACATTAACATCCGCGATCCTCGCCAGGTGGTGTGGGCCATTTCCTCCAAAGTAGATCCATCACGGGATGTGTTTATTCTCCCAGAAACTCCCTTTGATACTTTGGATTTTGCTAGTGAAAAAATCGGTTTAGGGGGCAGAATGGGGATTGATGCTACCACGAAAATTTACCCAGAAACCACCCATGAATGGGGTGCAGTGCTCGAATCCGATCCAGAGATGGCGGCTCAAGTCAATCAGCGTTGGCAAGAATATGGATTAGACGATATTCCGCTAACAGCAGTGAATCCCAATGTGTTTGGCTACGAAATGCGATCGTGACAAACACATTCGGGTAAGTTTAAACTAAACTCACCCCCGATTTATTCTTTAAACGCGAAACCCAGGAGAATTTAATCATGTCAATACCGAATCGCAAGCTGGGAAAACTGGTATTAGTCACCATCCTCTGTACTCTATCGATTGGTAGTCAAACTCCCTTCCTACGCATAGAAGCCGCAGCCGCCCAAGACTTGATCGAAATGATGCAGGAAGAGGCAGAACAACCGGAAGCAGAAGCAGAAGAACCCGATCCTGCCTCCTTAACCAGAACTTCCAACCCCACTAACCCTGCCTTCACGACTGAAGACCCAACCATTCCCGTGGATGAGCTAAAATTGCTGGTGAGGCCTCTGACGAAGGAAGAGTTAGAAATAGAGGCTCAAGCCTGGTTGCTGCTGCTGCAAGCAAAGGTGCGAGAAATTTCTACCCAAGAAATTGCGATTAAGCGCAAAAATCTCAAAATTGAACAAACTGAAGAAGCAGTTAAAAACCTGGAAGAAGCGAAAAAAACCCTGGAAGAAGCTAAAGAAGCGGAGATTGCTGAAGGGGCGGGGAGCACCGCTGTAGTAGAAAAAACCCAAGAGGCTGAAGAAGCTCTGAAAAAAGCCCAGGAGTCGGTGCAGACAGCCGTAGAAACAGAGGAAAAAATTCAGGAGGATAAAACGCTCAAAGAAACGGTGGCGGCGACGGTAGAAGAAACGGAGAAAACTGCAGCAGAAAAAACTGATGAACCTGATGCCCTGAAGGTAGAGGTGAGCGCTGAAGAAGCGGAAGCGGCTAAAGAGCAAGTGGAAGAGGCAGCCTCTCTCCTAGAAACAGAAGTGGCTCCAACGACTGAACCTTCGGCAGAGGGAGAAACAGGAGAACCCACTGCTGAGGGTACTGAGGCAACTCCACCGCCGACAACAATTGCGGAAAAGACTGAAAAAGTGGAGAAAGAGGAGAAAGTCGAGGAGCAATTACAGCAGGCGGCGGAAGCGGAAGCGGGGGTAAAGCAGAATTTAGTGGTAGAAGTGACAACTCTGCAAAATGAGCAAACGGCTCTGGCCGATCGCTTTAAGGTCATTTTAGACGCTCTAGACCAACGGGGCGGAGAAACAACTGCCTATCGCAAATATATTGATGCGGTCAGTGTGATAGAGATTGATGTGAAGGATACTCAAGGTCTAGGGGTGCGGGTTCTCGGTTGGTTGCGATCGCCTGAAGGGGGACTACGGTGGGCGAGGAATCTGGGTATCTTTTCTGGCGTTGTAGTTGGCTCACTCCTGGCTGCGTGGATTTTAGGCGCAATTCTCAATCAAACCCTCAAACAGACTCAAGCCACCAGCAAGCTGATGCGAGAGTTCCTAGTCGTCGTCTTTCGCCGAGGCACGGTGGTGGTAGGAGTGCTGCTTGCCCTCACTGCCTTAGAAGTCAGCCTTGGACCGGTATTGGCACTGTTGGGGGGCGCAAGTTTCATCCTCGCTTTTGCTCTCCAAAGTAATCTGGGTAATCTTGCCAGTGGCTTAATGCTGATGATTAACAGACCCTTTGATGTTGGTGATGAAGTCAAAATTGACGATATGTGGGTGTTTGTCGATTCCATTAGTCTAGCCAATAGTCGCTTCAAAGGTTGGGCAGGAGAATTGATTACGATGCCCAATGATGCGGTTTGGAATAGTACGATTGCTAATCTCACTCATGCCCCGATTCGCCAAATTCGCCATCACTTGTTACTGGAATTAGAGGCAGATATTGCTAAGGCGAAAGATTTATTTGTGGAAGTGATGAAATCTCACCCCAAAGTGCTCAAATATGAGCGTATAGAGATTTTTTTCCATGAAATCCAAGATGAGTTTATTCCTATGTATGTGAGTGCTTGGACAAATAAGGAGGACTTTTGGCCAGTATATCAAGAAACCCTAATTATGATTCGCGATCGCTTCAGAGATGAAGGCATTTCCCTCTGCGATCCCATCCAGGATATTCGGATTCATTATGCTGCTGACGATTCCCGTAATGGGCGGAGAAGAGATCTATCTGAGTCTATCGCCGAAGCAGCGCCTAGTTTAGCGAAAAATAATTGATATAGCCTTTTCGGAGGTACTTCGCGATCGCCTTTATTAGCTGCATCTAGTATAGGTGTATAGTTGATTCGATTAACAGTGAGACACCACAATCTATCTACAACGCCCCTACAACCATGTCTCAGTGCTATTTGAAATGACTATAGTATAGGCGATCGCGTAACCGATCAAGAATCATCTCTTGATATTTTAGAGAGAACAGAGTAATTACTAATCAATAATTCCTTTCCTCTTCCTGCCTTTCTCTGCCTATAATTATTCATTCCATACTGCAACTCCCACTCATAAATATAGGCAAAAGCAAAATTTTCTCGAACCTTTTCGCAATCGTCATAAGTAATCAGCCACGAGTGAGAACACTCTAACATTAATTGAGCAAATCGTTGATGATCAAACCCAGTGTGTAAATCACCCTTTCGTCCATAAAGCTTAGAATCTGTTTTACTGAGATAGGGTGGATCTAAATAAATAAAAACATCTTCTCCAGGTTCCTCTAACAGAATGCTGTAATCACAGGTAGTGATACAAGTATTTTCGAGCCATCCTCTCAACTGTGAAAGTCGGTGAATACAAGACTCTGTAAATCTATCTTCAAAAGAAGCCTGAGAATATCCACCACTCTCAATCGTACCCGAAAAAGTAATTCGATTGAGCACAAAAAACCTGACGGCTCGCTCCATTGGAGTCATTGCGCTGGTATTTGCTGAAACAAGGTTCTTAAATAAAGTACGACCATCTGGCGCTGCTCTCTTTACTCGCCATACCTGCTCAACCAATTCTGGCAAATTGGTTTTAACTGCCAGCCAAAAATAGTACAGTTCTTGATTCAAATCATTAATCCAGCAAGGCAACTGAGGATACTTTTGCAAGATATAAAACAGAACAGAACCTCCTCCAACCAACGGTTCTCGGAACTCTTTGAACTTTTGAGGCACATAATTAGCAATCTGACGAATTGCTTTTTGCTTTCCGCCGGGATAGCGGAGGGGACTTTTCGCCATAGACAGTAGGTTGATTAATTGCTATGCCTTGTTTTGATGTTTTACAAAAGGTACTAAATGCATCATGAAGTTGCGCTTGCCGATGGGTGCTCCTGCCATCCGCAGAATATTGTACGCCGTTGTGATATGGAAATAAAAATTGGGCATGAGAAAATCATCTACATAGGAGAGTCCAGATAATTCTGCATATAGTCCTTCCCCAAGATCGATACGCTTGAGTTCTAACAGCTTAGAATCAGCAACATTGATGCTTGCTAATAACTCCTGCGTGGATGAAATATGACTGCGCGCCTCAATCAGAGAGGAGACATTGGGGTTCAAGTTATTTGCTGATTCTCCTAAGCACCACAAGGCGAAGTTACGAGGTTGATTGCAAACAAATGCTATCTGTGTGCTGAAAGGGAACATATCGGGGGCTATGCGGCGATGCCATAGATCGTCTAAATTGTCTGCAAAATAATTCTCGGCGACTTCTAAGAGATGGCTGAGGGTATCGAGTCTGGAGGTGAAAATATTTTGGAGTGCAATGATTTTCTGATTTTCCTTTTCCATAGAATTTCTAGGAGCATAAATGGTTAAGTCTACTTGTCCGAGATAGCGCTAATCTCCCATCTCCATACTATGCCATCTTCAGAATCAATCATCTCTGATGTTTTGGTCATGCCACACTTTTGTAGCACTCTTCTCGAATCTTTGCTACTCAACGCATCAAGTTTCAAGAGGTGTCTAGTGAGCTAGGTGCTTGGACTGAACCCGCCCCTATACAGCTAGAGGCGGTGGATTTACGGTTTAGTCAATGTATCCCATCAGATCGGGCAGATCTACATCATTATCTGCTACGGGGCGATTGCCCATGACGGTGTAGGTTTGGCTGATGTTCAGGTGGGTAATGGAGACGGGGCGATGCCCGGAAGTGTCAAAGGTTTCTTTGATATCGAGATTGCTCGCCATGATTGGGCGAATACTAGCAGAGGATAGAGTCCGGTTGACTTTCATCTGGCTGGCTTCAATGGGGCGATTTCCAGGGAGAGGCCCGGTTTTGAGGCGATTGCTGATTTTCAGATCGGTTGTGCCTATGGGACGATTACCAGGGAGGGGAGCAAAACGAGTGGGTTGTTCGCTGATGGTGTCGAGTTCTGGCTTAGAGCCGAGTTTTAGGGGTTGTGTAGTCATGGGGGTTTCTTCCGTTTCTTGAGAGGTCATAGGGTTAAGGGCATCCGTTTCTGCTCGTGAAGCTTGATCGGAGATTGTTTTACTGCTGGTTGTGGAACCGTTATTGACTTGATCGCTCATAAGTCGTGCCTTGATGTTACTGATCGAGGGATGAGACTCGTGGCAGGTGATAGACTAGAGAAAGTTTAAAAAAGTATTAAGCTGTTTCTAGTTTAAGTAAAATTGTCCCATAAAGACTAAATCTGTAAACAAATGTAATGATAAGTTAAGTTGATTTGATTGTTTTGATTTTCGATAGGTAGGGTTCATGGACGGATTTGAGTTAAATGCTCCGTTTGAGCCAACGGGGGATCAACCCCAGGCGATCGCCCAACTGACGGCAACGCTGCGGCAGCACCATCGCTATCAAACTCTTTTGGGGGCAACGGGGACAGGAAAGACGTATACGATCGCCCAGGCGATCGCTAAAATCGGTAAACCCACCCTCATATTAGCCCACAATAAAACCTTGGCAGCCCAATTATGTAATGAACTACGGCAGTTTTTTCCGCGTAATCCTGTCGAATATTTTATCAGCTATTACGATTATTATCAACCAGAAGCCTATCTTCCCCTGACCGATACCTATATCGAAAAAACCGCCTCAATTAATGAAGAAATTGATCTGCTGCGCCACTGCGCGACTCGCTCTTTATTTGAACATCGATCAGTGATTGTTGTTGCTTCTATTAGCTGTATTTATGGATTGGGAATGCCAGCCGAATACCTCAAAGCATCCATTGCACTACACACCGGATCTGAAATCAATCAGCGACAACTATTGCGAGATTTAGCCGCCATCCAATATACTCGCAATGATACGGAAATTAGTCGCGGAAAGTTCCGGGTGAAAGGGGATATTTTAGAAATCACGCCAGCCTATGAAGATCGGATTGTGCGCGTGGAGTTTTTTGGAGATGAAATTGAGCGAATTCTCTACCTTGATCCGGTGACGGGTAATTCTTTAGAAACTTTAGATCGCCTGAATATTTATCCAGCTCGCCACTTTGTCACTCCACCCGATCAAATCACCCGCGCTTGTGCTGAAATTGCGGCAGAATTGCGAGAGCGAGTTAGGCAGTTAGAAGCCCAAGGGAAATTAGTAGAAGCCCAAAGATTAGATCAGCGCACGCGGTATGATTTGGAGATGCTGCAACAAGTGGGGTATTGTAACGGCGTAGAAAATTATTCTCGTTATCTGGCCAATCGTCAACCAGGGGAACCGCCCGAATGTTTGGTGGATTATTTCCCCAAAGATTGGTTATTGATCATTGATGAGTCTCATGTGACTGTACCCCAATTGCGGGCAATGTATAATGGTGATCGCGCTCGTAAACAAGTGCTGATTGAGCATGGGTTTCGCTTACCCAGTGCTGCCGATAACCGTCCCCTGAAAGCAGAAGAATTTTGGCAAAAAGTCAATCAATGTGTCTTTGTTTCCGCTACTCCAGGAGACTGGGAATTAGAAGTATCTGAAGATCGGATTATCGAGCAAATTATCCGTCCCACTGGAGTGATTGATCCAGAAATTTCTGTCCGTCCTACGGCAGGACAAATTGATGATTTATTCGGAGAAATTCAAATCAGGGTAAAACGCCAAGAAAGAGTTTTAGTCACTACCCTGACAAAGCGCATGGCAGAAGATTTAACTGAATATCTTCAGGAAAGATCGATTAATGTCCGTTATCTCCATTCTGATATTCAATCTATTGAGCGCATTGAGATTTTACAGGAATTGCGAGAGGGGAAGTTTGATGTGTTAGTGGGAGTGAATTTATTACGAGAAGGGTTAGATTTACCCGAAGTTTCTCTCGTGGCGATTTTAGATGCAGATAAGGAGGGATTTCTGCGTGCTCATTGTTCTCTGATTCAAACCATTGGAAGAGCGGCGCGTCATGTGCGGGGGGCGGCGATTTTGTATGGGGATACTCTGACGGAGAGTATGGAAAAGGCGATCGCCGAAACTGATCGTCGCCGGGGAATTCAGTTAGCTTATAATCGTCTCCATGGCATTACTCCTAAACCCATTCAGAAACCAGCAAACAATAGCATTTTAGCATTTTTGGACATTTCCCGTCGCTGCAACGCCCAAGAGAGAGAAAGGGATGGATTTCCTCTAGACCAGTTGGCTTTAGAAGAGGTTCCTGGTATGATTGTAGACTTGGAAAGTCAAATGAGAATAGCTGCGGAAAATCTAGAATTTGAAAAAGCGGCTCAACTGCGCGATCGCATCAAATACCTCCAACAACCAGGAAAAACTCAGAACAATGCATAAAATCCCTGTCACAATTATTACAGGATTCCTCGGTGCAGGAAAAACCACCGTGATTCGTCATCTCCTGCAAAATAATCAAGGTCGTAAAATCGCCGTTTTAGTCAATGAATTTGGGGAAGTAGGGATTGATGGCGACTTATTACGATCCTGTACTCTTTGTGAAGAAACCGGCGATATTTTACCAGAAAATACGATCGTTGAACTCACCAATGGCTGCCTCTGTTGTACAGTTCAAGAAGAGTTTTATCCGACGATGAAAACCCTTTTAGATCGCCGCGATCAACTGGATGCCATTGTCATTGAAACCTCTGGATTAGCCCTCCCAAAACCCTTAATTCAAGCCTTTCGCTGGCCAGATATTCGTCATCGAGCCACCGTGGATGGTGTGGTAACTGTGGTGGATACCCATGCAGTTGCCACAGGAACTTTAGTAGCAGATCGAGAAGCCGTATTACAGCAGCGTCAAGCCGATCCCAATTTAGAACATGAAACTCCCCTAGAAGAATTATTTGAAGATCAACTTGCTTGTGCCGATTTGATTTTATTAACAAAAACTGATTTAGTAGATGCCCCGACATTAGCCCAAGTTCAGAATTGGTTAAAACAAGAAGTATCTGCCTCGGTAAAGCAGATTCCTTGTCATCAAGGGGAGATTAGTGCTGAAGTTTTATTAGGATTTAATGCAGCAGTAGAAGAGCATTTAGAGAGTCGTCCGAGTCATCACGATCACGAAGAAGATCACGATCATGACGAAGAAATTAATTCGATCGATATTGTGTGCGATCGCCCCTTTGATGTCCCCAGCCTGCTCCATAAATTAGAATCCCTAATTCAACAGCAAGAAATCTACCGAATTAAAGGATTTGTCTCCGTACCCGGTAAACCCCTACGCCTAGTTCTGCAAGGAGTGGGCAATCGTTTTGACACCTTTTATGATCGCCCTTGGCATCCTCAAGAACCCCGTCAAACCCGTTTAGTGTTGATCGGGCGTAACTTGGATCGTCAGGCGGTAGAAACAGTAATTTACAATCCTGCCTAAGATCGAGGAGGACAACGATGGAATCTTACGGCATAGAACGGGAATGGTGGACACAGCAATGGCTAGATTTACTCAACTCCTATCGATTTAAGAAACGCCTGGAACGGGGGAGAAATTATGCTCGTGAAGGCCATGTGTTAGGCATTGAATTTCAGGCGCAAAAAGTCATTGCTCAAGTTCAAGGAACAGAACCTGAACCCTATCAACTGTCCATTTGGCTAGATCCATTTACCTCAGAAGATTGGGATCATGTCATCGAAACTCTCTCAGAAAAAGCCATTTATGCGGCGAAACTTTTAGCCGGAGAAATGCCAGAAAATATTGAATCCGTATTTACCGCCAATGGCTTAAGCCTATTTCCATTTACTCTGGCAGAAGTACGATCGCAATGTAGTTGTCCCGATCAAGCTAATCCTTGTAAACACATCGCCGCCGTCTATTATTTGCTCGGCGACCGCTTTAGCGCCGATCCCTTTGTCCTCTTCCAATTGCGTGGCAAAAGTAAAGAAGAAATTATCAGTGCTTTACGGCAAAAACGAGGCATAGATGAGCACCCCAAAAACACAGAAAATCCCACTCAATCTGCTCCTATTTCTCTTGACTTAAAACAGTTTTGGTGTTACAATCAAGAATTGGAACCTTCTTTAGTGGTAATTGCTCCCCCTCCTAGCCCAGAAACCGTATTAGATCTCTTAGGTCCAATTCTGCCAGAATCCCCTCAAGATTCCCAGGGAAAACGCTCTAAAAATAGTGAAGGGAAAATGTTAATGTCTTACTTAAAAACCCTCTATCAAGAAGTCAGTCAGCAAGCCACCCGATCCGCCCTCCGAGGAGATTAAAAAAACCTATTCCTATTTGCCCAATCTTAACCGTTCTCGAACATACTAAGAGAAAGATTCTCTCCCTTACCTGAACGGGCACACGGTTATGACCCCCTGGAAAGTCAAATTCCCCCTTCAAGTTATTCTCATTGTTCCGTTTCTACTGCAACTGAGCGCAGTGGTTTCGCTAGTTGGTTGGCTCTCCTTTCGCAATAGCCATGAAATGCTAGAAGAGCTAGTCGCAGAACTGAGCACTCGCATTGGCTCGGAAGTAGAACAGCGTCTATCCTCCTATTTAGAGCAAGCTCATGCAGTTAACCGCAGTCACCAAGGCATTATCGATTCTGGATTTCTGAAAGTAGAGAATCTAGACGGATGGGATTATTACTTATGGCAAAAAATTCAGCAAGTGCCCGATCTAACCTTTACATCGATTTCTAACGCTCAGGGTGCTCAACGCACGGGAGAACGCCTGGGAGATGGCAGGTTAGTGATTAATACAATTACCCCTGGGGATAGTCATACCTTTCGTTCCTATAATACTGATGCCCAGGGCAATCGCACCACGTTAATTACTGAGTTAAAAAATCGCGATCCCCGTGAAAGCGAACGATATCGAGTGGCGATCGCCGCCGGTAAAGCCACTTGGGGACCGCCCTCTGTTTCCTTGCTCGAACCAGTCCTGTTAATTTCGGCGGTACAACCAATCGACCCAGACCGCAATGGTATCTTTGAAGGTATTATTACTACTACCATTAAACTCGATCGCCTCGGTCAATTTCTCAGTCAAATTGACCTTGGACCGAAAGGTGAAATTCTCATTTTAGATCGTCAAGGCCACCTGATCGCCAGTTCCACCCAAGAAACCCCTTTTAATCCCCAAACCAAAGAACTGATCGATGCCACCGAGAGTCAGAACCCTCACAGGAGAGCACTACTGACTGCCTTAACTGACGAAGTGGGTTCTTTAACCACTCCCAATACCACAGTAGTCAAGAAAATCCACTCCAGCGAAGAACATTATTTCACTACACTCATTCCCTATCAAGATCGTTATGGCTTAGAGTGGACAATTCTGATTTTTACACCAGAATCTAACTTTGCGGCACAAATTGAAGCCAGTACCCGCCAAACCCTGTGGCTATGTGTTAGTGCATTAATTGTGGCAGTAATATTGGGCGTATACACTTCTCGTTGGATTGCGGAACCGATTATGGCATTGCAGAGAGCGAGTGTGGCTTTTGCGACTGGTACACTGGAAAAACCGGTGGCAGTCCAAGGGGTGAAAGAGCTAGAAACCCTTGCCCAAGCCTTCAATCAAATGGCGACTCAAATTGCCTATCAGCTAGAATTTTTGGAGGAGCAAGTAGCCGATCGCACGCGATTGTTGACGGAACATAACCAGGTTTTGGCGGAACTCGCCAGCGATGTGACGTTACGTCAAGGGGACTTAAACCAAAGTTTACCGAAGCTGACAGAAGCGATCGCCCAAATACTGAAAGTAGACCGTAGTAGCATTTGGTTAGCAGAGCCAGAGGAGAGATATTGGCGTTGTGCCAATCTATTTTTGTGCCGTGAAGGAACCCACACCCAGGGTGACACCCTGTCGATCTCAGAGTATCCTAGCTATGAGCGATCGCTGCATACAGAAGGAGTCGTGGCGATCGCAGATGCCCTCAATGACCCTCGTACCACAGAACTCAAAGATCACTATCTCATCCCCCTAGGCATCCGTTCCCTTCTCGAAACCCCCATTCGACAACAAAAACACCTCATTGGAGTCCTTTGCGTCGAAACCATGGGAGAGCATACCCGCTCTTGGACTCAAGAAGAACAAAACGTCGCCCGCTCCATTGGCGATCTCGTCAGTCTGGCCATTGAATCCTACCATCGCCACCAAGCCGAAATCGCCCTCCAAGCTGCCAAAGAAGCCGCTGATGCCGCTAACCAAGCCAAAAGTGAATTTTTAGCTAACATGAGCCACGAACTACGCACTCCCCTCAACGGCATTCTCGGTTACGCCCAAATTCTGCAACGGATGGACGATCTGCAACCCAAACACCGCCAAGGAGTAACGGTAATTCAACAAGCCGGTTCCCATCTGCTCACCCTAATTAATGATATTCTCGATTTGGCGAAAATCGAAGCTCAGAAAATGGAACTTTTACCGAGGGAAATCCATTTCCCTTCGTTTATCAGTGGAGTGGCGGAAGTCATTCGGATCAAAGCAGAAGAAAAAGGATTGCACTTTAGTTGTATGGCTGACTCCCATCTTCCCCAAGGGATTTGTGTCGATGATAAGCGTTTACGACAGGTTTTACTGAATCTGTTGGGGAATGCGACTAAGTTTACTGAGGAAGGATCGGTGACATTCCAGGTGGAATTATTATCTCTTGACTCTGCTGCCGCTGCTGGTTCGGAGTTACGACGTATCCGTTTTAGTGTTCAGGATACAGGGATTGGCATGACTGAGACCCAACTGGAGAAAATTTTTCTGCCATTTGAGCAAGTTGGCACTAATGCCCGGAAGTATGAAGGGACGGGTTTGGGATTATCGATTAGTCGCAAGATTGTGGAGATGATGGGGGGGCAAATTCAAGTGCGGAGCCAGTTTGGGGTGGGCAGTGAGTTTTGGTTTGAGGTGAGTTTGCCGGTGGCTACCCATTGGGCTGTGGCAGCGACAGCGACCCTTCAAGGTAAGATTGTTGGTTATGAGGGCGATCGCCGTAAAATTCTCGTTGTTGATGATAAAGTCGTCAATCGCATGGTCGTGATTGAGGTGCTTTCCCAATTAGGATTTGAGTTAGCTCAAGCAGATAATGGCAGAACTGGGCTAGAGGCTTATGAGCAATTTCAGCCGGATTTAATTATCACCGATTTGGTAATGCCGGAAATGGACGGGTTTGAATTAGCTCGGCAAATTCGCCAAGATCCTGACCCAGATGTGATTATTATTGCCTCTTCTGCGAGTGTTTTAGAAACGGATCAAGATCGGAGTTTAGTGGCAGGTTGTAATGATTTTTTACCCAAACCGGTTGATGTGGAAATGCTCTTACATAAGGTGAAAAAGTATCTGAATTTGACCTGGATTTATGAGGTAAGAACTTACCTGAATGCGGATGAGGATCAAACGTTGGTTTGCCCGGAGCGGCAAGAGTTAGAGGTGTTAGGGGAGGCGGCACGGATTGGGGATATTGAGCAGATTGAGCGGGAAGTGGAGCGAATTCGAGGGCTGGATCGCCAGTATCAGGGATTTTGCGATCGCCTGCTCTCTTTAGCCGCAGAGTTTGACGATCAGGGCATTTTAAGTTTACTAGAGCAGTTGACTGGGGGGTTTTGACTGAGGCGATCATGCTGCACACAGGCACAAAGGAGAAATTGGGATTTGCCCCAACTCTCCCGATCTCCACTTCCCCATTCAGTTCTATAATGGTTGCACTCAATACCATTTTTTAGAAATCCTTATGCCGAAAACCGTCGCCGATGTTATGACTCGTAATCCAGTGGTGGTTCGCCCGGAAGCTTCTCTTCAGGAAGCAATTCATCTTTTGGCGGCACACCGAATTAGTGGTTTACCCGTGGTGGATGCATCTGGGAAACTGGTGGGGGTGATTTCGGAGACGGATTTGATGTGGCAAGAAACTGGGGTGGAACCTCCGCCCTATATTATGTTGTTGGACAGTGTGATTTATTTGGAAAATCCCGCCACCTACGAGAAGGATTTGCGGAAGGCGATGGGGTTGACGGTGCAAGAGGTAATGAGCGATCACCCGATTGTGGTGAAGGGCGATCGCTCATTACGGGATGCCGCTAAACTGATGCAAAAACATAATATTCGTCGTTTACCCGTTTTAGATGAGGTGGATAAACTGGTGGGGATTCTCACGAGAGGGGATATTATTCGCGATCTCGCTCAACAGAGTTAAACCTGATTAGCGCTGTTGTCATTCCTATTACCTACTTTAGATTTAGAGATTAAAATGATGAGTGTTACCCCTGAATCGGTGCAACAATTATTAGATTCAGATAATTACGGCGATCGCATTCGTGGTGTCAATCAGTTGCGTTTGCTCGATCCGGCGATCGCCTTTACCAAAATTAAGACTCTGGTGACGGATAGTAATGTCAGAGTACGCTATGCGGCGGTGAGTCAGTTGTGTACTTTAGGGACAGAAAATCTGCCAGAAAGTTTAGAGATTTTGGGCGATCGCCTCAGTAACGATCCTGAAATTGACGTGAAATCTGCTGCCGCCGATGCGTTGGGAGCGCTCCATCTGACTGAGGCTTATCCTCAACTAGAACAAGCCTATTATGGTACGCAAGAATGGCTGTTGCAAATGAGCGTTGTGGCAACCCTTGGAGAGTTAGGAGATCTTCGTGCCCTAGAGCTACTGAAAGGGGCACTGGATTCACCCATTGATTTGGTACGCACTGCCGCCGCTAGCTCTTTGGGGGAATTGGGCGATCGCCAAGCGATCACTTGGTTGTTGCCTTTGGTAGACGATCCCGATTGGCAAATGCGCCATCGCGTGGCTCAAGCCTTGCAGCGTTTTGGCGGAGAGGAGGTACAATCAGCTCTGGCGCGACTTGCCAAAGATCCTGTAGAGCAGGTGGTGGTGGCAGCTCTGACACCAGGGGCTGACTCAATTTAGGAGATGGCGATCGGGGTTTTCCGTACCATTCGCTCTAGCCATAATTCTAAGTCTTCTGAATCGGAAAACTTCAGCAGAGCAATAGCCAGATCTTCTAATGATTTCAAAGGGAGTTGTTCAATTTCCTCTTGCAAATAGGGCTTCACTGCGCCAATTTTCCAGGGCAGTTGACGCAGAATCAGAAATACCGCTTCTTCATGCTTGCCCTTTTCTCTGCCTTCTTCCATCCAGCTTTTTGCGCTTCCCATGGCTCAATCTCCCGTCTCCTTGGTTTTCCTAGGGGTTTACTAAGTCGTAAATTCCACTTTTTCTAGTATAGGGCTTTACGCCCAAAAAAGCAATCGAGAAGTTGTAAAATTTTCATAATTTTTTCCTTTGTTGGCATAGGCGATCGCCATCACTTCTTTCTACCCGGAGAGAATATTTCCCTCCCCTCTCACACGATCCGCAAATTCCCCGTTACTTTGCCTCCATCCAACTTTTCCCCTGATGAATCTCCACCAATAACGGCACCCGCAAAGCCCATACATTTTCCATCGTTTGTTTAATCTTCAAAGACAACACCTCCCATTCCTCTGGCGGCATTTCCAACACCAACTCATCATGAACTTGTAACAACAACCGCCCTTGATAATTCTCCAACACCCGATCCAATTTCACCATCGCCATTTTAATCAAATCCGCGCTCGAACCTTGAATCGGAGCATTAGCGGCTGCTCGCAATAAACCCGCATCATACTTATCCCATCCTCTTCCCTCCCAAACAATCGCCTCCATCCCTTGCCCTTTTAACCGCCGCAGACTGGCAGAATTAAACTCAAAATAGCGTCTGCGCCCTAAAATAGTTTCTACATATCCCTGCGCTACTGCCTGCTTTTTCACCTGTTCTAAATAAGCAAACACCAAGGGATACTGACGATTAAAACGCTCAATAAACTCCTTTCCTTCTGCCAGACTCACCCCCGCTTCTCGTGCGAATCGCTGCGCTCCCATACCATAAATCACTCCGAAATTAATCACCTTCCCTAACCGTCGCTCTGCCGGAGTAATTTCTTCCCGATTAAACAATAATTGTGCCGTCACAGTATGAATATCTCGCTGGTTTTGATAAGCTTCAACCAAAGTAGGATCTCCACTCAAATGGGCAAGAATTCTTAGCTCAATCTGAGAATAATCCGCTGCCACCAAAATCCACCCTGGTTCAGGCACAAACCCCTGGCGAATTTGCCGAGAAAACTCTGTCCGAATGGGAATATTTTGTAAATTGGGATGGGAAGAAGATAATCTCCCCGTACTGGTAACCGCTTGATTAAAATCTGTGTGTACGCGCTGAGTTTGGGGATGAACCAATTGCGGCAAAGCATCGACATAAGTGGATTTAAGTTTCTCTAAAGTACGATAATCTAAAATCGCTTTCACCACTCCCGTAGGATCATCTTCTTGCAATTTTTCCAAGGTTGCAGCATCAGTAGAATATCCCGTTTTAATCTTGCGAGACTTATGGGTAGGGAGTTTGAGCCGATCAAATAAAAGAGCGCCCACTTGTTTGGCAGAACCTAAATTAAACGCTTCTCCCGCCTGTTCATAGGCTTTTGTTTCAATTTCTTTCAGTTTTTGCGTGAGTTGATCCGAAAGGATTTTGAGATAGCTGGTATCGACTCGAATGCCGATCCATTCCATCTTTGCTAAAATAGGTTCTAAAGGTAACTCAACATTTTTTAACAGATCATATAGTTGGGGAAATTGGGTAAATTTTTGTGACAACTTTTGACCGAGGTGAAAGGTGGCATAAACATCCATCCCGCAATAGTTGGCAACCGTAGTAATATCTAAGTCATCGATGGTTTTTCCTTTGGGAACTAGTTGTTCATAACTTTGAGAAATTAATCCTAATTCTTCTTGGGCTAAGGCACTGAGACTATGATTGCGATCTGGATTTAACACATAGCTGGCAAGGAGAGTGTCTAAAACGACTCCTTGGAGGATAATCCCGTGATTTTTGAAGATTAAACGGTCAAATTTAGCGTTTTGGAGAATTTTAGGATAGGTAGGATCTTCGAGGATAGGGCGGAGGGTTTCTAGGGTACGTTGATATCCAGTGGCGGAATCTCCTGGTAAATTTGTGCCCTTTTTGTGCTTCAGGGGTAGATAAGCGACTCTGAGTTGATCTTGGCTTAAAAAACAACATCCGATCCCGACTAATTGAGCGATTCTCGGATCTAAGCTGGTGGTTTCCGTATCCCAAGCTACGGGAAATTCAGGATTGGTACAAGTCTGTAACTGCTGGATGAGTGCAGTTAATTTTTCTTCGGTATTGATAATCTCTGGGATAAATGGTAATTGTTTTTCTGCTTGTGCGGCTGTGGTTTCTGCGGCTGTCCAAAAGGAGAGTTCTTCACTGTCTGTTGGGCAAAAATCTTCTGCTTTTTCGGGTACTGTCCCGCCAAAAAGTAACTGTAGCTGTTGGAGTTGTTGGTTAAAGGTTTGGAGTTCTAATGTTTGGAATAGGGTTGATACGGAGGGAGCGTGAAATCCATGGAGATGGCAATCTTGAAGATTGAGGTTGAGGGGGACTGCGGTGGTGATTTTGGCTAAAAATTGGGAGTGGTAGGCATCGGTTTTTCCGGCGATGAGTTTTTTCTGGAGAGTGCCTTTGATGGTGGCGATCGCCGCATAAATTCCGTCTAATGTGCCATACTCTTCTAAGAGTTTAATGGCTGTTTTTTCCCCAATGCCTTTTACTCCTGGAATGTTATCGGCAGGATCGCCACATAGGGCTTTATAATCGACAATTTGATGGGGCATAATCCCCATTTGCGCTTTCACTTGGGTGAGATTGTATTCTAAGGAAGACTCTCGTTTGCCAGTGCCCCCTTTGAGATACAATACGCTAATAGACTTTTCCTCGTCTATCAATTGAAACAGATCGCGATCGCCCGTGAGAATCTTCACCCGATACCCTGCCTCAATCCCTTGGTACGCCACAGTCCCTAAAATATCATCCGCTTCATATCCCCTACAAGTAATCACTGGTATCTCTAAGGCGGCTAAAATCTCTTGGAGATGCTCAAGATCGGACAAGAAATCCTCTGGCGTTGCCTGACGGTTGGCTTTATAATTAACATCGGCTTCATGACGAAATGTCTCTTTTCCTAGATCAAACGCTACTGCCACCCCTTGGGGAGTTTCCTTCGCCAACACCTCAAACAAAGCCTTGAGAAAACCAAAACAGACACTGGTAGGAATGCCGGTGGTGGTTTTGAGTCCTCCGTCACGACTTTTGGCAAAGGCATAGTAGGAACGAAAGGCTAAAGAATGCCCATCCACCAATAATAAAAGAGGGTTAGAATTCACTGCTACCACCGTTACTTGCCCTAGCTCAAGGTTTAGCCTATTGTAGCAAGGGAGGCTTCGCCCATCTGGCCAACTCTGCCCATGGAGATTGTCATTGCCACTGGGAATGAGTTGCTGTTCCCCCGCGGTGGAGAGTGAAAAAACTGATATTAAGGTCGTAAACTTTGCACTCCTTGACGAGCGATCGCCTGATTGGGATCGAGTTTGAGCGCCTCTTGGAAAGCTTCCATGGCATTCTCTCGGTGACCTATTTTTTGAAACATCACCCCTAGAGCCGCCCAAACACTGGCATTTTTGGGATCGAGCTGAATAGCTCGACGATAGGAATTGATCGCCAAATCATACTGAGCCAGGGAGCCATAAACGACGGCCTGATTATACCAACCCAGGAAAGAATTCTGATCCAAGGCGATCGCCTTTTGAGCCGAGCCTAACGCCTGCTCGTACTTTTGCAAATACCACAACGCCACACTGCGATTTGCCCAGGCTTCCGCCTGATTGGGATCGTAACGCAAGGCTTGATCGTAGGCTCCCACGGACTCAATATAGCGCTTTGCCGATCGCAACACTCTGGCCCGGTTCAGCCACCCTTGGATATAATTGGGTTGCAATTGCAACGCTCGACCAATGGACTCCAAACTTTGGGCATACTCCTGTAGATACCATAACGTCACGCCGCGATTATTCCAGGCTTCCGCAAAATCAGGGCGAAATCCCACGGCTCGATTAGCAGCAATCAAACCTTGGTCATACTTTCCTTGTTGAGTATAGGCGATCGCCAACTGATTCCACGCCTGAGCCACTCCCATTTTCCCCCATTGGCCCTCCCCTTTCAAGGCCCCTTCGCACGCCTTCACCGCCTCCTCATAGCGCTCTAACTGATTCAACGTGGTGCACTGGCCAATCAAAGCTAAGGTAGAATTCGGCTGAAGCGTCAGCCCTTGGTTATAGGAATTCAGCGCTTCCAGATATTTCCCCATCTCATGCAAGGCTATTCCCTGCTGTATCCACGCCAAAGCATTGCGCGGATTGTCATTCAAGGCTCGATCATAGGCATCAATCGCTGCTGCTGATAACTGAGATTGATTTAGGGCAATTCCCAAATAGCGCCACGCGAGGCTTTCCTCTTCTGGTTCCCAACCGTTATCAACATCTAGGGCAGCTTCACAAGTAGCGATCGCCTCTTCAATTTTGCCCCATTCTACCAGAGCACCACACTTATAGGTCAACACCAGGGAAGACTCTGGCTCTAAGTGTAAGGCGCGATCATAGGAAGTAATGCCATTCTGGTATTCCTGCAGAGCTACCAGAGCCAAACCCCGCTGATACCAAGCCTGTACAGGATTTTCCCGTCCCCAGTTCCTATCTAAGCGCAAAGCCTCTTCGCACCCTTCAATCGCTTCCTCATAGCGCTCTAGCTTCAGCAGCGCGCCACAGCGATACAAATAAGCGCGAGAAAATTTCTGCTCTAGCCGCACCGCCGTATCACTAGAAGCAATAGCCTCACCATAGCGCCCCTCCTCTAATAATAACCGAGCGCGATCGCCCCATACCTCAGCATCCTTGGGTCTGAGTAACAGCGCCTGTTCGCACGCTGCCAGTGCCGTCTCTGCCACCGACAGACTACAGAGATTCGCCCAGTAGTCAAAATCAACCAGTTGCCGAAACGGATCGAGTAATTCTACTTGAGCCTGGGTAGGAGCAGCCATGAGTAGAAGCACCCCTACTCCTACCCCTTGAATCCACTGAGTAATGATCTGGTTCATAGGCACTTCATTGGTATCATCCCTAGGTATACACTACTTTGATTCGTAATCAGCAGCAATCAACGCCACAGCCACTAGGGGAGCCGTAATCGCTCTCAGGATACGTTTACCCAGAGAAACAGGCTGAAATCCGGCTTGAAGTGCTTGCTCGATTTCCGCTGTTGTCCATCCCCCTTCTGGTCCTGTAGCAATGGCGAGGGGTTCCCAGGGAGGCGGGAGGGGAAGGGTGAGCAGGTGCGGAGCGTTGCCTCTGGCGACGCAGAGGAAGCGATGGGGAGCGATGTCTAGCGTTTGACAAAATGGCAGAGGATCGACAATGATGGGGATATGTTGGCGTTCCGATTGTTCGGCGGCTTCAGTGGCAATACGTCGCCAGCGCTCGATCTTTTGGGGACTGGGTTGGAGTAGGGTGCGATCGCTGATGATCGGTATAATTTGACTCACTCCTAATTCTGTACCACTGCGAACAATGTCTTCCATCCCTGTTTTGGGCAAGGCAACCATGAGGATAACCGGGAGAGGCAGTTCCGTTTGTGCCGGGATCAGTTCCAGTCGTTGTGCTATTTCTGGCGTGTGTAGGCAGCTTAACCACCATTGTTGCTCAATCAGGGCAATAAAGCGATCGCCCCGTTTCAGTCGCAACACCCGAAAGAGGTAGTGTTGCTGCTGGGGAGTTAAGCAGATATCATTATGATTGAGTTGATCGGTGGCGATCGCCACATGGCTGAGGGCCATCATAATTAAATGAACAATGAACAATTATTCATTATTAATCATTCATTATATCATCAACCACCCTAAAATTTCCTGTATCGTCAACCGCAACTCAATCCCCTCTAAAACAGGCAAAACTCCCGCTCCAGTCACCAAATCAATCCGTTGATTTTCACCAATCACAAACACACTCTCCTCTGCCGGATGAATTAACCATCCCATTCTTGTTCCCGCTTGAGAACAATGCAATAATTTATCTACCCCATAGGTAGTACTTTGGTCAGGAGATAAGATTTCAATCACCCAATCCGGGTGAAGTTCAAACCGATTAGCGATTTTCCCTGTGGCAGTGCGCGGAATTCTTTCCCACCGAAATACCGCAATATCTGGCACAATTGAGCGTCCTCCAAAAGTACAACGCAATTCGGGAAAAGCTCTAGCAATCTTCGGTTGTCGTGTTACTTGATTAATCACTGCACACAATTCACCTTGAAGCAGACTATGTTCACCTTGAGGCATGGGTTTTTGGTAAAGAGTTCCATGGAGATATTCTAAAGCCGGTTGGGTTTCTGGACGAATCAGAAATTCAGCAAGGGTGAGAAAGGGCGTTTCCGCAAGCGGACATGAAAAGGTTTGAGTCATCTGAGATTGATCTATAGGATTGTCTTAATTCTAACTTTTGGGCGGGTGCAAGGTAAAACCACAAAAGCACATTCATATCAAATGCAGTCCGAAAGAGCACAAAGGAAGGTCTGGATACTATTTTTTCACAGGATTAACCAACTGAGAATTTGTGGTATAGTTAATTGTAGTTCTACACCTTCTAATACGGGTAAGGGCATTTCTCCAGTCACCAAATCAATCCGTTGATTTTCACCAATCACAAACACACTCTCCTCTGCCGGATGAATTAACCATCCCATTCTTGTTCCCGCTTGAGAACAATGCAATAATTTATCTACCCCATAGGTAGTACTTTGGTCAGGAGATAAGATTTCAATCACCCAATCCGGGTGAAGTTCAAACCGATTAGCGATTTTCCCTGTGGCAGTGCGCGGAATTCTTTCCCACCGAAATACCGCAATATCTGGCACAATTGAGCGTCCTCCAAAAGTACAACGCAATTCGGGAAAAGCTCTAGCAATCTTCGGTTGTCGTGTTACTTGATTAATCACTGCACACAATTCACCTTGAAGCAGACTATGTTCACCTTGAGGCATGGGTTTTTGGTAAAGAGTTCCATGGAGATATTCTAAAGCCGGTTGGGTTTCTGGACGAGTCAGAAATTCGGCAAGGGTGAGAGGGGAGGTTAGAGTTTGAGTCATCTGGGATTGATCTATAGGATTGTCTTGATTCTAACTTTTGGGCGGGTGCAGAGTAGAGGATTCTTGATCGATTAAGCGTTGATAACGGCTAAGGGCAATTAGGGGAAAATATTGCTGATAAAAATGATATTTGATGTAGAAATGACCGGGAAATCCTGTGCCGGTGAATTCTGATTCTTCCCAGCGCCCATCGGGAAGTTGATGAGAAAGTAAATAATCAATTCCCCATTCTAAGCTAGGAGTAGCCAACTCGCCGGTAGCTTTGCCAGCAGCTAATAAGCCGATTAATGCCCAAGCGGTTTGGGAAGGGGTACTGGTGCCAATACCTTTTAAGCGAGAATCTTGGTAACTGCGACAGGTTTCTCCCCAGCCACCGTCGGGATTTTGGCAGGAAATGAGCCAATTGGCAGCTTTTTGGATTGGCTCTAGATGGGTATGGGGGGTAATGAGAGCCAGGGCTGAAAGTACACCACTGGTACCATAAATATAGTTAACTCCCCAACGGCCAAACCAACAGCCTTCTGGTTCTTGTTGTTGATAAAGATAGTTGAGTGCTCGTTGTTGTCTCGACTGAAACTTCCCTAACGTCAACCTCTGTTGAGGATAATGCTCTAGCTCTGCCATCATTTCCAAAACTCGCGCGGTAACATCGGCGGTGTTAGGATCGATCATGGCTTTGAGATCCGCATAGGGTAGGGTGTTTAACCACTCTTGATCGTTGTCGATGTCAAAGGCTGCCCATCCTCCAGGGCGACATTGCATTGTCATCATCCACTCAATACAACGGGTAATCGCTTCCCATTTTATCTGTTCGTCGGGTAGTTCTAGGGGGGCTAGAGCCATGACGACTACGGCGGAGTCGTCTAAGTCGGGGTAATGCTGATTGTCGAATTCAAATGCCCATCCTCCTGGTTTCCCGATTTTATTCTTGACTGTCCAATCTCCAGGGGTAAGAATTTGTTTTTTGAGTAACCATTCGCCGCTTTTGAGGAGAGCGGGATGATGGGGGGCTATGCCTGATTCTACTAGGGCACGGGATACCCAGGCGGTATCCCACACGGGGGAAATACAGGCTTGGGTGTGATAGGTGTGTTCGGTTTCGAGGGAAAATCGGTCTACTGCTGCTAAACCGCGCTCGATGATGGGATGATTTTTGTAGTAGCCTAGGCAGCGGAGAGCGAGTAGGGAGTTGAGCATGGCGGGAATGATGCCTCCCCAGTCTCCGGTGGGTTCTTGGTGTGCTAAGATCCATTGCTCGGCGGCTTTGAGTCCTTCATCGCGCCAGGGAACGAGGTTTAGGTTTTCGATGAGTTTAAGGCTGTGGTCGAGCCAGATCAAGGTGTCTGTCCAGTCTTGGTTTTTAGGGAGTTCATAGATGACGTTTTCTATGCCTTCGCTGTAAAGTTCGTTGAGGTTGAAGGTGCAGGGATAGACAGGGCGGCGATCGCAGACAATAATCAAAGGAACAGTGCTGCTTCTTGCCCAACTGGAGAGTTCGTAAATATTCAGCCCGAATTGCTCTGGCAATACCATAATCCAAGGAGGAATAGAGGGAATGCCGCGCCAGTCGTAACATCCCAGCAAGGCTAAATGGAGTTTGGTAAAAATACGACTTTGGCTAATGCCTCCCCGTGCTATGATCATATCTCTAGCTTGCTGAAGTGCTGGATCTGAGGGGGAAACACCGAGGAGTCGCAGTGCCATGTATGCTTCAATGGAAGTGCTTAAGTCTCCGCCGTCGCCATAATATAATTCCCATCCGCCATGATCTTTTTGTTGCGATCGCAGATAAACTTCTGCTTTATGTAATGGTCTCGTTTCCTCACTTCCCCAAATCTTGTGTAACATCACCATCTCAGCGGTAATTGTCACATTCGATTCCAATTCTGCCCACCAGTAACCTTCTGGATATTGTTGCGAGAGGAGATAAGTTTGACTCCGTTGAATGGCTTCTGATAACGAAACCAGAGGATGAGAAGACGAAGCAGTTTCAGGTTCCATGGTCACTCAGCTTTACTACCATGACCCATTGTATCCCTTAATTCGGGAGAATTTACGGGGACTGGGTTATGAGGTTTAAGCTAGTATTGCTACATTTCCGCAAGCGGACATGAATGAGATGAGGAGATTTTTATGATTGCAGCTAGAGAACAGGGGCGCTCCTTTACCCCTCAAGAGTATTTTGCTTGGGAAGAACAGCAGTTAGAAAAGCACGAGCTAATTGATGGTTGGGCTTATGGGATGACTGGCGGAACTAGAAATCATAGTGATATTGCAGGGAACTTTTTAGCGATTATTAAGCCCCATCTGCGGGGCAGTGGCTGTAAAACATACAATTCTGATTGCCGTATCAATATCCTCAACACTCACGACTATACCTATCCCGATCTGAGTGTTACTTGCGATTCGAGAGATAATTCTAGCACTCAATATATTACTTATCCTTGCTTGATTGTGGAGGTTTTATCACCTAGCACTGAGGCTTATGACCGTGGCAAGAAGTTTGAAAAATATCGCTGCAATCCGAGTTTGGTTGATTATGTGTTAGTGAGTTCTGAGGAGATGGCGATTGATATTTATCACAAAAATCAGGTGGGGGATTGGTTAATTCGTAGCTATCGAGAGGGCGATCGCGTGGAGTTGACCAGTATTAATTTGAGTGTGGCGATCGAGCAGTTCTATGAAGAGGTTGTGTTTGAGCCGTTGCCTGATAGAGTTTAAAAAGGAATAAGAAATACTCCATTACCCTAGAATTCTTCATACCGATCTAAAATCATGGCAACGGAAATTCTCATCCCTCGAATAATTAGCTTGCCACCAAAAATCTGGCGATCGCAGGTAATTCTTGACAATTACAGCACTTTTCGATCTTTCGAGGGACATCTCGATCCCTCTTTCATGTCCGCTTGCGGAAAATCCCCTTTTTTAAGAGGGGTTGGGGGGATCAACACCTACTGTCCATCAATACAGTGTCAAGTGCTGTAATGAATCATTCACATCTGGCATTATAGTTGATTTGATTAAGATTGATACAATTATGATTGGTCTATTGTAGAGGTGGGTTTCATTCATATTCCGTAGGGAAAACCCACCCCTACAACAATATCTCATTGCTATTCAAATCAACTATAGACGATAGGATGGGCAAGGTTTGGTTTGATTTTAAGCGATTTCCTTGACTTTCAATGATTAAGAATTTCCTGCCAAGTGAGATTGATTTATTGACTAGAAAACTTGGCTTAAACGCTTCAGGATGCCTAGAACTTCATACAGTTCATTTTGGGGATTAATCAAAGAGAATAGTCTAGAGGTTCTGTATTGGACTGTGGGAGTATGAGAAGCTTTGAGAAAGAGAAATTCATTGCCATTGGTAATCATACCAAATGTGGGGTGTGGAGCTTCTGGGTTGCTTAACATATAGCTTAAGGTTTGTGGAATAGCACGAGTTACGGCAAAATCACTGCGTTTGGATTCAATGACAACGAGCCACAATCGGTTTTTAACGACGAGAATATTTATTCTGCCTCGAATGATGATTTCTTCATCTTTTAGCTCAATTTCGATGCTGGTTTCTGTTTCTATCCGAAAGGGACGACGGTAAAAGCCAGCACAATCGAGTAAGGGAGCTAGGATTACCATTTTAACTGTGTTTTCCAGTAACGGGGGATTGTCCATTAAGTCTTGAAAATTGGCTTTGACGCGATCAAGCGTCTGTTGCTCAATCTCGGTTAAGGAAGGAAGTTTTTCTGACCATTCGGTAAAAAAGTTACTATTTTTAGCAATTTGTAAGCCCAAAGTTTGTTTGAGGGTTCCCAAGGTAATTTCTTGTGCAGAAAGGGTTTGAGTCATAGTGAGCAATGAGTAGGTTTCTAATCTTGTAGGGGCTTCATTGAACTATTACAGCACTTTTCGATCTTTCGAGGGACATTTCGATCCCCCCAACCCCCCTTAAAAAAGGGGGGCAGTAGAAGTCTCCCTTTTTAAGGGGGATTTTCCGCAAGCGGATTATGAAAGGGGGATCAACACCTACTGTCCATCAATACAGTATCCTGTACCCGCGCCCAAAATGGCTCCACCCCCAGCGATAACAAATGAACCTAAGTCTGTTCTTTTGTGGCGGTTACATCGCCAACAGGCTAACACTAAATTATCGGCCGTACAGAGGCCGCCATGTTTTTGGGCAACAATAGGGTCGAGTTCGTGGGGATAAAACCCCACGTTATCGGGAAGTTGACAGTATTCGCAGCAATGGTTAGCTCGCTCTGTCACCAGATGACGTAATGCTGTAGGAATATAACTCATGTGCTTGTAGTGAGATGGGATAAATGACCCACTTTTAGCATCACGATCAGATGTTCAATACGTTCGTATTCGTCTAATTCTGCTTGTTCTTCTGGGGTGAGGGTTTCAGCTTTACTGCGCTGGAGAAGGGTTTGTAGACGATCGCACATTTCTGGAGTTGGCCGGAAGGCGGCAATTTGTTCGGGAGTCGGACGACTGGCAAGGAAGTCGAGGATGTAGTGATAAATGTGGTTAGGGAGTGGGGCTTGTAAGCATTGTTGTAGTACAGTGGGAAGGCGATCGCCTAAAGCATTGAGATGGGGAACGAGTTCGTCAGGAACTTCTAAGGTGATGGTTGCCATTAATGTCTCCAAACAATCAGCCTGGGTTTTATTTTAAGCCAGTCTTGCGCCTTCCATCCACAACTCCATGTTCAACGATTAAGGTTTCATGCCTCTTAATTTCCTGCGAATCCAGACAGAATCTGTGGTAACGATAATACGTTGCTCCCTTACCGCCCATGCCAAAATGTCGCCATCACTCATACTGAAATCGACATCCCGGACGCAAGCAACACCCTATTCGAGATCTCTCAAAAAAATCCGATTTTGAATATTAAATATTAAATATAATTACCATAACACACAACAATACCATTCTGATAACCGATTAAGACCAGGAATCAATCAGAACACTCAACGCCCAAAGGGCAAACAGTGTCAAACTACTCATCCCAACTACGATGATTGCTAACGCCAGAATCACGAAGATGATAAATCCCCGATCAGCTTGTTCGCTTGTTTTCGGCGCGCGAAGATGGTCTTCGAGTAGTTGCACATTCAGAGAATTGGCTTTCCAAGTTAAATCAAACAGATCTCCGAGGACAGGAATAATGCCAGTGAAGGTATCAATCAGGACATTAATCACCATGCGCCCTAGGGTTTCCTTGGGCAATCCAAATCGAGTTGCTTCCAGGACAATATAGGCAGAGAGGAGGGCGCTGAAGAAATCTCCCCCACCGGGAATTAGTCCGATGAGTGGATCGATGCCGACGCGATAATTCACTCCTGGAATGGCGATCGCCTCATCTAAAATATGACTGAGACTACGCAATCGCTGAATACGCTTGAGCTTATCCCCTTTCTGATCATCCATCTCGTTTCCTCAACTGGAGGTCAATTTCAGCCGGGCGGCTTTTTCTTTCAGGCGATCGCCCCATTCTAGCGGTAAATGAAACCCATTTAAACTCATCCCTACCCCAGGGCCATGATAATCACTTCCCCCCGTCCTCACCAAATCATACCGAAAACACCACCGCTCCAGACATTCCCTCTCCCCGACACTATGACTAGGATGATACACCTCCAACCCCATCAACCCCACCTCCAGTAACTCCATCAGCACCGCCTCAACGGAACCACCACGAAACAAATAGGGATGGGCCCAAACAGGAACAGCACCCGCCGATCTAAGCAAAGCAATCCCTTCAGCAATCGAAAACTTCTCATAATGGACATAAGCTGGCCCATCATCTCGCAGCCATCGCTGAAACGCTTCTTGAGCAGAGGTGACATAACCTGCATCTACAAGCGCTTGAGCAATGTGGGGACGGGAGAGGGCCATGCCCGGCCCGAGGGAAGGTAAGATAATGGGATAACCGAGATCGGCTAATTTAGCGGCCATTGCTGCCCCTCGGCGCTGTCTGCCAGAAAGGCGTTCCACCAAAGGAGGGCGCAAGCGGTCAGGGTCAGGGTAAAATCCGAGGAGATGTAGGGAGCGATCGCGATGAACCACACTCAACTCTACCCCTGGAATAATCTCTACCCCATAGATTTTCCCTGCCGCCCACCCTTCTGCCCATCCATCCATCGTATCGTGATCCGTAATCGCCAAAACTTTCACCCCCACTTCTGCCGCCGTTTGCACCAATTTCGTTGGCGATAGCAGACCATCAGAGTAAGTCGTATGGCAGTGCAGCTCAATCATAAGCAAGCAGGGCAAATTTCACCCCAAAGACACAAAAAACCACACCAACACAAAATCCCATAGATTCGATAACCTCGCTACTGAAAATCGGCAACAATCATGCCACCCGCAACAATAAACCAGCCACCTACAGCATAAAACAACCATCGTTGATCTTGCTTCAGACTTAATCTCATCGCCGTTGGGTTAGCAACAAAAGCGCGAATTTTTTCTTGGTGACGGCGGGGTTGAGGCCCGATGATATAGTAATCCGTCAGAGGAGTACGCTTGCCATTTTCGGAGAGTAAATGCACTCGCTGATTGCGGCGACGGCCGAACTTGAGTTCAGCATCTTGGAGTTGAGTAATCTTCACCTGGTTAGTATTCCAGAGGCTAGTCGCTGTTAACTCACAATCAATCTGAGCCGAAGGGAGCCGAGTGCAGTTTAAGGTAGTGACACTTGCCCAAGCAGTAATCATCACTCCTCCCAGGAAAATGAATATCCCTCCTTTCACATAACGACCAACTATCTTCATCTGATGATTTTTGTATTCCGAATTCTTGGAGGAGTGGGAGGAGACTCTCTTGGCAACCATCCGTCTCTTCCCACTTTAGCTTATTCGGACAACCAAGGTTTGATGGTCGGTTCCCAAGGGGCTAACTCTTCCTCTTGAAACCACAAAGCGATTTCCCGTTGAGCCGTTTCAATGGCATCAGAACCGTGAATCAAATTTCGTCCGACATTGATCCCAAAATCTCCCCGAATCGTGCCTGGTTCTGCATTTAAGGGATTGGTGGCACCGATGATTTTCCGAGCTGCTGAAACTACTCCGTCTCCTTCCCACACCATGGCTACCACTGGGCTGGAGGTAATAAACTCGACTAAACTGGGGAAAAAGGGCCGTTCCTTGTGGACATCGTAATGTTGTTCCGCCAGTTCTTTGCTCACCTTTAAGAGCTTTAAGGCTACGAGGGTAAAGCCTTTGGTTTCAAAGCGACTGATAATGTTGCCTACTAGGCCGCGCTGTATACCATCAGGTTTAATGGCAATAAAGGTACGTTCCAAAGCGATCTCCTTTCCAAGATAACGATCACTGATTATCTCATGATTGTTTAGACTGATCGATATTCAGCAGGGCTATAAACAACGCTACAATGCTCCATGAACATCTTGGTTGACTCTTGGAGGAGAGATATGGGCGTTAAAGTCATGGCGACAGAACCACAAACCCTGAGTACATTGGGTAATGAGGAGCAACCAGAGTCGTCCCCCAGTTGGAGTATTGCCGCTTCAGAGGAGTTATATCGGATTAAGGGATGGGGTGATCCTTATTTTTCGGTAAATGGGGCGGGTCATGTGATTGTATCACCCAAGGGCGATCGCGGCGGTTCCTTAGACCTCTACGAGTTAGTGGAAGCCCTCAAACAACGGAATATTGATCTTCCCCTCGTGATTCGATTTTCTGATATTTTAGCCGATCGCGTCGAACGGCTCAATGCCGCTTTTGCTCAAGCCATTACCCGTTACCACTATCCCAGCATTTACCAAGGCGTATTTCCCGTCAAATGCAACCAACATCGCCAACTGGTAGAAGATTTGGTAGAATTTGGCCAACCCTTTCAGTTTGGTTTAGAAGCCGGATCAAAACCAGAATTACTTATCGCTTTAGCCCTCCTCAAAACTCCCGATGCCCCCCTGATCTGCAACGGCTATAAGGATAAAGAATACATCGAAACAGCGATTTTATCCCGTCGATTGGACAAACAAACCATTGTGGTATTAGAGCAGTTGGAAGAAGTAGATTTAGTGATCAATGTCTCCCAAGAGTTGGGCGTAACTCCCGTGGTGGGCGTGCGGGCAAAACTGAATACCAAAGGAGAAGGGCGTTGGTGTACTAGCACCGGAGATGGGTCAAAGTTTGGCTTGAATTTACCAGAAATTGTCCATGTGATTCATCGTCTTGAGGAAGTAAATTTACTCTCTTCTCTGCAACTGCTCCATTTTCATATTGGCTCCCAAATTTCCTCCATTAGTGTGATTAAAGATGCCATCCGCGAGGCCAGCCAAATTTATGTACAGTTGGCTAAAAGTGGCGCGAATATGCGCTATCTGGATGTGGGGGGTGGTTTGGGCGTGGATTATGATGGGTCGAAAACCAATTTTTATGCCTCGAAAAACTACAATATGCAAAATTATGCCAATGATATTGTGGCGGAGGTGAAGGAGGCGTGCCAAGAAGCTAAGGTACAAGCCCCTATTTTAGTCAGTGAAAGTGGCCGGGCGATCGCCTCCCATCAATCCGTACTCGTATTTGATGTTTTAGGAACCAGTGAAGTGCCCCGTTCTTTGTCATTCCCCGTAGAAAGCACTGACCATTTGATCATTCGTAATTTGTGGGAAACCTATGAATCAATTCGGCTAGATAACTATCAGGAGTGCTACCACGATGCTATTCAGTTTAAAGAGGAAGCAGTGAGCTTATTTAACTTTGGGTATTTGAGCTTAAATCAGCGTGCAAAAGCAGAAGAACTCTATTGGGCGTGTTGTAATAAAATCTTGGAAATTGTCCGCCAAGAAGAGTATGTGCCAGACGATCTCGAAGACTTGCAAATTAGCATGGCTTCGATTTACTATGTCAATCTTTCTGTATTTCAATCGGCTCCCGATAGTTGGGCGATCGATCAGTTATTTCCGATTATGCCCCTCCATCGCTTAGACGAGGAGCCTACCTGTCGGGGAACCTTAGCCGATTTGACTTGCGATAGTGATGGCAAAGTCAGCAAATTTATTGACTTGCGCGATGTCAAATCTGTCCTGGAATTGCATCCCTTCAAACCAGGGGAACCTTATTATCTGGGATTGTTTTTAGGAGGTGCTTACCAAGAAATTATGGGCAATTTCCATAATTTATTTGGAGATACTAATGCGGTTCACATTGGCATTACCCCTAAAGGCTATCAGATTAAGCAAGTGGTGAAAGGCGATACTATGGCAGATGTGTTGAGCTATGTAGAATATGATCCTAAAGCTCTGATTGAGAGTATCCGTCAGCAAACGGAAATTGCTCTCGAAGAAGGAACCATTTCCCTGGGGGAATCTCAACGTTTACTCAATAGCTATGCTCAAAGCTTGACGCGGTATACCTATTTGTCTCATCCATAGGTGGTTTTTTCCTCATCAACCTGTGGAAAAACCCCAAAGTCTGTGGAAAATCTGTGGAAATCTTTGGGGAGAGCTAGAGAGGAGTGATAAAATTTTATTAATTTTCTGGGGAAAGGGGGACACCGATCGCCATACTATCTTTACAGTAATGATGGAATAATGGCTGTGGCTTTACCGGTTGATCCTCCCGCTCCTTTACAACGGTTGATAGTTCATGATGGCTTGTTGTTGAATGCTCATCGCTGGCAACAAGCCCATGAGTACCATCGCCAGCGACAGAATATCCATTACCAGGCTCTGCATCAACCGGGAATTGTGTATGGTTTGGGGGTGAGGGTGATTGCGGCTCCAGAGGAAATCGCGGCTCAATATCGGGATGGTAGATGGGTAGAGGTGCAACCGGGAATGGCAATTGATCGCCAGGGTAATCCGATTATTGTGGATCGGGCGATCGCCTTTCATTTTTCTGCCACAGCCAGAGAAGCGCCGGTGAAGGTATATCTGGTACTGAGCTATGTTGATCCAGCCATGCTACAGAGCCAGAGTACCGAAGAGATGGTGCGGGAAACCTTCCGTATTGATGAGAAGACAACCCCTGCATCAGGTTTAGAAGTGGAGTTATGCCGGATTGAGCTATCTCCAGGGGGAATGACACTCTCTGCCTCCGAAGACGTGTTTTCTCCCCAGCCAAACCAGTTGGATTTGCGCTATCGCCGTCAGGTAGGCGCGCGCTCTCAAGGAATCGTACAGGTAGCCTATCTCGCCCAGGGAAATGAGAGCGATCAGGCGATCGAGAATAATTTATCCTGTTTATTACAGGCTTTTTTGGCTCTTGATCCAGAAAGACGAGGGATCGAATCGGTTATCCCCATTACTCCCCAATCTCCCCTCCCTTCAGAAGACTCTGGCGAGAGATGGGCAGAAAATCAAGCCTTATCTTGGCAAGAGTATGATTTCATCTATTTAAGTTATGCTCAGGCAGTGCAGAGCAATCCTGAGCAACAACTGAGTTGGTGCTCTTATTTAGCCGCTGGTGGAGTATTATTAATTGAACTGTGGGAAGACCAAACCCAGATTGATGAACTAAGCGCTGTTCAACAGGAATTAGAAGAGGCAATTGCTGATATTGGTGATACCGCAGAATTGCAAGTGGTTAAAGCGCAATTAAGGGAGGAGTTAGCCGCTTGTGAAGTGGAGTTAAATCGGCAAATTGAAGAAATTTGTGCTTCAATTCAAAGCTTAGGTTTAAACTTAGGAATGACAACGGGAGATTCCGGGCGATTATTTCCCTGGCATCCCCTGAAAAATCAACCTTTTTTGTTTCAGATCTTGCCCCAAATTCGTCGCTATCCTATCCGCGTATTTCATTGGGGAGGCATTATTCTGGTGATTGGAGATTTATCGTTAGCTTGGGGAGTGAATGGAGGGTTGGAGTTACCTAGAGAAAAAATTCGTAATGCTCACGAGTTTGGCATTAATCTCTTGCACTTTGCCTCTCGCAGAAGACAATTAACTCAACTGCAACAATCCCGTCCATTAGCAATAGGAAAAACAGATGAAACAGTGGCACAATAGTCTCTTATTTCAGCACGTTGGCTATTTTTCGATTTTGTCCTTAATGACAGTTGTGGGATTGGCGATCGCTGTTTATTACCAATCCCTGAATTTATTAAAATCTTATATTACCAATCAAATGGCAGTGGTGATCTCCATCAAGGAAAATCAAATCAATAATTGGTTTACTGAGCAGTATGGCTCCATCTTACTCTTAGCTAAAACTCCTACCCTCATTGAAGACTATCAAGGATTCTTAGCAGATAAAAATACCGCCGATTATCAAACTCTCCAAAATTATTTTAATACCGTCTTGCAAATTCGCCAAACGATTCAATCTCTCTCCATTTCTACCCCCAGTGGTATTGTCTCGGTTTCCACAAAATCCCAAGAAGAAGGAAACTATCAACCCCTCGGTAACACCGTTACTTACTTCACCCAGGAAAATCTCACTACGGTGCGCCCGACGTTGTACACTTCTCCAGCAACGCGAGAAACGGCGATGACGTTTGCAACTCCTTTACTCAATGCTCAAGGGGAGCGAATTGGGGTTTTATCCGTTGATTTATCCCTCGAAAAAATTAATGAGATTATGCAGGAAGCTACCGGATTAGGAGAAACGGATGAGTCTTATATTATTCGTAAACAAGGGAATGAAAATCGATTTGTTGATATCCAAAATTCGGGTTCAGAATTAGAAGAAAAGTCCGTGAATAGTCCTGGAATTAGTGCAGTAATGTCGGGCAAAGATGGGGTTGGATTTTATCGAAATCATCAAGGGGTGGATGTGATTGGCAGTTATCGATGGATAGAATCTAAGAATCTAGCTATTTTGGTAGAGATTACGCAAAAAGAGGCGTTTGCTGTGTCGGGAATTATTGCCAGAAATTTATTATTGTTGGGTATTTCTATGTCTGGTTTACTCCTGTTAATTGTGTATGTATTATCGCAAAAAATTATCGAACCCATTTTGGCGATCGCTAAAATGGTTAATCAAGTCACAGAGGGTAGTTTCAGAACCCAGTCTGAAAAATTTCAAAAAATTACCCAAAAAGGAGATGAAATTGGCCAGTTAGCACGGGGATTTGAAGAGATGATTAAAGTGGTAGACTCTAGAGAACAGGACTTAGCAGAACAAGTCCGCAACCTGCGAATGCAAAATGCCAATGTCAATCAGGCTCAAGAATTAGAAATTGCTTATTTTAAGGCCCTAAAACGTAAGGCCCAATGGATTAGAAATAAGGTTTAAGATGATTATGGTTTCTCTGAAGAGGTTAATTCCGATTTTAACAGTAACTCCCTTAATAGCAACTCTGGGATTAACGGGGCTTCTGGGAATCTACAGTGAACAGAAAACAGTTTATGATTTATCCTCCCATTGGCTGAGAGGAACCGTCAGTCAAATTAGCGATCAAATTCAAAGTAATCTGGAAAAACCAGCAGTCATTAATCATATCAATTTGCAGGGTTTTCAGGATCGAGAATTGGATGGGAATAATCCAGAGATGCTGGGAATTCATTTTACCAATCAAATGAATTTATTTGCCTTAGTTAATAATATCTATTTTGGCGATCGCACCCAAAGATTTGTTGGTTCAAAATTGAATGAAAATGGACAAATTACCCAATCTTATGCCGGTGAGGACACCAATTATCAACTGATTACTTATGGTACTAACTCCGAAGGAAAACGGACAATCGTTTTGAGAAAAACTTCAGGATTTGATCCTCAAAGTCGCCTTTGGTATCAAGCAGCAAAAAACAAAAATAACCTGGTTTGGAGTCCTGTTTATCCAGATTTTATGAGTCGGCAATTAGCGATTACCGCTGCACAAGCAGTTCGAGAAAATCTAGATCACTCAGGAGAATTAGTGGGAGTTTTAGGCGTTGATTATTTCTTAAATGAACTTCAGGAATATCTCCGAGATTTATCGATTAGTAAGGTGGGAAAAGCAATGATTATCCAAGAGGATGGACGGTTAATTGCTACCTCTAACCCCGATCCAGAGACAGTCCTAGATCCAACCTCAGAAACTCATTTTTTCATCACCCAAACTCCCGATCCCATTATGGGGGAAATTGGCGAGAAGTTGATCGATCAGTTTAGTGATTTTAGTTTGATTACTCAAGATAAATATTTGAGTTTTATCATTCAAGGGAAAAAACATTGGGTATGGGTAAAACCCTTTGAGAATTCTTGGGGATTAAAATGGTTAATTATTGTTAGTTTAGCTGAATCAGATCGATTTACATTGACTCAAAATGCGCGGCAACTTATTCTGGGAATTGGTGCGATTGCTATCGGAGTTACTTTCCTAGGTATTTTGACTATTTATCGTTTATTGATTTCTCCCTTATTGCGCTTAAATATCGCTGCTAAAAAAGTTAAAAATCGCCAATTTAAACCCAAACAAATTGCCGATCTGATTCAAAGAAATGATGAAATTGGTAAATTTAGTCGCGTTTTTCAAGAAATGGCTCTAGTCATTCAAGAGCGTCAAGCGAATTTAGAGCAGCGAATTCATAGCTTTAACAATACTAAAGCCTATTCATCTGGAGAAAAACCTGGTATCGAAACTCAAAAATCAGATAATGTCTCAACTGTTAACTTAAACTATTGGGACTACTTAAAAAATAAATCAGAACAAATACGTCAAAAAGGAAATCCAGAAAATGACCGCGATCAAACGCCTCCCTATTAAACATCTTTTGCCGATGTTAATCGTGGCTCCCTCCATTCTAGTAATGGGAGTTTTGACCATGGTTTTTTGGCAAAAAACTAAACAAAATATTCAAATTGTTTCCATAGAATTAGGAAACACAATCGCCGATCATATCAGCCAAAAAGTTCAGCACTATCTGCAAACTCCCCATGGAATCATTAAATTGAACTTAGAAAAAATAAAATCTGGCAATCTTAATGTGGAAGACTTATCAAGCTTGGAGCAGTATTTTTGGAAAAAGATCAAAATATTTCAGGCAGTTAGTCATATCTATTATGGGAACTCTCAAGGAGAATTTAGAGGAGCAGAACTTCTGAAAACAGGCGAAATTGGTATTAATGTTTCTGGCAAATCAACTCAATCGAATTTGACAGTTTACCAGTCTACTGTTGAGGGGAGAAAGGGTAAAATTTTAGGAAAAACTCCAAATTACGATCCCCGAATTCGCCCCTGGTATCAAGCGGCACTACAATCGGAGAAACCAGTGTGGAGTGAGATCTATCGCGATTTTGATACGAGCCAACTAGGAATTACGGCGGCTCAAGTGGTGCGAGATCAAAACCGGAAAGTGCTGGGGGTTTTTGCGGTGGATTTTTTGTTCGATCAAATTAATCAGTTTTTAGAAAATCTCACGATCGCTAAAACAGGTCAAGTCTTGATTATTGATCGAAAAGGACAGTTAATTGCTAGTTCTAATTCGCAATTGATTACTGAATCTAATCGTGAGGCTGCATCTCTGTTCGTCATTACCAACAGTACCGACGATCTCATGGAGGCGATCGCTACTACTCTCTTACAAGAATTCGGAGATTTTTCTCAAGCAGATAATTATCAGGATTCATTCAAATTCCAGGGAAAACGTCAATATTTACAGGTAAAACCATTTCGAGATCGATTAGGCTTAGATTGGTTAATCATTGTGGTGATTCCTGAAGCGGATTTTATGCAGCAAGTGCAGCTTCAAACCTGGATTGTCTTTGGCTTACACTTGGGGATATTACTGTTAGCAATTGGGGTAGGACTGGGAGTAAGTCGTTGGATATTGCAACCCATTTTTCGATTTGAAGAAGCAGCCAATCAAATTAAAAATCAATCTTTTGATATCGAAACGCTACAAGAATTAACCCAACGCCAGGATGAAGTAGGAGAGTTGGCTAGAGTATTTGTAGAAATGGCCGTAGAAACTGGCGATCGCCAACACAGTCTAGAAGAACAATTAAGCTTATTAAACTTTGATCTAAGTCCATCCCAAAATAATCCCTATGAACTCGGTCCTCTGAAACGATGGCAAAAAAAAGCGACTTGTATTCGTAAAATTCATGGCTATCACTTTCAGATTCCCCAACTACTCTCTCAAGTCCCCTACTATCAAAACTTAACCCCCAATCAGTTAGAGCAGCTAGTCATTAATGGCAAAATTAAGCAAATTTATGTGGGTGACTATATTTGCCGAGAAAATGAACCCGGAGATGAATTTTATATCATTCTTACGGGATCGGTACGAATTTTTATCGAAAAACTCAATAAACATCTAGTAGATTTGTCTACCGGCCAATGTTTTGGAGAACTAGCAGTGATGCTCGGAGGAAACCGCACCGCCACAGCCATTGCTCTGGAAGAAACTACTCTCTTTTGTATCGATCGCTATCACTTTGGTCGAGTTCTTCACCAGTATCCTCAAATGGCGGAAGTGATTGCTCAAGATCTCCATCGCCATCAACTCGAACTGCAAGAGCGAAAACAAATTTTGGCAGACTATGATTTACTCGACCAAGACAGTGAGAGTGATTTGCTCGGACGCATCAAGCATCGCCTGACTACCCTATTCCACCTATAGTAAAGCAGAAAAAGAAGCGATCGCCTAAAATTCAGAAGAAACTCGATCAACAACAACCCCATGAATCAGCAACTTGCTTTTCTCGGACTAGGAGTAATGGGTGGCTCTATGAGCGCTAACCTCGCTCGCGCCGGTTACCCCATCAAAGGCTGGAATCGCACACCCGAGCGTCTAGGAGTACAAATTGCCAGAGGAGCCGGAGTACAGGTGGTTAGCTCTCTCTCAGCCGCCGTAGCAGGAGCAGATATCATTTTTTCCTGTGTTGGAGATGTCCCCGATGTCGAGCAGGTACTCTGCGGCCCAGACGGGGTGAGACAATGGGCTAAACCAAACACTTTGGTGGTGGATATGAGTACCATAGGGCCAAAAGCGGCTCAGGCGATCGCCCAACAACTACAGACGCAACACTTACGCTTTCTAGACGCTCCCGTCTCTGGAGGAGATGTAGGGGCCAAAAACGGTACACTAACCATTATGGTCGGCGGCAATACAGCCGATTTTCAGCAAGCTCTACCCTGCTTTCAAGCCATGGGAAAATCCATTCATCTCTGTGGTCCCATCGGTAGTGGACAAGGAGTAAAACTCTGTAATCAAGTGCTGTGTTCGGCCAATTTAATTGGGTTATGCGAAGCCATGAAAGTCGCGCAGCACCAAAACATTAACCCTCATTTAATCATAGAAGTTTGTAGAGGGGGAGCCGCTGGCTCTTGGAGCTTGGAGAATTTGGGGCCGAGAATTGCTCAATCAGATTTTGCACCTGGTTTTGCGATCAAGCATATGGTTAAGGATTTACGCCTCGTCTTGGAAATGATGGCAGAGCATGAACTACCAGGAACAGAGTTAGCCAATTCCCATTTTCAGGAGGTACAAGCCTTAGAGGGAGGAGCCGGCGCTGAATTAGGTACTCAAGCAATGATGAGAGTTTACAGCGTTTGACCCTAGGTGGAAGTCTGATTCCGATTCCCTATCGGCTGTCAGAAACTGCTTTAAGGCTGGCTTATAGTCTTCTTTGGCTTGATATTTTTTATCAAAAGTAAAATCTTTCGAGTTTGGCTTAATAGGAATTGAAGCCTAAATCTCCTGATTCAGTATGCTTAAAAAAAGATAAAACTGTAATTGCAATCACAAAAATATCATCAAAAATCCCCTAGGTTGGCTTAAAAGGTTAGAGTAATGTAGGCAAATCATGATGTTAAATCCTTCCCTATCTTTAATTGCCGCCTTAAAAAAAATCTCTAAGGACAGTGCGATCGCCGTTTTTGTCATTGGCTGTATCGTCATTGTTGGATGGTGCTTTAACATTACCTTACTCAAAAGTATTCTGCCTGGTTTAGTCACCATGAAAGCCAATACTGCCTTTGGCTTTATGTTTGCCGGAGCCTCCCTTTGGGCATTTCATCATCCCCAACCCACTCGCCGGAGTCGCCTCATTGCTCAAACAACCGCCGCCGTTGTCTTGTTGATTGGTACTCTCACCCTGATTCAATACGGATTCCAACTGAATTTAGGCATTGATCAACTCATTTTCAAAGAAGCCGTCACCGCAGTAGCCACCGCCTCACCAGGGAGAATGGCTCCCAATACTGCCTTAAGCTTTTCCTTAATTGGCATCGCTTTACTGATGGTGGTTTTACCTAGAAAAAACCATATTATCGCTCATACTCTGAGTATCATAGTTTTTCTGATTGCTTATCTAGGACTACTGGGTTATCTCTATGGCAATGCCTATTTCTATCAATATGGCTCCAGCTTTACCGCCATGGCAGTACATACGGCGATCGCCTTTATTCTCCTCACTACCAGCCTCGTCTTTTCCGCACCAAAACGAGGTATCACTGCCCTCCTCACCATGAACAATGCTGGAGGAATTTTAGCCCGACGTTTAGCCCTCGCTGCCGTCCTCATTCCTCCCTCCGTTTGTTGGCTCATTTTATTGGGATACCGACATCAAATCTACACCGCAGAATTAGGAATTTCTCTATTAGGAATCCTCAACGTGATCGTCTTTTCTGTCCTCATTTGGGGAAATGCCCGCTCCCTAGGAATCATAGATCGTCAGCGTCATGAAGCGGAAATCGCCCTCAAAAAAGCTAATGAAGATCTAGAAGAACGAGTGCAAGAAAGAACCGAGCAATTGGAAAAAATTCTGTTTGAGCTACGGCACACTCAAACCCAACTGGTTCAAAACGAAAAAATGTCCAGTTTGGGACAGTTAGTCGCTGGAGTTGCCCATGAAATTAATAATCCAGTTAACTTCATTTATGGTAACCTCACCCATGCCCAAACCTACACCCAACAAATCTTGCAACTTAATCAACTCTACCAGCACTATTATCCCCAGCCTATTCCCGAAATTGCTGCCGAAATTGAGGCTATTGATTTAGAATTTCTCGAAGAAGATTTACCCCGATTAATGGCATCTATGAAGCTAGGAGCAGATCGGATTCGCGAAATTGTGAAATCTCTGCGTAACTTTTCTCGGATGGATGAGGCACAAGTCAAACCGGTAGATATTCATGAAGGAATTGAAAGTACCTTAATGATCCTCCATAACCGCCTGAAAGCGAAACCAGAACACCCGGAAATTAAAGTGATTAAAGAGTATGGTAATATTCCTCCCGTGGAGTGTTACGCTGGAGAGATCAATCAAGTGTTTATGAACTTGATTGCTAATGCTATTGATGCTCTGGATGAATATAATTCTGGGCGCTCTTTTGCGGAAATTCAAGCTAATCCCAGTTATATTCGGATTCACACTTATTGTGAACATAATACGGTAAAAATTGCGATCGCTGATAATGGCATCGGCATTCCTGATCCTGTGCGTCTCAAATTATTCGATCCTTTCTTTACCACCAAACCCATTGGCAAAGGCACAGGACTGGGTTTAGCAATTAGTCATCAAATTATCACTGAAAAACACCGAGGGACCCTTACCTGCCTTTCGGAACCAGGAAAAGGTGCCGAATTCCACATTACCCTACCCGTCAAGATAGCGATGCAGAAAAAAGCCAGCTAACCTCTTTAAGCAATGGAACCTCGCTTGCGAGCTTCTTTGTAGGAGATGCCAATATTTTTTAAGCCAGCTTTAATCATCTGTTGTTCTAGTAAAGCGTAGAAGCGGTGGCGATCGCTCCCCCGCACCACCGCCTGATTATGCGCCTCTGCCAACGCCACCGGATAGCCATATCCCTTATCCACCTGAGCTAATGTCAAACTTAGCGCCTGAGCCAACAATCCCTCCTCCTCAACCACCCACTGGGGAAACTCTACCCGCGCAATTTCCACCCCCACATGGAGATAGCAAAAATAAATCGCCTGTTCTCCATACTCCTCTAAAATCCGCGCCGACGATCGCCATAATCCACTCCGTTGTCCCCGGCGTAACAAACTCCCCCACACCGCCGTATCGCGCAGAGGATGGAAGACTTGACAGTGTGCTTGTTCTGTGCTTTGAGGACAATGTCCGCTACAGTTGGGTTCAGGATAGCCACAATGAACTAGCCGCAAAAAATTGAGGGCTTCCCCACTGCGGGCAGAACTGAGATAGCCGACTAAGGGAATTTTTTGAGCCCGCAGGGTGTCCCAAGCTTGTAGAATGGGAGGCAGGAGGCGATCGCGAGCTGCCGTCGGTAAGGGTTCCCAATGCCAATAAATCAGAGAACCATCCACCATCCCCAGCGCTGGAATTCCCGGCTGACTCCCTCTCTCCCAACCTATCCCCAACTCAGCTAATACCAAGGCTTCTGATACGGTGCGTCGATACGCCATCCACTCATCAGTCCGAATTCCCCATTGCCGAGATAAATATAGATCCTCTTGGCGATAGACTGCCTCGGGGATACTCTCGAGGAGAGGGGCAATATTTTGACCATAGTGGAGGATGACTCGCCCCGTATTAATGAGGTAGCAATAGGCAATTTCATGGTGGGAAGGAGCCATTTGAGAGCCATCTGTGGAGATGACTGTGTGGACTTTGGGGGCAGGGGGAATCTCGACTACGGTATCTAAAGGCTCAATGGGCAAGGCGGCATTAAACCCAAAGTGGGGTGACCACTGATGATAGGATTCTACCAGAGTTGGCCAGCGATCGCTGGCATTTTTGAGAGTTTCCTGAGCGCGGTGGAGCCGTTTCTGAGTCGCCGTGGCTTCTGTTTGCAGATGCTGGCTGATTCCTTCCATCTGACGGCCCAGTTTGTTAAAGTCCAGCATAGGGGGTTAGGCATGAATCCAGTAGGAGAGGGGTTGAACAAAGGTGTCTAGAGAGAGGAGATGGAGGCGAGAATGGTGGCTTGCCTGTGCCTGTTCTGTGGGAGTATTGTAACCCCAGGTGGCAAAAAATAGTTCCACAGAGGTCAGTTGGGGATGTTGAGCCACATTCAGGAGGGTGTTTAACCGATCTTCGATAAACCAGATGCGCCTTTCTAGGGGATTGAGGGCGAGCAGGGTTTCTGCTTTTGGGCGTTTTATGCCTTTGCCGATAATCTGATGGGGGTTTAAGGCGATCGCTTCTCGATGACACAATTCTTGCACAAATCGCGCCTCTTTTGTGGTAATGATCACTATTTCTATAGGACTGGCTAGGAGAGATTGGAGTTGGTTAACTACCCCTGGGTAAAATCGGTGACCGGCTAACCATCCTGATAAATCGCTGCCGATCCACTGATCTCGGTAATGATCGACCGCTGCCATGATTTCTGCTGAGTTCAGGCGATCGGTCTCTAGAATGCTGGCGCGAATTTCTGGCCAGTTTTGCAAAATTTGATACTCTTCCATTCCCAGGGCGATCGCCCGAATCAACACCGGCATTTCCCAGCCAATCTCAATCACAGGACGTAGCCGAAAGAACATTTCCCCCATGGCTTTGGGGCTGCGCCCAACCTGAATCGGAGTCCCCCCAGGTTCGGCGGCTATACCCCAGATCTGAGTATAGGTGTGCCAAGCCGTTTGAAAATACTCCACTAACCCATCACACAATACCCCATCAAAATCTAGGGCGAGCACATCTGGCGTTTCCATAATCATTGCTGTGAACCTCTTGTTTTGAGCATCCTATCCAAGTGAAAGGGGTTTGCGGGCTAGGAAGGCTTGATGACCCTTTCGCAAGGTATAGTCACCATAACCGGCGAGCATTTGTACTTGAAATCCGACTTGATTGAGCCATTGGGTAATAGATTCTGCCGAATATAATTGGACTACGTGGGTTTCTTGCGATCGCCGATACCATTCTCCCACTTGACGGAAGGTCACAATCCGTCGTACTAATCGATGGCGATCGGGATCTTCTTCCTTTTCCACCAACACACACCAATCCGTACCTTCCCGAAAACTCTGCACTTTAGTTCCCCCTGGAATTTGCCCCACCTCCAGGAGATCAAAAATCAATACTCCCCCCGGACTTAATGCCTGATAAACTCTCTCGAACAGAGACCATAAATCAGAACTAGGATCAAAACAATAATTGAGACATTCACCGATAGAAATCACACTCTGACAGGGGGGAATCGGCATCTGAAAAAAAGAATCGACACAAAACTCTGCTTGAGGAACTCTCTGGCGAGCCATATTCACCAAGTCCTCAGACAGATCAACGCCTAAAACCGAATAACCCGCCGCCACTAAAGCAGCAGCTAATCGTCCACTACCACAGCCTAATTCCACCACTAAGCCATTGGGGATCTGATTTTCAGCCAGAAGTTGCTGAATTCCCGGAGTGGATTGGATAACGTGGTCGCTATATCCAACCTCATGAATATAGGCTAAATCTTCTGCATATGCCATCATGGAATTGGTCATCAGAATGGTACTTTTTTTAACGATTTTGCTTTAAAGCATAAAGATCGATCTGAGTTAATCTCGCATAGGCTTGATCGATACAACTTTGACCCCGGAGAAAACCGATATTTGCTCCAGGACAAAGATAGTGTAGGTTTTGGGAATTAAAAAGATCTAAGAGATATTGTACTCTAGAGAGTTGTCGCCACCAATGGAAGGTGGTAGGGGTGCGTAAGGGAGTGGGTTCTCCCTGGGGATTGGGTAAGAGATGACGGCCTGTAAATAAGATGCCCCCTAGGGCTGGATCATAGAGACAGGATGAGCCAGGAGAATGACCAGGAGTCCAAAGAGCGCGAATTGGTTCTGAGGGAAAGAGAAATTCATGCTGGAAAGAGGTTACACTCAGGTTAGGTAAAAGATAGGCCTCTTGTTCTTGAATGACAATTTCACAGTTAAAGGCTTGTTGAATTTCACGGACTTTGGCGATCGCCCCCCGATGAGTTAAAAACAGAAACTGCACTCCTCCTTGGGTCGCTAAAAACTCTTGATTGCTCTGATGCCAAGCTGGACAGTCAATCAAGAGGTTCGCTGATTTTCCCCGGATGAAATAGGAGGTAGCCCCCAAGGTCTCCCGATTGGGGGGAAAAGCAAATCGGTTCTCTAAAATCATCTTGGGGGGTTTTGCACACTCTGAAGATGCCATGACTTTGTTGTTTTTACTGTTGCTGGGACTGATTACTTATATTATTGTGCAGCGTGGTGTAGCTAACAGCACAAAAGCACCCCTTTGGCTCTTGTGGTTGGTAATGATGACTCCAGCGCTGGTGTGGACGATGTGGATTGCTCTGCGGGGAGAGAATCACCCTCCTCCGTTGGGATTAATGGTGGCTTTATTTGTTTTGTGTTCGTTTCTGTATTTGTACTTAATTGAGAGGGGAAAGTTACCGCAACCAAAAGCATCAGAGGGATCGGGTGAGTGTGTAGACACTCCCACCCAGACCCTGGCTCTGCCCCCTCCCCTGACGGCTCAGGAGCAGCGGCAACTACAAGAGTGTTTTCCTTGGTCTGCCTATGCGTTGCATGAAACGGAGTATAAGGGCCAGGTAGTGATTTGTCGAGGTCAGCTACGGACGGATTCCCAAAAAGCTTACGATCTGGTGCGACAGAAGATTGAGGCTCGGTTTGGCGATCGCTTTTTGATTGTCTTTCAAGAAGGCTTAGAGGGAAAACCCTGGTTTGCTCTGATTCCTAATCCCCAATTCCAGTCAAAAACTTCTCCCGCTCAGATCACCAAACCGGCGATCGCGCTGGGACTATTAATCTTAACCCTATTGACCACAACGGGTGTGGGAACGATAGGATTAAGCGATCGCCTCTCCCCAGAACTCATAGAAAACCCAGGATTAATATGGCAAAATCCTGCCTGGTTAGCACCGGGCTTACCCTATGCGATCGCCCTGATCACCATTCTAGGCATTCACGAACTAGGACACTATCTCATGGCTCGCCACTACCATATCCAAGCGACCCTCCCCTACTTTATTCCCATTCCCTTTTTCCTGGGAACCTTTGGTGCCTTTATTCAAATTCGCTCTCCCATTCCCCACCGACAAGCCCTATTCGATGTGGGAATTGCCGGCCCCTTAGCCGGATTAGTCGCAACCATTCCTCTGTTTCTCTGGGGATTGTCTCACTCTGAGATTGTCCCCTTCTCAGAATCTTCCTCGATGTTTAATTTTGATTCACTCAATCCCAGATCCACCCTCCTCATTGCCCTATTGAGTAAGATCGCCTTGGGGAATCAACTCAACCTAGAAACGGCGCTAGAGTTGCATCCAGTTGCCGTGGCCGGATTTTTGGGATTGGTGATTACCGCCTTGAATCTCATTCCTGTCGGTCAGTTGGATGGCGGTCATGTGGTTCATGCCATGTTTGGCCAACGCACGGCGATGATGATTGGTCAAATCTCTCGACTGCTGGTGTTGATTTTGGCATTTGTGCATCAAGAATTCCTTTGGTGGGCTATCTTTTTATTGTTGATGCCCATTGGGGATGAACCGGCCTTAAATGATGTGACTGAGTTAGATCACGGTCGAGATTTACTGGGGTTGTGTGCTCTGGTGATTTTGGTAATGATTGTTTTACCGGCTCCAATTACGCTAATTCGATGGTTTTATGGGTGAAGATGTCCGACAGTGGTTAGAACAAATTCGTCAACTGCAAAATCAATTAAGTCAGTTGCGGCAAGAATGCGATCGCGCCTACGAGAGTGCGGCTAATTGGCAACGGTTGTATGAAACGGAGGCTCAACAGCGCCGCTATGAAGCCCATATGGCGAGAGAGAAACTCCAGGCACTAGAAGAGCAGATCCAGACCCGACATCGCTCTCCGTGGCAGGGGGGAGGAGAGGAAGTCGCTGAGACTGTGGCAGAGGAAGTCGCGCAGTGGGAGGGGGAGGCGATGCGGGAGAAGTGGGTAGCCCTCATCCAAGAGCGCGATCGCCTCAAGCAAACGGTGGCTACGCTCTCCCAAGCACTCCAGACAGAACAAAGCCAGCATCACCAAACGCGCCAGAGCTTAACAGCGGCTCTGGGAGATGCGATCGACCAATTAAATCGGGAACGGCGAAGTCATCATCGCTCTCAATCGACAGATTAGCAGCGGAAATCGTCAGGTTATTGTAAGGTTAAAATCAAACTCGGCAGAAATTTTTGTAGGTTTTTTAGGGATTTTCCTTGCCATGCTATCTGGGTTGACCCTAAAATCGTCAGTTGTATATCACTTTTTTTCTTCTTTAAGCTAGATACAAATTTAGACAATACGCGAATGCCAGAGCTATTGAGAAATTCTAGTTTCTGAAGATCCAGAGTTAAATGGGTCGGTTCAGTATCTAGAACTTCCTCCAACAGGTCGGTCATGGGAGTATACTCGGATGGGTCTCTAAGGCTTAGTTTTCCCTCAAACAGCACAGTCGTTGATGAGGCTTCATAGCGAATACAGTAGTCATCCTCTCGCACTTCTTTGGTCACCATTGTTTTAATCTTAACTTGATTTGCCGTTCCTAATCATAGATGTTTGAGACTGTTCTGATTATACGCTCGTTTCTGGTAAAAATTGGGAATTCAGGGGCAAGCCAAGGCTACTGCTGACGAAGAGTCTAATTCTGCCTCAGGTTGACGTTTAAGGACGACCAGGGTGATATCATCAGCGGGTTTTTGATCTCCCATAAACTGCCAGAAATCCTCTAAAATCGCTTGTTTAATCTCCTCAACGCCTAAAGACCAATGGTGAGTAATGGTATGACATAATTGGGCAATGCCATAAGATTGGCCGCGATCGTTTTCTGCTTCCGTGATCCCGTCGGTGTAAAGAACGACTCCATCTCCCCATTCCAAGGAGACAAAAACATGGTCGAGAAACTCAACAATGTCTTGATCGAAGGCAATAGGAATGCCTAAATCTACAGTGTCTATCCGTTCAATTTCGCCGCTGGAACGAACGATAATGATTTCTTCGTGTTGGCCTGTAATTTGCAGCTTACCTTGGGTATAGTTTAGGATGGCTAAGGTGAGATCGCGATCGGCTTGCATTCTTTGGACGTTTTGATAGAGGGTACGGTTGAGAATGTCTAGAAATTGCACGGGATCTTGTTCTTTGGTTTCTTTAAGGGTGCGGACGGCGGTTTGAGTCATCACCATTAAAATACCACTTTCTAATCCATGACCCGTAACATCACCGATACCAATCGTAACAATATCATCTGTACAGAGAACGTCATAGTAATCCCCTCCAACTTCTTCAGCAGGTTGCATAAATCCGGCGATCGCCAAATCTTGGATACCTTGCAGTTCTTCTTGTTTCGGCAGAATCATGGATTGCATTTGTTGCAATAAATCCAGTTCGGCGCTCATCCGAGAATTATCGGCTCTGAGCTTTTGATTGAGATGTGCAATTTCCTGATTGGCTTGAGTGAGTTGAGCGGTACGCTCTCTGACTTTCTCTTCCAGTTGGGTATAGAGAATATAGAGAGATTCTGCCATGCGGTTAAAAGCACGAGCCATAATACCGATTTCGTCTTGAGCGCGATCAGCAATCGTTAATTTTTCCGTTGGATTCGCGGCAGTTTGACTCATAATCCCCACAATTTTTCTTAAGCGATGACTCACTAAGCGGCCAAACAGAAAATAGATTAAAGTAGTAACAACAACGGTCAAAACAATAAAAGTTCCCCAAAGCTTTTGTAAGGTTGCTGCAAAATTAGCGCGTAAATCTTCAATGGGGACATAAATCATCAGCGCACCCACAATATCTGCCACTTTCCACCCAAAACCATTGGTGCTACCATACCGTTGAATATGGACTTTGGGGGCATCGGCAGGGTTACCATGACAGCGTAGGCAACTGGCAAAGACTTGTACGGGTTTGGCAAAGTAAAATCGCTCTTCCTGATCAAGGGTAGTATAGCCAGTCAGTTGTTTAAGTTTGCGGTTGTTACGAAAGCGTTCAATCAAACTGATTTCAAATTCATTAGCAGTATCAATAGGATTAGTCGGGTTAATTGTCGCTGGTTTATAGCGATATTCTGGTAATTGGGTATTAAACAGTTCCACAATTTTACGAGTCGCAAAAGCCTCAGAAATGGCTTCAATGGGCACATCATCACCGAGTTGCTCTACCGCTGGACGCAGGGAGTGAATCACATAGTCTTGACTCGCTTGAGTAAAATTAAGTACCAGTTCTGTGCGGTTGCGTGCTTCTTCTTCCAAGACTTCAGCTTGCAGTTGATTCAAATTCCAAGCACCAATCGCCATGACGACGATGAGGCAAGCTACGGTAATTAGGATAAATTTGACTCGGATGGACATTACTTACTGGAGTGCTTTAAGCTGTTGTTGCAGTGTTTCTAGTTTAGTCGCTTTTTCCGGTTCTGTGAGGGTCTGATCTTGTTTGACGGTTTGAATTTGTTTAGCAATTTCCAGTTCGCGGATGGTGTTCCAGTCCCGATCTGTGGCAGGATCGAAGCCTGACCAAATCAGGGGTTCAAGAATAGTACGGTCTGTAAAGGTATAGAAAAAGTCTTGAAGTTCCGTTTTGAGACAGTCAGGGAGATCTTTGCGGTAGGCGATGGGATCTCCAGGAATGACGGGAGAAGTCCAGATAATTTGGAGTTTCTCGTATTGTTCGGGTTGAGTTTGTCGAAGACGTTCTAAGGCTTCACTATTGTTGGTGGCAATATCGACTTTTTGGTTAGCGATCGCTAAGGCAGTCTCTTCGTGAGAGCCAAGAAAGGAGACGGATTTAAAAATGGTTTCGGGTTCCAGGTTATTTTGAATGAATAGATAGTACATGGGAACGAGAAAACCGGAGGTTGACTTTTGGTCATTAAAGGCAAACGTGAGATTTGCTGCGTTGTCAAGAACGAGGCGATCGCCATCTCCTTTGCTGAGGTCAATTTTCTCCAGAATGGGATGGCCTTTATAGGTAATTAAATAGGAATAATAGCCCAAAAACCCTTGAGAACTGACAGTTTGAGCAAAGGCTTCGGCATTGGCTGTTTCTGCGGCTTCAATATAGGCTTTTCCCCCATACCAACCCACTTGAATTTCACGGTTTGCCATAGCTTGAATTAAGGCAGTATAGTCACCGTAAAACGGTTGCACACGACGGCCAATTGCTGCTGTCATTTTTTCTAAGAAGGGAGTCCAAAGAGTGGCTAGGTTTTCCTGTGATTCGGTAGCGAGAATCCCTAATTGGATCTGGGTAATTTCTGGAGCACAGGCTTCTGGAGATTCCCCATTCGTCACTTCGGTTTCAGAGGCAATCGGTGGTGATTGGGAGCTAGATCGACAACTGCTGCAGAGAGAGGTACTGAGGAGAGCGATGAGTATCCAGGAAAGGAAGGATTTTTCTTTGCTAAACAGCATAATCAAGAGCCTAGGGAAGATGATGCTACTGTGCCATAGGCGATCGCCGTTGTCAATTGTTCTAGCCTTCCGGTTAGAGTCAAGAAGATCGGCTTCCCCACTCTAACCTTTAAGCTGCCTGATTCAGGCTAAATAGAATTAGCGGATTTCGCGAAAAGTGCGATACCCTTTCTCTTCATCATACAGGTGGCAAATGTCAGTAATACGCCACAGCAGAGGAAAAGAAAATTGATTTTTGGTAATGTACTCTCCCCAATTTTCTTCCAGGCTGGCATGAGCTTTGCGGAGGTTATACCAAGGAATGGCCGTGGTAAGATGGTGAGGCACATGAACATTAATATCATGACAAATCCATTCAAACCACCAAGGGTATTTGCAGTCAACACTACCTATCAGTTGTGCGGTGGCTTCATGCCATTTTCCTTCTGGTTCAAATCTTAATTCGGGTAAGGTGTGGTGCAGTAAAGTAACTGTACTTAACCAAAAGTGAAATACGAACCAAGGCGCACACCAAAAAGCAAACCAACCCCACCATCCTGTGATAGCAATGAGCAAGGGAAAGCCAATGGCTATTTCGGCTAACACAAACAGAACAGAAAACTTGAATTGCTCCCGTTCTTTGCCGGGTTTTAGCTTCCACCATTGGAAATGGAGTTGTCCCCAATGAATCACTGATCCGAGCCACCAAAATTTACCATGCAAGGAGCGATATATCAATTTTTCAAATGAATTGAGTTCATGATATTCAGGCTCGCGGAATGGATTCCAGGTGTTATCTTTGTCGAGATGGTTTGTGTATTTGTGATGGATATTGTGCTGAATTCGCCAGGGATGAAAGGGATAAATGCAGGGAGTTAAAGCAATATGTCCGACGATATTATTAACCCACTTGCGATCGGCAAAGGAACGATGTCCGCAATCATGAGCGATGACAAATAAGCCAAAAAAACAGGTGCCGGTAAATAACCACAGGAGGGGAAGTAAATACCAAGGCGCGATGGCAATTCCCCACCATCCTAAACTAACTAAAATGACGTTGCTGATCAAGCCAAACCAGGCTTTCAGTTTGTGTTTGATAAAGACCTCTTTGGGCAGAGTTTTGAGAATGTCTTTTAAGCGCAAACTTCGATCGAGATCAGATCGTTGAGTTGAAATAAGCTCCGCCGAGGGATTGGCGATCGCTGTTTCCATGCTGAAGGTTCCTCACACATAACAATTTCATCATTATACCTTCTCATTAACCCTCCTTCATGATTTCTATAGAATCAGATTCTTATGGATAAGATTGATAGCAGATTATGCACAGGTGTTAAATGGGGAAACCAAACTTTACATTTAACTACAACTCAATCTCTTTTGGGATTTAATTAGGTTTTCATATTCTTCTTAAAGAAAAGAAATTTCCTCTAAACTAGTAGCTGATAATCGCTGCACAATATAGCTTTGTTGTTCCGGTCTAAAAATTGTATAAAATTTATTACTTACCTCGTGAATATTTCTGATTTTAGGTTCTACTTTTCTACTGGTATTATTGACTAAAAATTGGGAATAATTGGCATAATCTTCGATCATGGTTTCACTGTATTCCAGATTCAGAAATTGACAGAGTTTATGTAATTGATCTGAAGTCTGTACAATCATTTTTTCATATCTAACTGCACAATGATTGGGTCGATCTAAGTATTGACTACTGAGTTGGATCATCTCGATCCAGCTATTAATGCAGCGATCCAGATCCCAAGCACCTCCCCAAATTTTAGGATAGCGGTGGGTAACTTCATACAGGGAAGCAACCACATCTGCGCCGTTACGACAAAGATGAATAAACTGAGCATTAGGAAGATAGCGTTGAATTTCTTCAATGTGGTAAAGATGCTGTGGAGTTTTTTCTAGAAAACGCTTCTTGCCTTGATCGCGAGTCAGTTGGTTGAGAAGGTGAATAAAATAAGGAATATAAATAGCTTTGAAAGGAAGTTTAGGGATAGTGACAATAAGCTCTGGTTGATTGATGCTGGCAAAAAAAGAACGGAGGGTGGAATAGATACGATTGCGAGCGACTAATCCTAATTTCTGTTTGATCCCAGCATCGGGGGTTAAATTGTTGAAAAATTTGGTTTCTGGAAAGGAGGCAATCTGGGGATGTGCGGCAATGAGGCTTTGGAGAAATGTGGTGCCTGAGCGAGGACACCCCACCAGAAAAATAGGGGATGGGGAATTAAGGGGCATGAAAGATTAGGCAGAAGGGTTAGAATCGTCTGATTTTACAACAGAGCTATAAGCATCTTAGCAAAATGTTCAATTGCCGACCCATCTAGTTTGCGTACCCGGTGTTTCACCTTCGTCCCTTCCTATCATTGTTATAGTCATTTCCGATATGCGATTTGTTCTTGGGAAAAGTGGAGAAGAATACTCAAAACGTGCGCGGGGTGTGGGTTTCGCCATGTGAACCTGGATAACTCTTGAGATTTGTAGGACAGTCCCACAGACCTGGACTGCTGTTTTGTTCGTCATGAGCATTTTTACTGGGGCGCACTTGCTAAAACAACATCAGCCGATCTGGAAGAGAAAGTGGGCAATCTGTCAAATACTTGTTATATTTTGTAATATAACTCAGAAAGCTCTGACTTCTGGCTTCCCTAAGTTGTGCTGAATTCCCCATTGAGGAGTTTCCTATGAACGAACCCATGCAACTATCCTTAGAACAACAATTTAGTCTGCGGTCATTTCAAACCCAGGTGGAAAAGATGAGTCGTGAACAAGCTCAGGAGTTTCTCATCAAGCTCTATGAGCAAATGATGCTGCGTGAAACCATGTATCAACATTTTCTGAAACATGAGTGGGGCTTAGATTAGTAAAGCAGAGCTTAAGATTTATTTTCTGGTGACCCTAACTCCCACTCTCCAGTGCTAGGGTAAGGGTAGATTAACACCTCGATATCACACTTACCCTTATGTTCAAGCGTGCTTTAATCTCCACGAGTTTATCTGATGGGTTATATCGCTTAGTGAACTGCCTTCCTGCTTTGGGGGAAAGTGGCTTGCAGCAAATTGTGTTTACCCATTGTGTGGCCTTAGAAGGGAGAATTCCTAAAGCGGACCATGAAAAAATTGAATGGGCGAAATCTCGCTTATCTGTGCTTGGCCCTAATGTGGCTGAGGGTGTGGAAGTAGTGACGGAGATTGTTTCTGCAAGTAAACCCCATGAAGCCATTTTAGAATTGGCGAAGAAGCATCATTCCGATCTGATTGTTTTGGGATCACATACTCATAGTCTGATGGGTGAAAAGATCTTTGGGAGTACGAGTATGACTCTGACGCAAAATACTCAAGTTCCTATTATGGTCTTGCGTCCCGAACTGATTTCTACTTATACTTCTGAAGAGTTAAATCTGCGCTGTCGTCATTTATTTCGATATTTGATGCTGGCTTATGATGGCAGTAGTAGTGGTCAATATTTGCTGAAGCAATTCAAAAGTTATGCTCAAAATAGACCTCAAAATTCTTTAGAAAAGTGCTTGTTGATTTGGGTGGTTGAGGAAGGAGGGCATCGAGATGTTAAGTATGAAGTGGAGAAGGCAAAGAGGGAGTTAGAAACAGTTAAAGTTGATCTTTTGAGTTTGGGATTGGCTGTGGAGACGGAGGTGCGTCAGGGAGAAGTGATGCCTCAATTGGCTGAGGCGGCTTGCGTCCATGATATTAGTGCGATCGCCGTGGCTTGTCGTCGTAAAAATAAATTAGTAGAATGGTCAGCCCCTAGTACAAGCAATCAAATTTTGCGCACTAGTTGGCATCCGATTCTTTATTTTGCTGTCAATGCTTAGCCAGTGATAGAGGTCTGATGACCTCTATCATTTTTTCTCTAATAATCCTTTGAATAGAGCTAATCCGTCGGTGCTACCTAAGAGAGGATCGCTGGCTCGTTCAGGATGGGGCATCATCCCCATGACATTACCAGCGGCATTACAGATGCCGGCAATTTGATGTAAAGATCCATTGGGATTGTAGCCGGTATATCGAAATAAAATCTGCTGATTGGCTTCTAAGGTAGCTAAAGTTTTTGCATCGGCGTAATAGCGCCCTTCTCCATGGGCAATGGGTAGGGTGATTTTTTGATGAGGAGAATATAGATGAGTAAACTGACTGCGGGTATGCTCTACGGTTAAGGAGATGCGATCGCAAATAAAATGAAGTCCTTCATTTCTGATTAAGGCTCCTGGCAATAAGCCTACTTCCGTGAGGATTTGAAATCCATTGCAAATCCCTAACACTAACTTCCCTTGATGGGCTTGGGAGACAAGGGTTTGCATAATTGGAGAGAAGCGGGCGATCGCGCCACAGCGTAAATAATCGCCATAGCTAAATCCTCCTGGTAATACTATCACATCAATGTCATCTAAATGGGTTTCTTGATGCCAAACTAACCGGGTAGGAGAGTGTAACAGATCCCGGAGTACATACACTAGATCGCGATCGCAATTAGACCCTGGAAAGACAATTACTCCAAACTTCATCGCTCTTTGCCTCTATTCTGGGATCAGATCAAACCGATAGTTTTCAATCACAGGATTAGCTAAGAGGCGATCGCACATTTGATTTAACTGTTCCTGAGCGTCCTTTTCTCCTGCCGCCTGCAATTTTAACTCAATATACTTGCCAATTCTGACCGCTTCTACGGTTTCATAGCCTAACTGTTGCAACCCTGACTCCACTGCCACCCCTGCCGGATCGAGGACGGAGGGACGTAGAGTGACGAAAATTTTGGCTTGATAACGTTGAGTCACCCTTACCTCTGACTGTAAACCTCATTTCTAGAGTACACTGCCTGCGATCGCCTGGATCAATTTTTGCTACATTGTCCATAAGACCCATTATTGATGCCCATGAATACCTTAACTCGGCGATCGCTATTTCGTCTCATCCTCACCACCAACCTACTCTTATTGCTCTCAGCGCCTTTTGCCCCTCAAACCCTAGCCCTAGGCGGAAAACTCCCTGAACTGAACCAACCCGCTCCTGCCTTTGAGCTTCCCACCAACAGCGATGATGGCACAATTGCCCTCTCCGATTATCGTGGCAAATGGGTAGTCGTCTACTTCTATCCTGCCGACTTTACCCCAGGCTGTACCCTAGAAGCCCGTCGCTTTCAACAGGACTTGCGGGAATATCAGCAACGCAATACCCAAATTTTAGGGATTAGTGCCAATGATGTAAACTCCCATGCCGAATTTTGTGATAGTGAAGGTCTAAAATTTCCCTTACTCGCCGATACCACCGGTGAAGTTAGCAAAGCCTATGGCTCTTGGTTGAGTTTTATTTCCCTGCGTCATACCTTCATTATTGACCCCGATGGGATTTTGCGGGCTATTTTTACTGGAGTTCATCCCGCCACTCATTCAGAAGAGGTATTAGCGCGTTTAGAGGAGTTACAACAGGTTTAATGAACACTCGTTGATGACGGGGGATAAGGGGAGAGGAAGGAGGTCTTGATCCTCCTTTCTCCTCCACCGTTTCACAACCGATTCAACACCGACAACATTAGAGCCAAATCTGCACCTGCAAATTAGAAAAGTTCCCAAAAACTTTTTGTAGAATTTTTCACAAAATCCCTAATCCAACCATTCTTTTTCTTGCGATTAGAACGCTGATGGCGTTGCACGTAGGTATGAGATGCCCGATCTTGCCGCTTCGCCACTTCTCGGACCAATTTTTCATAAGGAGCCAGCCACTTGGCTTGTTTTTTACGCTTCTTATGTTTTTTAGATTTAGATTTAGATTTCCCGTAAATCGTTTTTGGCTTACCCCCCAAATCTTGATGATCAGTTAAGACTGTAAGACTAACAATGGGACTTTCTAACTCCACTTTGGCATTCTCAGCAAGAGGAGAAGGAGGTTCAGATACTGTCGGAGTAGGTTCTGCGGCACCAGTCAGGAAAGAAACCTCTTCAGTTTCCCAAGTGCCGCCATAGAGGGTTGTCTGGCTCTTGCCGGTGCGATCGCTCACTGGAGTTTTGCCCTCATTTAACGGCCAATATCCCAGTAAACCAGGTTCTTTTCCGGTGAGTTCATATTCCCGCTGGGTACGGATGTCCTCTTCTGAGCGATCGCTATTCCACAGTCTCACATCGGCAATTTTTCCCTGGAATGGGAAAATTGGGTCTGGTTGAGAATAGGAATGTTGAGCACCGATTCGGAAGGGAATCGTACCCTTCCAGTCAATGGGTTCCGAGGTTTCTGCGTGAGCCGTTAATATCCCATTGACATACATTTGATGGATTGTCCCTAGGCGCTTAATGGCAATATGAGACCACTGATGATTAGCGATCGTAGTTTTTAACCAATACCTGGTTTTACTATCCCAAAGGAGGGTATTTCCTGGGCCATCAGAAAACATGAACAAAATATCATTGTTTTCTTGGGCAAGGCGGAATTGATAAGCACTCACTCCCTGTTTTTCAGCAGAAAAGATCACCCCGGATGTGCCGGTACTATAAATCCAGGCTTCTAGGGTAAAGGGTTCTGTCCCCAAATTCAGGAGAGTATTGGTGTCAATGTAATCCCCTTGTCCATTGAAATGGAGATATGGTTGGCAGTGGGTAGGGCCCTGGAGCCTATCCGTTTGTAGCCCTTTCGCGGTACGATTGAGAGACCAATAGCTGGTTAGTTGAGACTCATTGCCCGTGAGACCATGGTAAGTGGGCATGGGGTCATCTGGGACAGGAGGAGCCGCTGCCGAAGCAACTTGGAGAAAGTCTACACTTTCTGATTGCCAAGTGGCACCATGGAGGTTACCTGGTTGGGTATTTCCGGTTTTATTGGCGATCGCATCTCCCTTACCTTCGTTCAACGGCCAATAAGCCACCAACCCCGGCTCATTCCCCTCTAAACGGCGAGCCATTCCCGCCTTAATCTGCTCTTCCGTCAGCACTTTCTGCCAAATTCGTACCTCACTGAGTTCTCCAGCAAAATACTTATCCCCACTACGACTTCTGCCTAAAAGGTAATCCCTGAAAACCGTCTCCATATTCTCCATTGATTTGGAATACTGAGGCTCCCCATTGACATAAGTTTGCACCATTTGACCATCATAGGTAACCGCCAGATGTAACCATTCTTGGCTCACCTTCGTAAACCGCACCTGAACATCACTGTGGTAAAAGCGATAATATCCCCCCATCACATCAATTTGGCAAGATTGAGCAACAGAAGGATCGTCAGAATTACTGAGCAAGCTAGCATAATTCACCTGATTTTGACTTGCCCTCGCCCACAACTCTACCGAGAAAACTGGCGCTTCCCATGCCTTCATTGGCATGGTCACATAGTCATCTACCCCATCAAATTTCAAGGCTGACGACACAGGTGTGGTTATCTCTTGCTCTTCTGGAGAGGGTATGGCTGCTGGTTCGGGCGCAGGAGCTAATTCTAATTCTGACGCTTCCCAGATTGCCCCTTGAATAGGGCTATCATAACCATGGCCGGTTTTGTCTGTAATTGTTGTTCCTGTGCCTTCATCCAATGGCCAATACGCTACTAATCCTGGCTCATTTCCAGTGAGGCGATCGCCCAGATCTCGTTGAATATCGGCTAGCTCTCGCCCATAATCCCACACCCGCACTTCAGCCAGAGAACCTTGAAAATGTTGATCCTTGTAACCAGGACTACCCCCAATATACAGAGGATGTTTAGTGCTGCCAATCGTTGACTTCCCTTGATAGACAAATTCCGTCCCATTTTTGTAAAACTTAATGCCTTGCTCTGCGGTATACACGACAGCAATATGTTGCCATTTGCCCAGATCCGCTTCTGTGACATTCCAACCCTGACTACCGTGGGCAATACAGAATTTCCCTTTATAGATAGATACAAATCGATCCCAACCACCGTCATCAGTGGAGAGAATCATATCAATCCGCTCAAACTTGTTGGCCCTACGGGTAGGTTTCACCCAAGCTTCCCAGGTGGTAGCAGGTAGGGCACTCGGTTGAGCATCAACAGCAGTGGGCACATAATCGTCAATACCATCAAAACTCAGACACGATGGCCCATCTTTTGGGCTTTCTGGCTCAGTAGGTGGGGGAGTAGTCAATTCTAGGGTAGTAGGTTGCCAAGTTCCACCCTGAATTGTGCCCGAATTTTTCTGAGGCGTTTGGTCTTGGGCGGTATTGCCTGTGCCTTCATTGAGGGGCCAATATCCCACTAATCCGGCTTCATTTCCCCTCAGTCGCTGATGCATGGATTGTTGGATCTCCTCTTGGGAACGTACCCGGTTCCACATCCGCACTTCGGCAATTTGGCCTTTGAATAGGTTACCGAGGGCATCCGCTTGGGAGGCGATACGCACGGGGAGTTTGGTGACGGTTCCTACGGTTGTGGGTGTAGCCGTTTGTTCTTCTTGTCCGTTGATGTAGAGTTTGGCTCCATTGGCTTCGTTTTTGAAGGTGATGGCGACGTGCTGCCAAGTCCCTACTTTTAAGGGATTGCGGCTGGTTAAGACTACGCCTTTGTTGATGAATCGGAGGTTTTGGGGATAGGTATCGAAGGTAAATCCTTCGCTTTGTCCACCGATGCCTTTGTCTACAACTCGCTTACCCATCAGTTCTGGTTTAATCCAGGCTTCGATGGTGAAGTCGTTGATCAGATCTAGGCTGGGATTAGTAGGAATTTCGATGTAGTCTTTCTGACCATCGAAGCTAATAGCCATGGGGCTGGTGGCGGAGGGTTGAGTTGGTAGGGGAATAATGGGTTCAGGGGGTTGGAGAAAGTCTAGGGGTTCTTGTTGCCAAGTTGCGCCATTGATTGTGCCTTGATTGCTGGGAAGGGTGGGGTGATTGACGGTGGTTCCTGTGCCTTCATTGAGGGGCCAATATCCCACTAATCCGGGCTCGTCTCCTCTGAGTCGCTGGTTCATGGAGAGTTTGATTTCTTCTGGGGAACGGACTGTATTCCAGATGGAGACTTCAGTGATTTGACCGTTGAAGAAGTAGTTGGGTCTACCTTCGGTTGCGCCTGTACCGATGCGTAGGGGATAGGTGGTGTTGATTTTGATTTTGCTGGGAACAGGTTTGCCGGAGAGTTCTCCGTTGATGTAGAGTTTCATGGTGCTGCCGTCGTAGGTGGCACAGACGTGAGTCCAGGTGTTGAGGGTGATGTCTGCGCCGGTGAGGGTGATCCATTGGCTGCCGTTGCCGATCCAGAATTGCCATTGGTTGTTAGTTCCGGCGTAGAGGATGTAGCCACCGTGGTCAGTGCTGCCTTTGGCGGTGCGTGAGGTGAGGGGCGATCGCCATTGGCCTTGTCCTCCTTTTACTTTAGCCCAACAGGATACTGTAAATTGAGGCGGGTTGAGTTCTGGTTTGTAGGGGACTTCAATGTAGTCTTTTGTGCCATTGAAACTCAGGACTGAGGGCGGGTTACTCATAGTGATATCCTCGTTGGGCATGAATTAGGTGGGATGTATATCTTGATGAGTCAATCGGGAGGCGATCGGCTTAGGGGAAGAAGCCGTATTCTTTCCGTTCTAGGATAGAGGCGCACGCTGAGAGCATTCTCATAGTTAACACTAGAGCAATCAGTATGCCTATCCAGCCTAGGTAGGGAACTGTGATGATCTGGCTAACTAAGTCGTCAAATACCTGGTTATGAATCCATTGAATGGTCTTAAAGTGGTATTGATACAGGAAAGTATATAGCACAAAGAGGAAGGCAAATCCTGTTAAGGAGGAAAAAGATCGGCAAATGATTGCTAGAGCGAGGGCGTAGGGATCGGCGGTAAGTTCAAAGGGGGTAGTGCGTTGCCTTAGTTCGGGCAAGATGATGTTATTGTATTCGTCAATAACGTTGAAAAATTGGTTGATGGAGGCTCTAATGGTTTGAGGTTCAAGGCTTTTTCTAAAGGCGCGGCGATCGGCTTGTTTTTTATATTTGTCAATGAGTTTAAAAATATCAAAATCAGGGACAATATACTGAAGCGATCCATCTAGGGTTAAGAAAGAGCGAGTAATTTTGAGAAATACCCAATTACTGGGAGTCCCATATTTGATTTGCACTTTAGAAACTTCACTAGTGGCTCCACCGAAGGATTTTTCCTGATAATCTACTCCCTTGAGTCTGGCTTTTGCAGCCCATATTTCTATCCCTTGAGCCATTTCTGAGCGAACTCTGGGCATATTGACTCTAGGTACATCGAGAGCAAAGCGAATGTAGTAGTCAGAGGCTTTGGCGAAATCTTCTTCAGCTAGTCCATTGATATAGTTAAGGTATTTGACTCTCAAGTCTCGGTCAAGTCTGCCAATGCTTCCCATATCAATGAGAGCAAATTTGCTGTTGCGTAATAAGATGATATTGCCGGGATGAAGATCCCCATGGTAGAGGTTGTCTTCAAAAATCTGTCGATAGAGAGAGAGAAATAGGTTTTCACCGAGTTTTTTGGTATCCATTTTGTTTTCGATTTCCCAGCGGCGGATTTTTTCAGGGTCAGTTTGAGCGACTTTGATATAATCGGACATGAGGACTCCATCAATATATTCCATGACGAGGACGCGGCGTTTGGAATATTGATCGTAGATTTTGGGGACGTAGATTTTATGCGCTTTCAGGGATTTTCGCATCCGCCGAGTATTGGAGGCTTCGTAACGATAGTCTAGTTCTTCTTTAAATGTTTTTTCTAGTTCAATAATGGCTTCATCTAAGCGGAGATAATTGGCTACATTAAACCGAGTTAATAAATTGACAAGGGATTTGATCAAGCTGAGATCTCGCTGGAAGGCTTCGGCTATACCGGGACGCTGAATTTTGACGATGACGACTTTGGTGGAGTCGCGTAGGACGGCTTTATGGATTTGGGCGATCGAGGCAGCAGCTAAAGGACTATCATCAAATTGGGAAAAAACTTTTTCTACAGGCTGACCCAATTCTGACTCAATGGTTGAGCGCACAATTTGAATCGGAAATCCCAAAGCTTCATATTGTAAACGACGTAATTCGTCGCAGACAAGTTGGGGAAAAAGATCAGTTCTGAGGGCTAAAACTTGACCTGCTTTTACCCAAAAACCACCAAATTCTTCAAATATTTCTCTCAGTTCTGTTGCTGTTTTTTGAGGATTAGGTTTACGGATAATTCGACGAATTTGGATCCCTAAGAAATAAATTAGGAAGCGTCTAATGACATAAGCAATAGAGAAGCGGCGGCTTTCGAGTTCTTGAACAACTTTTACTTTTTTTCTGCTTTTAGCTTCAATGAGTGGTGTAGGTATATCTTGACGTTTAACCATCCTTAGCAAGGGTAAGTGGCTCAGGTAAGGACTAAATAATCCACCCAAAAGCTATCGTACCATAGTTTTTGAGTGGATTAGAGGTAAAATATTGTTTTGTCAATCACAAGAGGTCTGTCTTCAGACTCTTTTCGTGATGAGATACCCTAAAACTTGTTATCTTCTTTCCGAGGAACGATAACAATAATCGGCTGTACGTTCTCATCTACGTGACCAGCTTCTTTCAGTTCTTCAATAGTTTTCGACAGCTTCTTAAAGAGCTTGCCTTCTCCATTCTTGAGATCTTCGATATCATCCTTTTTGGCAGCAGGCATTTCAAGGATGATCGTGTTTGCAGTTTGAGGAATTGCCATGGTTTTTGATTGGTCGAAAGGGAGTTGGTGTGGACTGAAACTAAAAGTCAGTCAGTTTAATGGAGTTTTCCCGTCTATCAAACTGACTGTACAGAAAGAAAACTACATCATTTTCATCAGCTTATTCGCTGCTTTCATGTAGTTTTTACCGAAGTCTTTGACCCACCCATTCTTTTTCTTTTCGTTGGACTTCTCATGAAGTTCGCGGTATTTAGAGGTGGCTTCATCCCATGTTTTAGCCATTTTGAAGACCATTTTTTCGGGGCCTTTCAAGTCTTGTTTTTTCTTGCTTTTGCGCTTCTTGGGAGGACGACCATCGACCACTTGAGGATCGCCACCGAAGTCTTCTTCGCTGTCGAGAACAATTACACTTTTTGCTTTGCTGTCAGCCATTGTCTTTACTCCTGTAAACGAGTATTGATTTATGTGTAGTTTTTTTACACATCTGAATTATAGCATACTTTGGGTAAAATTGCATAGGCGATTCACAAAACGGTTTTTAGTCATGCTAGATACCGAATGATATGCTCAGGTGTCTGTGATTTTTGTGTCTCTAGTGTGTTGGAAGAAAAGAAAATGGGGCTAAAATTTACCATCATCTTTCTTTTTCTCAACGATGAAAATCACGGGTTGGGCGTTGGGACTAACTTGACCTGTTTTTTTGAGGCGTTCCATGACTCCGGCGATTCCTTTGAATAGTTTTCCTTCACCATGAAATAGATCGTTGATGTCATCTTTTTTGGCTCGTCCATAGTTGACGATGACTGTATTTTCTGTTTGGACTTGGGCTTGAGCTTCTTGGAGTTGAGCGGCGACTTGGGTGGTGATTTCTTGACGGCGTTTGTCAAATTCGGTAAAGCCATAATACTCGCTGTAGCGCCAAACGTGGTGGTAGAGGACTTGTAGGATGTAGTTAATTAAGTTCCTGATGCGGCTGGTGGCAAAGAGTTTATTGATTTCGTCGGGAATGGGGAGGAAAAAGAGGTTAAGTTGTAGGCCACTCAAGCGATTAATGACTTCATTTAAACGGTCTTTTAAGGCTTGTTCGATGTCTCCTTGTCGGGTGACCATTTCATCAAGGGCTTGCCGGACTTCTGCGGCAAATTCTTTGACGAAATGGGCCATTTTGTCTTCTAAGGAGTGGCTGAGAAAGGGGAGGGTTTTGAGTTGGAGGATGCCGGTGTAGGCGATGAATCCAGAAACTACGTCTAATACGACTTGATTGAGGTCTGGATCATGGGCAAGATTGTTGATGCTAAAGGAGGGATTGTAGGTGCTGGCAAATCCGGGGGTGGTACGGTTGATGTGGGTGTAGTTTTGGGCGGCGCTGGCTATTTCTAGGCCTTGAAAGACGAGTTGGATGGTGATGCTTGGGGAGATGGCTGGTGCGTATATGCCTGGGACTTTTTTGATGCCTTCGACTGTCCAGATGTTGGGGACGATATCGAGTTGGTTCCAGAGTCTTTGGGATTTGTCGCCAAAGGTGGTGTCGTAGTGGTTGGCAAAAGCGTCGTTGCCGGGGGAGAAACCAGCGACGGAGACGACATGAACTGTGGCGATTTTTTTGTCGTCCCATTCAGCTTGCCGATCGACTAGGGAGAGGGCAAGGGAGGCGGACATGGCTCCGGCTAGACTGTGGCCGGCAACGGTGATTTGTACGGGTTTGGTGGCGTTGGTGGTGATTTCTTTGAGGGTGTCGAGTAAGAGTTTACTGTCGCAGGGCATATCGTTGTAGAGGATTTTGAGTGCTCTGCTGACTCCTTCGGTGACGGCGGGTTGGCCGTTGTTTTTGGTGAGTCGTTCTGTGCTTGTCCAGGGTTGGCCGTTGTTCCAGGGGATGGCGATCGCAATGTTAACGTCTTCGATCAAAATGTTTTGTAAGGAAAAGGGGTTGGTGCCGGCCAGGGCAATGA
>CAZTRW010000004.1:0-62573 GCA_964616725.1 uncultured bacterium
AGATAAGATGAGAGACTGATGGCCAGGTGTTTTTGGGGCGATGAGTCCTAGAAAGGCTGTTGTTAGAGATTGTTATTCCTGTGTGTGACTGTGAGCAGTTCTGAACGTAAACCCCTATTGCTTGATTTTGAAAAGCCTTTAGTGGAGTTGGAAGATCGGATTGAACAAATCCGCCAATTGGCTAAGGAAAATGGTGTGGATGTTTCTGATCAGATTCATCAGTTGGAAAGTCGTTCGATTCAGTTGCGACAAGAGATTTTTAGTGGTTTGTCTCCGGGTCAACGTCTGCAACTGGCTCGCCATCCTCGGCGGCCTTCGACTTTGGATTATATTCAGGCGATGAGTGAGGAGTGGATTGAGTTGCATGGCGATCGCCTCGGTGGTGATGATCCAGCCCTCGTGGGTGGGATCGGACGGGTGGCAGGGCGAGTGGTGGTGATGCTCGGTCATCAAAAGGGACGGGATACAAAAGATAATGTGGCTCGCAATTTTGGGATGCCTGCTCCTGGGGGTTATCGCAAGGCGATGCGTTTGATGAATCATGCCAATCGCTTTAAGATGCCGATTTTTACGTTTATTGATACTCCGGGTGCTTGGGCTGGGGTGAAGGCGGAAGAGTTGGGGCAAGGAGAGGCGATCGCCTATAATTTGCGGGAAATGTTTCGCCTGGATGTGCCGATTATTTGTACAGTGATTGGGGAAGGGGGATCGGGTGGAGCCTTGGGCATTGGCGTGGGCGATCGCCTCCTGATGTTTGAACACGCCGTCTATACCGTGGCTACCCCAGAAGCCTGTGCGGCAATTCTGTGGAAAGATGCCAAAAAAGCCCCCCAAGCGGCTGAAGCACTCAAAATTACCGCAGAAGACTTGAAACGCTTGGGGATTTTAGATGTGCTGCTCCCCGAACCCCTAGGAGGCGCTCATAGTGACCCCCTCAAAGCCGCAGAAATTCTCAAAGCGGCTCTGCTCGATCACTTATCTGAACTCGATCGCCTCTCTCCCAACCAACGCCGAGACCTGCGATATCAAAAATTTCGACAGATTGGTGTGTTTCTAGAGACTTCTGCCTCATAGATTTCTCCCAGAAATCCTTGCCTTACGGCGCAACATCGGCCTTATAATAAATAAGGTTAACAATTCTTTACGTTACCGTGGCGATCGCCTATCTGTCCACCCATCTACCCGAACTTAACAGTGAGTTTTCAACCTATGACTATTGCTTCCTCCAACGGTGCCTCCATGCAACGGCTACCGAGTCTACCGGCTCGCAGTACCACCAATGGCATAGAATCAAAAATTGCTCCTCCCCCTACAGACGAGAATAATGAAGCAATGATGGCCAGTGTGCGGACAATTTTAGCCGAACTAGGAGAAGATCCAGACCGGGAAGGCCTACTCAAAACCCCGAAACGGGTTGCTGAAGCCATGCGTTTTCTTACTAGCGGATATCATCAATCCTTAGAGCAGTTAATTAATGGAGCCATCTTTGATGAAGGTCATGATGAAATGGTATTAGTACGAGACATTAATCTGTTTAGTTTATGCGAACATCATTTACTGCCGTTTATGGGTCGGGCCCACGTCGCTTATATTCCCAATCAAAAAGTAGTTGGTTTAAGTAAATTAGCCCGCATTGTTGAGATGTACTCCCGACGCTTACAAGTCCAAGAACGGCTTACTCGCCAAGTGGCCGAAGCAATTCAAGAAATCCTAGAGCCTCAAGGAGTCGCTGTAGTCGTAGAAGCCAATCATATGTGCATGGTAATGCGGGGAGTACAAAAACCTGGCTCTTGGACAGTCACCAGTTCCATGGTGGGAGTATTTAAAGAAGATCAAAAGACTCGTGAAGAATTCCTCAACTTGATTCGCCATCAACCCAGTTTTTTCTAAACTGAAGAGCAATAAGGGATGGCCATCCATCCTTTAAAAAGACCATAGTTTTAGAGAAAGAAACAGGATTTATTAACGGCTTTTTGTAAGAGAAATTGGTACTGCTTATCATCAATAGTATAAGCGCCGAATCGAGCTAGGTGAGGATTGATAATTTGAGCATCAAAAAGGAGAAATTCTCGCTCTCGCAATCGTTCTACTAGCTTAACCATCGCCACTTTTGAGCCGTCAGGAATATGAAAAAACATCGATTCGCCGATAAAGGCTCCGCCGATGACAATTCCTAAGATTCCTCCCGCTAAGGTTTCATTTTGCCAGGTTTCAAAACTATGGGCCCAACCGGCTTCATGCAGAGCCAGATAAATTAGCTTGAGTTCCGAAGAAATCCACGTCGATTCTCGATCAGCACAGCCTTCCACTACTCCCTGAAAATCGCGGTTGATGGCTACAGAAAAGCGATTTTGGTTTAAAACTCGTTTGAGGGATTGGGGGTAGCGAAATCGGTGATCTAGAGGGATTAAGGCGCGAGAATTACTGGAATACCATCCTAGGGTTGAGGTGCCCTCATTCCCCTCCTCTTCAGCCATCAGAAAAAAACCGTTACGATACCCTTCAATGATAGAGGGAATATCATAGTCCATAATGCTGTATCATCTGTTTAGTTTAAGGTGACCAGGATGGCTGAACCAATTCAACCCATTACCTTGCCTCTGGCTGAAGATCCTCAGCAGGAGGGAAAATGGTTACAAACAAACTTACTGCAGTGGCTTGATCGGGAGTTTTTGCCGGAACCGGTTAATGCTGAAATTGCAGCAAGAGCCACTCAAGTCTTTGTCAGACACCGATTCGAGGGAGAAACGGATTTAGGTTCCTTAGTGATTGCGATTGTGACAGAAATGCAGGCCTTTGATTTTTCTGAAAGTTTCTATGGAGAATTTGCGATCGCCAACGCCGTCAGTGATATCCTACTCCAAAGCCTCGGCATCGACACCTGTTGCGGTCAAGGATAGGGATTGTCCACCAATCCCCCATCTCCCTACCAACTCGACTTCACCACACCCGGTAACAACCCTTGGTGCGCCATTTCCCGAATCACGTGGCGAGACAAACCAAAATCCCGGTAATATCCTCTAGAGCGCCCAGTCGCCCAACAGCGATTCCGCAGACGGTTAGGAGCACTATTACGGGGAAGACGCTGAATCAAACGATGAAGCTCAAACTTATCTCCGGGATCTTCCGCTTTCTGGAACTGCTCAATCAACTCTTGACGCTTCTGAGCATACTTCTTCACTAACCGCTGGCGATTTTTCTCGCGCTCGATCATACCCTTCTTAGCCATGGGTGGTTCATCTACCTTTATATTTAAAACACCATCCTCCATCATAACATCATTACCCTCCTGGCGCTAGTCCCACTCCATCGCCCAACCTATTCACCACCCACAAAATCAATCACCACACGGCGATTGAGCGATCGATTTTCCTCCGTATCATTATCTCTTGCCGGACGACTTTCACCCACACCTCTGACTTCCACCTCATATCCCTCACCCATCCCTAACCTTTCCAACAATTCAGCCACTTGTTCTGCTCGTTGAGTAGACAGAAATTGGTTATACTCCTCAGAACCCAAATCATCAGAATGTCCCTCAATCATCAAAGTCCCCTTCTTTCCTTGCATCTTGGCAAACAATACCTCCAGTTTCGCCACCTCTGAAGACGAAATCTCCGTACTATCAAAGTCAAAGTAAAGAATTTCCCCCTCTGCTTCAGTTACACCAGCCACAGTAGGACTTGGGCTAGGATTAATAGGAGATACCCCAGACAAAGGAGAACTTCCCGTTTCACTCGGCGATACTTCAGGCGTAGGGGGATTACTGACTATACTCGGCGATACTTTAGGTGCAGGAAAACTTCCCGTTTCACTCGGCGATACTTCAGGCGTAGGGGAATTGCTGACTATACTCGGCGATACTTCAGGAACAGGGGAATTACTAGCTATACTCGGCGATACTTCAGGCGCAGGGGAATTCCTGACGATGCTCGGCGATACTTCAGGCGCAGGGGAACTTTCAGCTATTCCAGGAGACTCTACAGACGGGGGATTAGAAACATTTTTACGAGCAAATACTAGATAAGAAGTAATTCCTCCCACCAGAGCCAGCAGCAACAGTAAAAGTAACCCTAACCATTTTGCACTCCAACCCACCGTAGCACTCTCAGCAACAGAGGGATCGGCCATCACATAAATTTCTTCTTGCTCATCCATAGTTATTGACCATTTTCGTGGGGAAAAATAACTGCTTGACAAATAGTTTTACCATAAACTTCTAATTCAAACCATTGGGCAGTTAGAGGCATAGAGATACAAACTTTAGCTGGGAGTCCATCGTTAAATCTTTTCACGAGATTTCCTTTATTATCATAAATAACAGCCCTAGGAGCAATGATTTTATTTTCATTCACCACTTCCGTACATATCTGTACCAACTCTTGCAGTTCACCGGCAATTTTGTAATCCCAAATATCGATATTATTTCCTGTGTCCAAATGATGCAACTCTTCTAATTGATGCTTGTCAATACCATTGCCCACACCAATGAGAATGCATTTCAGAGGATTTCGCTCCTTAAAGGCAATTTCTTGACTCAACTCTAGGGTATATTCTTTAATATCCTCCATATCTTCAATCCGACCATCTGTGATGAAAATATAGATCCCATACTTAGCGTCAGAGAACCGTTCTACAAAGTATTTAACCGCAGGAGTAATGATCGTCTTTTGTCCCAATCCTACTTTCCCTGGCCCACTGACTTCAATAAAGCGACATTGAGAAACCGTAAAATCTCCTACTACTTCAATGTCTGCGCCATCACCACAAGCCCAATAGATCACTGTAGTTCCTCCGTGGCTATCTAAATTACTCGCTAAGGAGGCAGTAAATTCTCTGGCCATCGGTTGTACAATGTTATGACTTGGATTCAGGTATCCTTGTTTAATCGCTTGCTCGTAAGCTTTTTTGTGAAAGGATTTCACACGAATTCCATCTTCAATCCGAGATTCAACCCATCCTTTTTTCTTATATTTGGCGATAATTTCTGGAGGAATTGTACCTTCCAGCTTGCGTCCATACCAGCTTTTCATGGATGCACTAGCATCTAAAGCGACTCCTGTTTGCCAGCCTTGAATTACTTCTGCCTGGGGTTTCATGGCAATGGTAAACAGAATCTCAAGAGATTTTCCGGTATTCTGAACGGTGACTTCGCTAAATTCCTGAGCAATTCTATTGCTAGGCAGTTTTTGGGTATTCACTTCAGAGGATAGGTTTGAGTTGTAAGGCGATCACAATTCTTTATACAACGAATTTTAAGGGTACAGGAATCTTTGTTACATTTCTTAACAAGAGTCTATAATTGATGGGTCAATCTTGAAGAGGATGAATGGGGATCTTAATTGTAAATTCTGTTCCTTTCCCTGGCTCAGAAATACAGTCAATCAATCCCCCATGTTTTTCCACAACTATCTGATAGCTAATTGACATTCCCAATCCAGTACCTTTACCCACAGGTTTAGTGGTAAAAAAGGGATCAAATAACCGCTGTTTTACTTCTTCAGTCATGCCTTGACCATTATCTTTAATGCGAATAATTACATGAGGGGTTGTCCAAGATTGGGGAGTTCCCACTTCTGTTTTGATGATAATCTGCTTGGTCTCTTTTTTACCTTCTAGGGCATCGATTCCATTGCTAATAATATTCATAAAGACTTGATTGAGTTGACTGGCATGACATTCTACTTTGGGGAGTTCAGCATATTTTTTAATAATTTCTATTCCTTTAATTTCTCCTTTTTGTTTGAGTCGATGCTGTAAGATCAGGAGGGTGTTATCAATTCCTTCATGGATATCTACAGGTTTCATTTCTGCTTCATCTAATCGAGAAAAGTTGCGTAAAGAAAGGACAATCTGACTAATGCGATCGGCTCCTACTTTCATGGAATCAAGCATTTTGGGTAAGTCTTCCCGGAGAAATTCGATATCTATTGATTCAGCTTCTTCTGTAATTTCTTTGTCCGGCTGAGGATAGTGTTTTTGATACAAGTCTAGGAGGTTTAATAGATCTTGAATATAATTACTGGTATGGAGAAGATTGCCATTAATAAAGTTAACGGGGTTGTTGATTTCATGGGCAATGCCTGCAACCATTTGTCCTAAGCCAGACATTTTTTCAGTTTGGACTAATTGGGCTTGAGTTTGTTTGAGTTTTTTGAGGGTTTGTTCGAGTTGTTGAGCTTGGGCTTGGGCGTGGAAGGCGGCGGCGCGGGTTTGGGTGTAGAGTTCTGATTGGTCGATCGCGATCGCCAGTTGATCGCAAGCTGCTCTGAGTAATTCTACTTCACTATCAGTCCAAACTCGTGCTTGATGACATTGACTACAGACAATTGCCCCCAATTGCCCTGTATGGGTTTGTAGGGGAACCAATAACTCAGAGATAATCCCAAATTGTTGTAATAAGGCATAGCTATAGGAATTAGAATCGGCATTAATTCGAGTATCATCAATCCGAAAAATATCAATATTCTTGAATGTTTCTACTAACTCATTAACTTCAGTAATAGGATAATCTCCTAGTAAACTAGATAATTCTGAGTTTTTAGATTCATGGGTAATGGTTAAAATAGGCAGATGTTGAGGGGTATTGGGAATAATGCACCAGAGAAAATGACAGCGGTCAATTTGTAGTAAGTTACGGATTTCATGAACGGCTGTATTTAAGATAGTATTGAGGTCTAACGATTTGCGAATTTGACTGGCTAATCCGAATAGTAATCCTTCGCGACGACTAATTAATTCTGTGCGGGCCCAGGAACGATCAATGGCTAAGGCGATCGCATCGGCAATCCAGGCTAACATTTGATAAACTTCTTCACTAAACTTATGGCGACCTAAAATCGCTAAAACTCCTAATAGACGTTCTTCTACCACTAGAGGATATCCAGCAAAGGCTTTAATTTGTTGATCGTTAATCCAAGTGGGAGCGCCAATACACACATCATTAGCAGTCTGATTTGTACAGTAAGGTTGTTGACGGGAGGCGATAAATCCAATGACGGAAATTCCCATGGGAATGCGAGCGTGTAAAGGATCGGTTACTGTAATTGGACCAGATAATGCCTGAAGTTCTAGCATTTGTGTTTGAGAATCAAGGGTCCAAATTCTTACACCCAAGGCTTGAAGATGATCAATTAAAATTTGGGTACACCGATCTAATAAAACATGGAGATCTCCTCCATGACCTAGGGTTTTACCAATTTCGGCAGCTAAGGTAGACAGTCGCGATCGCTCTAATAGGGCTTCTTCTGTTTGTTTGCGTTCCGTAATTTCCCGAATATAAATAGATAATCCCCCTTCATAGGGATAAATTCGCACATCTAACCAGGTCAGTAATAGCTCATCAAATACCTCAAAATATCTTCTTTGTTTATGGGTAAAAGCCTGTTCACATTCTTCCTTAAATAGAGTTTTCCAAAGTTCTGGTAAGCCATCCCAGAGATGGTTACCGATCACTTCTTGATGTCCTGAAAATAAGAGTATTTTAGCTTGGGAGTTCAGGTAGGTGAGATAGCCTTGGCAATCTATGGTTAATAGAGCATCTCCGATATTTTCTAAAACTTTGGTTGTTTTTTGAGTTTGTTCTTCTAAAAATATTTGGTGATTTTGTCGTTCATTAACATCACGATAAACTACAATAATCTCTTCTAGCTTTTTTGTTTCAGGATTGAATGAACGGCTAATCTTAGTCTCAACCCAAAGGCAGTGACCTTGTTTATGAACGAGACGATAGGTAAGAGTGGTAAGCTCGTGGCAATCTAATAATCTTTGCCCTGATTTTTGTAAGGCTTGGAGATCGGGAGGATAAAATAAATCTTCGGCATGAGTGCCCATTAGCTCTTCTGGTTCATAACCGAGTAAGGTACGACAGGCGGGAGAGGCATAAATGCAAATTCCTTCAGCCGTATACTGAGCTATAAAGTCTGGGCTGTTTTCAGTAATTTTTTGAGCCAATTCTTCCTGATTTGGCGGTTGAGGTTTGGCGGAAATTAAGGTCACTAACCAGAGGGGAGGATGGGTAGAAATCGGGGTTGAGGTGGCGGCGATCGCCAAATTTTCAGAAGAGTTGGTTCTCCAGTGGTAATATTTAATCGCCGTATCCAGTAAATCCTGGAGATCCCCTGGAAAAAAGCGGCTCAACGGTTGTCCCAACAAATCAAACACAGAAGCATGATATAGTTGAGCATAAGTAGGATTAAGATAGACTAAAATACCGTCCTGGTTTACGATACCCATCGCCAACGGAGTTCGGTTCCATACCTCTAAAAGCAGCGATGGGGAGGGTATCGTGGTCAGATCGGTGGTAGGCTGTTCCATACTGAGTCGGTGAGGAATGGGGAGAATCGGCAATAATTCAGATCGACTAAATTCTAAGATCAACTGTGGTGCTGCTCACTCCAGAGTTGGCTCTCAGTCATCTCAGTCTATGTCCTGATTTCTAGGGTAGAAGGGAGGACATAGTTTTACGCAAACAGATCGAGATGCAATCGTGTTTCCTGTGGATCGACAAACGCTTGATTTTCAACCCTTAGAAGTCCAGTTTACTCCATGGCAGGGTAAGTTGTTGGTTTACTATCCCTCTGGAGCGCGAACTTATCCGATCATTCGAGAAATGATTGCTCCTTTAAAGCTTCAGCGCCCTTTTTATACTCCAGGATCATCTACTTGCCAAAGTGTTTTATTGCATACCGCAGGAGGGATCGTTGGTGGCGATCGCCTTTCTCTTTCCCTCACCCTTGCTCCCCATACCCGCGTCTTCTGGACCACTCCTGCCGCCACGAAAGTCTACGCTTCTCCAGAGCACTTTGCCCAGACTCAAGTCCATCTCCAAATTGAGCCAGGAGCTGTTTTAACCTGGTTTCCCTTAGAAACTATCTTGTTTGATGGTGCTAAATATCGCCAGCAGATACACATCGACCTACAGCCGGGAGGGGTTTGGTGCGGTTGGGAGATTACTCGCTGCGGCAGGACTGCCCAAGGGGAAGGATTTCACCGGGGACAGTGGATTTCCCAGACTCTGGTGTTTTCTGAGGGAATGCCTCTTTGGGTTGATGCTCAGGGCAGTTTTGCCCCTTGGGGTGCCCTAGGCTCTGACTATGGTTTTGGCGGTTATCCTGTGGTTGGCACTCTCTGTTGGTTAGGGAAAGGGGTTTCTCAGGAGATTATTCAGGAAGTGCGATCGCTTTTTTCTACTGCTTCACCACAAAGGTTACGGTTTGGGGTCACTACCCTCCCTCAAGGGCTTCTTTGTCGCTATCGTGGCTCCTCTACTCAAGAAGCAAAACGTTGGTTTATCGAGGTTTGGCGGATTTTAGCTCGTTTTCATCAACAGGAGATTTTAGTTTTACCTAGAATATGGGCAATATAGCACTACACCTTAATTTTGGCATTTTTCTATAAATTTGTCAATAAATGTTATAAAAAAGTAAGTCAAACAGCCCCAAAAAAAATGCAACTAACCCCCCAAGAAAAAGATAAACTGCTAATTTTTACCGCTGCACTATTGGCGGAAAGGCGTAAGGAAAAAGGATTAAAGCTCAATTATCCAGAAGCCGTTGCCTATATTTCTTCAGCAATTTTAGAAGGAGCAAGAGAAGGGAAAAGCGTATCAGAATTAATGCAGTTTGGCACAACGCTCCTGACGCGGGAGGAAGTGATGGACGGCATTGCGGAAATGTTAGCAGAAGTGCAAGTGGAAGCCACTTTTCCTGATGGCACCAAGCTCGTGACGGTTCATGATCCCATTCGTTAATGAGACGATGACTATGATCCCTGGAGAATTGTTGACCCAACCGGGAGAAATTGAATTAAATGCTGGTCGCCCAACGGTTACGATTGCCGTGGCCAATCATGGCGATCGCCCCATTCAAGTTGGCTCCCATTTTCACTTTTATGAAGTCAATTCGGCTTTGCGTTTTGATCGCGATCGCGCCCTAGGAATGCGCTTAGATATTCCCGCCGGAACCGCCGTCCGCTTTGAACCCGGAGATGAACGAGACGTGACTTTAGTCCCTTTAGGCGGGACTCGTCAAGTCTATGGATTTCAAGGCCAAATTAACGGCCCCTTACCCCATTAAACTTTCTGGGGCCCATTGTTCCCTTTCATGATAAATTAAGTTATGTAAACACCAATCCTCATCCTGGAGAACACCCCAACCATGGAAACCCTAGAAACCCTCAAAATCTGGAGTCAGTTTGGCCATCCCTTACTCATGTGGGCCCTATTAGCGATGACCCTTTATACCATGTATCTTGGCTTCAAGATTCGCCAAACTCGCACGGCCCAAGGAGAAGCCAAAAAAGCCCTAATTCAAGGAAAATATAACCTCAAACACCAACAATTCAGTTCCATTATCTTAGCCTTAATGGTGTTAGGAACCCTAGGGGGTATGGCGGTCACCTATATTAACAATGGCAAGCTTTTCTTCGGCTCACACCTATTAGTCGGACTAGCCATGACCGGCATGATCGCTGTCTCTGCATCCCTTACCCCTTGGCTCCAAAAAGGCAACGAATTAGCCCGCTATAGCCATATTGCCCTCAATACCCTCTTAGTGGGATTATTTGGTTGGCAAGCGGTAACGGGAATGCAAATTGTCCAAAATATTCTTAATAAAATGTCCTCTTAATTGAGGAAACGATCCTCAAGAGACGTTAAGCCTTTAGCGTCTCTTGGGTACCACGGGCAAAGGACAAGAGTAGGTAGTATGAAAATCTTTCACAATTTTTTGATTGAGGCAATGGGACACCTGACGGACAATCTGAGCTAAGAGGCGATCGCCCGTCGTTTGAATCAACGTCATCGGCAAACGATAGATAAACTGAGGAAACCGAACCCTCACTTTCAAATCCAACTGCCACTGGGCGCAAGTCATTGGCGACGGTAGATTAGATCCAGCCATTGCCACTAGCGCCATCATCGAGCGAAAGTCCACATCATATCCTAAATCCATCGCATCCGGCAGAGCAATCGACTCAATCGTGTATACCCCTTGCCGTTGAGGTTTCATCTCCAAACCCACTTTCGGCTCCACCTCATAGCCAAACGCACCAAACCGGCCAATAATTAATTCATAGCCATTTTTCCCGATAGGCTGTACCGTCATCGGCGAGGCACAACGAGCAAACCAACCCTGATGATCATCGAGATATTCAGCAACTGTTTCCGGCGTACCATTAAAAAACAGTTGTCCATCTGCCAGGGTGGAAAATGCTATCCCCGGATTGCTCTTTAAATCCTGAATAGATTCCAGAGAGGTATAGTCCGAAACTGCACCCAAAATAACCTCTGATCCATGTTGGTATTGATCTGGAGTTGATTGAACCTTCATCATCTGAATTATCCCCTATGACTGGACAAGGTGAATTCTGGATTAAAAATTCATCCCAGGCAGATTTACTCAATTAGGAAACCATTTTTGCCTATCTCTTAGTTTAGAAACGGATGGTGATTTTTTGTATAATCGAGATCGCTCTATTACTGTGATCTCGATCCACCCTCTGGGGCAAAATGGCTGAGATTCAGGTGAGAGGAGACCATGTTAATATTTGTAGAGTAATTTTAAAAACTATCAAACCTATGAAAGCATTTGTGGCGGGGGCAACGGGAGAAACGGGCAGACGGATTGTCAAAGAGTTAGTCAATCGCGATATTCCCACGATCGCCTTAGTCCGTAATCTCGAAACGGCTCGCTCCCTACTCCCCGATAGTGTAGAACTGGTTACCGCCGATCTACTCAATCCAGATAGCTTGGGAACTGCGCTCAGGGATTCTACGGTAGTGTTAAGTGCTCTGGGCGCAAGACCGAGTTTTGATCCGACAGGCCCCTATCAGGTAGACTATGAAGGGATTAAAAATTTAGTGCAAGTTGCCCAAAAACAAAATATTCAACACTTTGTTTTGGTGTCTTCTCTGTGTGTCTCCCAGTTTTTTCATCCCCTGAACTTATTTTGGTTAATTCTGTGGTGGAAAAAACAGAGTGAAACCTATCTGATGAATAGTGGATTAACTTACACGATTGTGCGTCCGGGAGGCTTAAGAAATGAGGACAATAACCAGGCGATCGTCATGTCTTCAGCCGATACCTTATTTGAAGGCAGTATTCCTCGGCGCAAAGTGGCTCAAGTGTCTGTAGAAGCTTTGTTTCATCCAGAAGCATACAACAAAATTGTGGAAATTGTCACTCAAGAACAGGCTCCCCAGAAAACCTTCGCTGAACTATTTTCGGCAATCTAGTCTAGAATGGCCTGTATGACGGCGTGGGAATCGGCGACAGCACCGAAGACACCGCCTTGCATCTTAATCATGTTTAGGGCGGCTAAGTGATTGCTGTAGTCAGTGGCTCCGGTACAATCAGAGAGGAGTAGGCATTCATAGCCGCGATCATTGGCATCGCGCATGGTAGTATGGACACAGACATCAGTGGTAATGCCAGTGAGGATGATATTTTGAATGTTTTTGGTTTTGAGAATTAGGTCTAAATCGGTGGCGTAGAAGGAGCCTTTTCCCGGTTTGTCAATGATTGTTTCTGCAGGTAATGGAGCAAGTTCTGGGATGATTTCCCAGCCGGGTTCACCTCTGACGAGAATTCTACCACAGGGCCCGTCATCACCAATTCCTGCGCCAATACGACGACTGCGCCATTGTTTGTTTGGGGGTAAATCGGCTAAATCGGGGCGATGTCCTTCTCTGGTGTGGATGATATGAAACCCTTTATTTCTCATAATTTCTAGGAGCTTTTTAATGGGTTCGATGGGGGCGCGAGTGAGGGCTAAGTCGTAGCCCATGGTGTCAACATATCCGCCCATCCCGCAAAAGTCGGTTTGCATATCGATGATGATTAAGGCGGTGTTTTCGGGGCGGAAGTCGCCGTTGTAGGGATAGGGATAGGGTTCTGCTGGGATGAAACAAGTCATTTTGATTACCTTGTTTTAGTGGGGAGTTAAGGTGTGGAGATAGTTGCGCCAACCGCCATATTGGGTGATTTCTTTGCCTTGTTCACAGCAGATGGATTCGCCGAGGACTCCGAGGACTTCTTCGCCGTCTGCAAGGCGCACTTTACCGATGCATAATCCGGGGGGTTCTTGGGTGAGAACGATGCCTAATCCGGCTAGGGGAATGGCCCAAATTTCGACAGCGATCGCACGTCCTCCTTGTGGTACTCTTAACATAGCCGGATGGCGATCGCCAATGGAAAAAAGACGATAAACTGGCTCCGTTTCCGCTTCTTTCATAAAAGTTGCCTCCACATCCGTAAGATTCTTATTATCTGGGAATCCTCGCATTAATCCCCCATTTACTGCTAGTTTTAACATTTCAGCCATAGTTCCAACACTCAAGATTCTTTGCCCAAAGCACCAGGAACACCGGATAAAGTTCTCTGCGGTGAACAAGTCATAATCATAATCAGCAGCGTCAAAATGTAAGGAGAAGCATTCCACAGATAATAGTAGGAATCCACCCCCACCGCTTGTAACGCTGGCCCAATCGCTTGTGCCCCTCCAAATAATAGAGAAGCATAAAGACATTGTACCGGATTCCACTTGGCAAAAATCACCAAAGCTACTGCCATTAATCCTTGACCACTAGAAATTCCTTCTGTCCAACTTCCCGGATAATAAAGAGAGAGGTAAGCACCGCCAATTCCAGCCAAGAAACTGCCTATCACAATACTCACAATTCTCACTTTAAAAATGGAGATTCCCATGGCTTTTGCCGCCTCTGGGCTATCTCCTACGGCTCGAATCAGTAATCCCCAACGAGTCGAGGAGAAAAACCACTGCATTAAAGGAGCAATGGCTACCCCAATAAAGAATAGAGGACAAACTTTTAAGGCGGATTGAATTTGAGGAATCTGACTCCAATTACCTAGTTCTAGGGCAGGTAAATTGGGTGCAGCAGGCTGAATAAACGGTTTCCCAAAAAAGAAGGCTATGCCACTGCCAAAAATAATCATAGCAATGCCGACAGCGATATCATTGACTTTGGGTTGCTGACAGAGCCAACCATGAATGAGTCCTAGAATCATCCCAGCCATACCAGCGACTAAAACGCCTAGCCAGGGGGAGCCAGTCAAGTAAGAAATGGCATAAGCACTCATGGCTCCTGTTAAAAGAGTTCCTTCTAATCCAAGATTAATTTTACCGCTTTTTTCGGTAATACATTCGCCTAAGCTAACGAAGAGAAAAGGGGCACTACCTCTTAAGGTTCCGGCAAAGATACCTAGAGGGATTCCCCACCAACCCATTGCTTCTGTTGCCATAATTTTTTAATTGTTTTTGATTGAGTTATAAGGGTTGAGCCGTTGCCAAAGTTGCCCGTTCTGATTCCTGAAAGATAGGAAGTTTACCATATAAAGATTCGCTGTAAAGTACGACAAGAAAAACTAAACCTTGAAAGACTAAAACCGTAGCATCCGGTAATTCATGTGCTCGTTGTAAGATGCCGCCACTGGTGAGGATACCTCCTAATAAAATGGAGACTAAAGCGGCAGCAAGGGGATTATGTCGAGCAATAAAAGCGACTAAAATTCCCCCATAACCGTAGCCAGCATTGAGGGATTCATTGGCGCGCCCATGAACAGCCGCGACTTCTACCATACCCGCTAACCCTGCACAGGAACCGGCTAAAAAACAGATAGCGGTGGTGAGTTTGCCCACAGGAAGTCCAGCAATGAGTGCAGCGCGGATATTGCCTCCGGCGGTGCGGGCGGCAAAGCCAAAGGTGGTGCGTTGAATCAGAAAATAGGCGACTGCACAAGCGATGAGACCATAGATTAAGCCATAATGGACACGAGTTCCGGGTAAATTCCCTAGCATATTGACTTCGGCAATACGAAAACTAGAGGGTTTATTTAAGGAACTCGGATCTTTCATGGGGCCGTTGACGAGATGATTTAAGATGGCGATCGCAATATAATTCATCAACAAACTACTAATCGTTTCATTCACCGCTCGATAATGCTTCAACGCCCCCACTGCGGCAATCCACAATCCCCCAGCCCCTATTCCCGCCAACGCCATCCCCATTTGCACCACAGGAGTAGGAGCAGCGCCCATCCCTAATCCCACCGCGGTTGCCCCTAATCCTCCCATCACTAACGCCCCTTCATTGCCAATAATCACCAACCCTAAACGAGCCGGAAGGGCTGTACACAACGCACTCAGCATCAAGGGAGAAGCACGCAATAAGGTATTCTGAAAAGCACTCCCAGAACCAAAAGCTGCTTTATAAATCGAGCCATAAACCCCCCAAGGATTTGCCCCAGCTAAAGCACAAAATAAACCAAACAAAACCAAGGAGATCAAAACTGCGCCCAAAGGCAAACAAATCGCCTCTAAAAGCTTTAATCGCTGATGACTTGCCATTGCCATAATCTTAACCTAACCACTTACACTACCAATCACCCCATCCACCAACCAACTCATCTTTTCTAACTCAATCGCTGTCTGCACCAAATCTTGCCCTTCTGGAACAATCACCCCACCCTTATTATCCTTCAATCCTCCCTTATAAATCACCATGGTTCCATCCATAAACTTAGCTTTGGCTGCCTCTGCATCCGTTTTTGCCGGTTCAGCCACAGCAGCACCATATGCAGTCAGTTTGAGAAATCCTTCCTTAAATCCCCCCCGTACTAAATGGGGAATACTGCCATCAGTTGTGGTTTTTCCCTCTTGAATCATTTGCACATATTTGGTGTAAACATTCGTCCAATCCCACTCTGCCCCCGTTAAAAAGCCTTTAGGTGCTAATAAAGCTTGGCTGGCATGATAACCAGAAGAAAAAATACCTCGTTTTTCAGCAGTTTCCACAATGACTTTCGGACTGTCCACATGGCTGGTTAACACATCAATTCCTTGATCTGCCATACTATTGGCTGATTCTGCTTCTTTAACTGGTTCTGCCCAATCTCCCGTAAAAATCACCTGAGTGGTGACTTCCGGTTTGATACTTCTCGCTCCTAGGGTAAAACTATTGATATTTCGCAAAACTTGAGGAATGGGTTTAGCGGCGATAAAACCCAGTTTACCTGTTTTAGACGTATGAGCAGCAACGATACCCGCAATATATTGCGCTTCATCAATGTAACCAAAATAAGTTCCCACATTCTTAGGATGAACTCCTTCTTGATAGAGTCCCCCTGCGTGCAGAAACTGAATCTCTGGAAACTCAGCAGCAATTTTCAAAACATGAGGATCAAAGTAACCAAATGAAGTCGGAAAGATTACTTTTGCACCATCTTGTTCGATCATACTCCGCATAGCTTCTTGGACTTCATTGGTTTCCGGAACATTGGCTTGTTCGACAACTTTTACTCCGGGCAGTTGAGCAATTCCTGCGGCTCCTTCTGCGTGAGCTTGATTGTAACCAAAATCGTCTTTGGCTCCCACATAAATAAAGCCAACAATTAGAGGTTCTCCTCCTGAAGCTGGACTAGAGGATGGAGATTCTGTGGAGCCTGTGGTATTTTGAGCGGCTGGAGTGCAACCAGTTCCTAATTTGGTGGTAATGGCAAAAGCAGTAGTTGCGAGTATCCCGCGCACAATTTGACGACGAGAGAGATGGAAATGGTCTGGATTCATTGCTTTAATTATCCTTGCTCCTGTGTTTTTCACCAGGGTTGGAAACATGAGGCAACCATAGCAAAGCCTAATCTGGGATTATGTATCCAGAGTTACAGATTTAAAGGAGATATTTTTTACAATAGAGATTTACAGTTGTCAGTTTTAATACTCTACTTGTGGCATCCTTCCACATCCCTAGTGAAGCGCAGAGATTACAAATGGTTCGGCAATGTGCTAGTACAGCATTAGAATCTAGTACAGCATTAGAATCAAGTTAACTCAATTATTCTAAGACCGCGCTCCTAAGAATGCTAATTAAGTAGAATGAAAGCCTGGAAATTAATTTCACAACCTAAAGACAGACCTATCATACTTTTATTCAGAAAAGCCTTTATCTGAATTCAAGTGACTAAAGACTTTTCATTGTATTGGGTCAGGATTGAGAGTGCTTCTAGTTTACCACACAACACTTATGCGTATTCTCTGAGTAAGCTATAATAGATATTTCAACTTCTACCTAGCAAATCTTCAGCGATAATTGCCTGTTTAATCACAGGTGAAACACTATACTGCTTATTTTTCCGTTCAATTAAGGAACGATGGCATAAGGAATGGAGTACATTTACTAAGTCAGAAACTGGAATGGTCTGATTTTGCAGTAATTGTCCTAAATTAACTGGTTCCTCTGCTTGTGCTAATCGATGAAGCACCTGCTGTTCTAGGGAGGATAAGCGAGCTAACTGTTCCTGTAACTCATCTTTGACATTTTCTGGTAACAATAGTCTATGTTCGGGGAATATGTCTGTTGGCTCAATTCCTAGTTCTTGAATTATAGAAGCCACACTTTTTAACCAAAAGGGATTACCTTGATAGAGATTCAAAATTTGCCACTTTTCTATATCCTCTAGATCATTCTCTCTGAGCAGGGTTTCCGTTGATAAAGGATCTAATCCTTTTAATTGGATCATCCGCACTACAGAGGATAGTTTGTTAAGAGGAAGACATTCTCTAGGATGCTCCCAACCGATACAAATCAAGCAACTTTGATGCGGTATTTTTTTGAGTTGCCGCAAGAAGGATTTGTAAGCTTCATAACCGGGTTTATATTTTCCCGCGAGTTTTCCCGGACAGCACAAGCTTTGGATGTCATCGAATATAATTAAGCAGCGATGTTTTTGGAGACATTTGATTAGGGGTAATTCTTTGTGGTTCTGAGTAGAAGCGTCTTCAACTTGAGGAGAATAGAAGACTTGGATTAAGTCCACTTCTAACTCAGCAAATGCGGGAGCGTGTTCTAAACTACGCCAAATCACATATTCAAATTCAGATTTGATCTGTTCAACCAGTTGTACCGCGAGTTGCGTTTTGCCAATGCCACTGATACCCATGAGTGAGATCATACGACATTGCTCTTGTAAGATCCAGTTTTTTAGAGTTTCGAGTTCAGAGGTGCGATTGTAGAATGCACCCAATTCTGGCATTTCACTTAAATCGTGAGAGTCAAATAATTGAGCATTGTATTTTTCTGATAAATCTACAGTTGGTCTTATTGTTTCACAAATATTAAAACTACTGCTGACATTTTTTACATTCTGAGCAAATATACTAGAATTTTGCGATCTCTGTATTGCCGATCGAAAACTAGACTTACTAATCTCTTCTCCTAACTCTTTAGAAAAGTGTTTCCATAATTCTGAACCCACTTCTCTAACATGACTTTCTGAACACTCAAACTCCTTAGCAATTTGCTTGTAAGTTTTGCGCTCTAGCGTTCCTTGTACTATTGCTTGCTGCAAATCATCTAAGTGCTTACCCGTTTTAGCAAATATTACCTCATCGGCAAGATGTGACATTTTATTGAGAATCATAATGAAAGGAAAATGTTTATTATGTTTTGTTCTATTATAAACACTTTTTTCCTACATTACAACACACTATCATACATTATTACACAACAAACATTAACTATAGTAAAGTCCCCAAGAGAACAGAGACAAAACTGAACATTCATTGAGTAGTCAAATCTTTGAGTTGTAAGCACCATAGAAATTAGGTATCAATCTACCCCAACCTATATTGGAGGTTATCCTAAGATGGCAGCTCGTAATAAAAGACAGGCAAGAGAACAAGCCCGTTTAGCTATTAATAAGTGGGCTTTGGGTTTTGCAGCAATAGCTTGGATTCCAGGATCTCACTATGCTATGACTGGAGGAGATGTAACCATGGTAATTCAAGTTGGATCAATTTATGGTGTTGATATGGATAGAACTAATGCTGGTGCTGTATTTACGACAATTGCAGCTCCTCTAATTGGTAGTAAAATAGCACACTCAGTTCTTGACTTTGTTCCTGTTTTAGGATGGGCAGCTAAATCAGCAGTTGCTGCGGGTGTTACAAAAGTGGTTGGTGAAACAATGATCCGATATTTCGAGGATTGCTCAACTCTCCCTGAATAGCACGTAGTCGGGTAGGTTGGGTTAAGCGGAGCGGAGTGGCTTGATCTTAACTATAAAAGTGGCAAAGGCTCATCGTAAGTTGGTTCGCTAGGTGCTGAATGGAGCCTTTGCCCAATTCATAGGGGTGTTGCTGAATTGGAGGAGGAAATCTCTAGGGGTAATCGCCCCAGTGTCTTTAAGATCAAAAAAACAGGTTTTTTATACTTAGGTTGGGGGGGGAGGGAGGGAAATGGGGGTTGAGGAAAGGCTGAGATTACCGGCGAAAATTTTGCGGACAGCGATCGCCATCTGACTTAAATCATGAAATAATAGAGGAGGCCAAATCACCCCTAATTCTTTTTGGCGAGCAAACTCTTGCTGACTTTCGGTGACCAACAGGTGTAAAGCATAAACCAAACGGCGCTCTAGCCAAGGTTGCTCAGGATCCGATTCGCTAATAATTCTTAAGGCTAACAGCAGAGAAGTCATTTGCCCGGGGACAGGGGGCTTTCCGGCGCGGAGTCGGCGCAAAAAGGCATCGGGATTTTCTGTGGTTGGTAGCGCTTGGGCGATCGCAAACTCACAAGCCGTTTTATAGTCCATCAATACCCCATCCTCAACCCATCCCTCCATAGTGCCACAGACAGTTGACAGTAGACAATTGACAGGACAAAGTTGACAGTAGACCGCCATTACCCAGTCACCAACCAATGAATCCATCCCCTGCCACTATCCCCTTTGTCGATCTCTCCATCCAGCATCAACCCCTCCAAACCGAATTTGAGCAAGCCATATCAATAGTCTTACAAAAAGGAGACTTTATCCTCGGTCAAGCCGTCAAAGACTTAGAAACCGCCTTTGCCCAACAATCAGGAGTCAGCTACGGCATTGGGGTAGCTTCTGGTACCGATGCTCTTACCCTCGGCTTAACAGCCTGCGGCATTCAACCAGGAGATGAGGTAATTTTACCCACGAATACCTTTATTGCCACCCTAATTGGCGTAATTCAGGCAGGAGGAACCCCGATTTTAGCCCCTTGCGATCCCCAAACTGCCTTACTGGATCTAGACGCTGCCGCCCAATTGGTTACCCCGAAAACCAAAGCCATTTTACCCGTTCATCTCTACGGGCAAATGGTTTCCCCCAGCGCCTTATTAGATTTTGCTCAAAGCCATCACCTGTTTATCTTTGAAGATGCTGCCCAAGCCCATCTCGCCCAGCGAGAAGGTTACCAGGCAGGGAGCATCGGCAAGGCGGCTGCTTATAGTTTCTACCCCAGTAAAAACCTGGGAGCTTTTGGGGATGGGGGAATGGTGCTCACTAATGATCCAGAGGTAGCCCAACGGATGCAAAGTTTGAGAAATTATGGTTCTCCTCGCAAGTATTACCACACGGAATTGGGTACCAATAGTCGGTTAGATACTCTGCAAGCGGCGATTTTGAAGGTGAAGTTGCCTCACTTAGAGAATTGGAACCAACAGCGTTACCAAGCGGCTCAGGAATACGATCGCCTCTTAGCTCCCTTAGCGTCTCATGGCATTGTCCCCATTGCCAATCAGAGTGGTTCAGGGCATATCTATCATCTCTATGTGATTCATCTGTTAGCAGAATGTCCGATTGACCGCCCTACTCTCCAAGACCAGCTTAATCTTGCTAACATTCAGACAGGGATTCATTATCCTGTGCCTTGTCATCTGCAACCAGCTTATTCTCATCTGGGCTATCGCCGTGGCGATTTTCCAGAGGTGGAGCAGTTATGTGATTCGATTTTATCCTTGCCGATGTTTCCAGGAATCACTGGGGCACAAATCGAACGAGTAGTGGCGGCGATCGCACACTCAGTAAAACATTAACACCAACCACAAATCAACCCATTGCCATGACTCAACAGTCCTCCCTTCCCCTGCCCAAATCTTGGCAAAATTATGCCATTCTTGGCCTGATCGCCCTGCTCTACATCCCTCTCCTGGTTCACTGGTACAATGGCTGGCTCAATAAAAGCATCAGCATTGAACATGAATATTTTAGCCATGGTCTGATCGGCCTCCCCTTTGCTGCCTACATCTTCTGGCAAAAACGCCAGCAATGGACAGCCCTTCCCGATACGTCCCATCCCCTCGGTGGCTTTCTCCTAGGACTCGGTGGTGTTTGCTATCTTACAGGACTCCCCGATTTAGTCAATCTCTCCTTTCCCCTCATCCTCGCAGGGATTGGAGGATGGCTCAAAGGGCTGGCAGGACTTAAGTTACAATGGTTTCCTCTGCTCCTGGTCGTCTTAGCAACACCTACGGAAGTTCCCTATCTGATTGAGCCTTATATTTTGCCCTTACAAAGCTTTATTTCTACCAGCGCCGGATTTATTCTGTCGGGAATTATCGGCATGGAGGTTCAGGTGGAAGGCATCTATCTCACCACTGGGGGTAAACTGGTGGAGGTGGCTCCCCACTGTGCTGGACTCAAAATGCTGTTTACCAGTCTCTATGTGGCTTTAATGCTACTCTATTGGACAGGAGCGATCGCCTCTCGGCGCACCGTCGTCTCCTTGCTCGCAGGCTCCGTCCTAATTAGCGTTGTTGCCAATATCATCCGCAATACCCTCCTGACCTACTTTCATGGCACAGGAAATGAGGCATTATTTCATTGGTTGCATGAAAGTTGGGGTGGAGATTTATACTCAGCCGGGATGTTAGGTTTAGTGGTGCTTCTCCTCAATTGGATTGATCGTAACAACTACTCAAAACAACGTGATGAAACCCTGGAATCCTCCCACGCCGACGAATAACGACTCTCTCACCCTAGAAAAATCACGCTCTTGGCCCACCTGGTTATTGCTGGGCTTGCTGCTAACCCTTCTAGCCGTAGGAGCCATCCCCGGATATCTCACCCTATCTTGGCAATGGATGCGTCCTCCCAAAGTGGTGGTACTGAAGGAGATCCGAGCAGTACGCGATCAGGGATTGAAATTAGCCGGTTGGGAAACGAGGGAGCATCAAGTGGTTACGGTGGGTGGTAAGAAATGGTCTTATCAGAAACTGGAGGGCCCTGGGGATAAGCCCGTCATCCTATTTTTGTTAGCACAAAACTCCGATCTAGACCAACCGAGAGTAGAATGGGTCGATATGAATGGGTTTCAGCAACAGGTCTTTGGCCGGTGGAAAACGGATTCCTATCGCACACAGGTATGGAGAGTGGCCGATCGCCAGTCCCCAGGGAAGCAGGTGACGGTAAGAGCACGATTTTTTCGGGGATGGTCTTCTGCTCAAACCTATGCGCTCTTGCAATGGTATGCTTGGCCCACTGGGGGGGATGGGACGCCATTAAAGTGGTTTATGGCGGATCGCCAGGCCCAAACTCAGGGCAGTCGCGCTCCTTGGATTGCTGTATCGATCATGATTCCGATTGAACCTCTGGGGGATATTGCCACCGCTGAGGACATGGCTACTGCTTTGGTAGAAACGATACAAACGACTTTGATGAGCAGTACGTTTACTCTGCCTAATTAACTTTGGTGAGTCTCTTTCTGATATCCAATCACCCAGTAATTGACTATGGTAGATTATTGTCGTCCCCTGACTATTTCTCTGAGTTTTACCCTAGGGGTGGGACTGATGGTGCCGCCACAGGCGATCGCTCAACTTCCCCCCATTAACCTTGACCAAGCTGCCTCGGTAGATCAACTCCTAGAAGAAGCCCGCCAAAGACTCCGTAATCGAGGGGAAATTCTGGAGATTGACAATAACCTGCCTGGAGAAATTCCTCCCCTCTTTGATGTTTATCGACTCGGTACGGGAGATTCTCTCAATGTCACTGTGGTTAATTTTCCTGACCTGAATTTTCAAGCGATCGTGGACTTGCAGGGCAATATTATTGTGCCTTTAATGGGACGAGTTTCGCTGAAAGGATTGACCTTAGACGAAGCAGAACAAAAACTCCGGTTTGGTTTAAATCAATTTGTGATTGAACCGAATGTCTTGGTGACTTTGGTAAATCGTAGACCCATAGAAGCTGTGGTTACTGGTGAAGTATTTTCGCCCGGATATTACTCTTTCTCACCAACCCCTGTTCCTCTGGTGGCTGATGCTCTCTTGCTGGCTGGTGGATCAACTCAATTTGCCGATTTACGCAATGTGATTGTGCATCGTACTTTAGAAGATGGCTCGATTTTAGAGGCTTCTGTTGATCTCATTACTCCTCTCAAATACGGCCAGCGAGTCCAGGATTTTCGGCTGGAAGATGGAGATGTAATTATTGTGCCTAAACTCGATCCGAATGATATTGGCTATGACCATGATCTGGCAGCCAGTTCTAATGTATCTCAGGAGTTTATTAATGTGGATGTGGTCAACTATCCTGGGGCGGCAGTAGGGGCGATCGCCCTAGAAAATGGTAGTCGATTTTCCGATGCTTTGGTGTCCATTTCTCCCAGCTTAGAAGATGCTAAATTAAGCAAAATTGGTTTGATTCGGTTCGATCAATATCAGGGACGAGTCGTGACTTACACCGTCAATGGTAGAAATGTTTTGTTGGGGGATGTCACCCAAAATATTCGGTTGCTGGAGGGTGATATTATTGTGCTCGATCGCAACCTCTTATCGAAACTCAGTGTCACCCTCACCCGCATTACTCGACCCTTCCAAGACTTGCTGACCTTTCTGCTATTCTGGCGACAGTTTCGCGATAATGTCAGCGATGTATTTACCGTTAATACTGACTTGAATAACCAAGGTAGCTCTCCGTCTCCAGCACCAACTCCTACCCCAACTCCGGGCACAACCACAACAGCGACTCCTTCTAGAAGCGCTCCATCTCCAACCCCGTCTACCTCTACAGGCACTCCTGCACCTGCGGGAAGTTCCAGTTCTCCCTCTCCTGCACCAGCTCCAACTCCAACTCCTTGAACTTCACCAAGAGGGGGAGACTCGGGACATTCAGCCTGTAGCGCGATTACTTTGCCGAGATTCTTGCTGCACAACTCCAGACCAAGTTGCACGTTGTAGTCGGTGAAATGCCTGGATGTCCTCTTGTTCATAATGGGTGCATTGGAGCAGATAGCGCAGTTGTTCTTCTGCGGTTTGCGTCAGATATCCGGTAGCTAGGGTGTGTTGTACGATTTCGCGAATCAGAATCATGGGGAATTACTCCTTCACTGCATGAGGCCTTCATTAGATCTCTCAGAAAAAACCGGAGGATTTTATGCATCTACGGCTGAAATTGTAATATTTCTTAATGTTTACGCCTAAAAATGTAATTTTTGTAAAGTTGGCATAAAAATCCCTCGGAAAAACTGAGAACCCTATAGAGGTGTCAATCAGCACCTTACCCGTAGAATAGTCTCGTTTGAGGGAAGGTATGGGAGAGTTAGATGACCAATTGAGAGAATGGGCGATCGCTTTTCAGTCAAAGTCGCCCTGGGAGAGATCAGTATTACGGAACAGTTTATGATGTGATCCCTATCTGCCACTGAACGGGAAATGCTGCGCACCGATACTCGGTTGCTTTGCAGACTATAGATGCAGATACAATGAGAAAGAAACAGTGACTCGGCTCCTTTCCCAGAACTAAGTTCATGTATGTTTATCGCACCCCTCAATTCGATCGCAAGGCTAAGCAGCATAACCTGGGCACTTATATCGATCGCTTGTGCGGGGAACTGATCGCTCAAAGTCTCGATCAAGTGCAGGCCCATTTTAAGTGGTTGCATCCCTATCTCAAGCGCAAGGCTGACCATAATTATCGCTTGGTGGGCCGAATTGTGTTGGTTTCTGGCGAAAAAAGGGGGGAAGGAGCGGGGGTGATGGTGTTATGTTTGCTGGATATTTTCAAACGAGGCGCTAAGGATTATGAACATTTTTTACGAGATCCAAAGGGGTTTGGGCAACAGTATCTGGAGCCTTTGATTGTACCAGGGGAGTTGGCCAATTGGGTATTTACCCAGCAACAACAGCATCAACCCTACCACCCTCCTCGACCTTTGATTCAGGAGTCTCCCGATTTGTTGCCTTGGTTGGACTCTCCGGGATGGAGGCGGGAAACTCAGGGGGTATTGATTTATGAAAGTGAGATTTGGTCTCGTCAATTAAATCAGCCGGAATTGCTGACGAGTGCGGCAGTTTATCGGGAGTTAGTAGAAGCGGTGCAGTCGGTGCAACCAGGGGAAGAAGCAACGGCTTGGCCGGGGGTGTGGTTGTATGGAAAGAACAATCGCTATATTTTATTTAGTCGCATTTCTGGAGGCGATCGCTCTCCCTCGATTTTATTTTTACTGTGTCTTTTTTCCCATTATCCCTCAGCCGCAGAAGTGACGGCGATCGGCACTCAAACGCGGCTCTATACTCAGGAGGGAAATTTTCTTTTTCTCCCAGAGGGAGCTGGCCATGATTCCCTTGATCTGAACTCGATTACAGCTTTGGCTCGCCGTGCCTATCCCAATTATTTATTAGCCTATGAGGATTGGCTCACTAGAGAGAATTTAACGAAAGCGAATCTAGCCCTTTCGACGGAAGAAGAGGCGCTCTTACATTTTGTTTCTACTCCTGGAAATCACGCCCTTCCTCTCTTTTTAAATGGACAGGCAGGCAGTGGGAAATCCACGTTGTTATTCTATCTGTTTGCTGATTACTGTTATCGTAAATTCTCCAATTCTACCGGGGGATGGTTGTCAGGAAATCCTTTATTTCTGACCTACAATGAACGGTTGTTAGAAGTGGCGAAAGACCAGGTACAAAAACTGCTGAGGTTTCATCATCATTTTGTTTCCCAATCTTCGGGAGAGCATTCCCTCCCTAATATTCGTCATTTTTTCAAGCCATTTCAAAAGTTTTTGCTCCATCTATTACCATCAGAATATGGGGAAAAGTTTGATTTAGACCGCTATATTTCGTTTCATAAGTTTAAGGAATTATATCGCGCTTGTCCGTTGGCGATCGCCCAACGCTATTCTCCAGAACGATGTTGGCACGTGATTCGCACCTTTATCAAAGGCTATGGCTTAGAGGAGATGACGGTAGAAGATTACGAGTTTGAAGTACCTCGTAAAGAAAGAACGGTATCTCTACAAGAGTTTAGAGATATCTATAATATTTGGCAAAATTGGTATCAGAAGAAAGCACAGGAAGCAGCCTATTGGGACGATCAGGATTTGATTAAGCAGGTATTGCAATTGCCGTTGGATCTGTCTAAGTACACGGCGATTTTTTGTGATGAGTCTCAAGATTTTACCCGCATTGAGCTACAGCTAATTTTAAGATTGTCTATTTTTTCCCGCTATGATTTAGGCTATTATCCTTTGGAGAATTTACCGTTTGTATTTGCAGGCGATCCCTTTCAAACCTTGAATCCTACGGGATTCCGCTGGGAAAGTTTTAAGGCGGCGTTTTATAGTGAGGTGATGATTCAGCTTGATCCGACGCGGCAGTTGGGCTTAGAAATGAATTTTCACGAGTTAGAATGCAATTATCGTTCTTATGCACCTATTGTAAAGTTTAATAATCTGATTCAGTGCTGGCGCTATCTGTTGTTTAATCATCGGGAAATGAAGCCTCAACGGGTATGGAAACAAGGAGAATGTATTCCTGAAAAGTTTATTCTGGAAGAGAATTTAGCGCCGATAACGCTTAAAGCGTATATTCAAAATACGATTATTATTATTCCTTGTGAAGCAGGGGAGGAAGTGGCGTATTTGCAAAAAGATAAGGTGTTGTCAGCAGTGATTGAGGAATGGCAGGAAGGGGAAACACCTAAAAATGTGTTGAGCGCGATCGCCGCTAAAGGACTAGAATTTAAACGGGTAATTCTCTACAAGTTTGGTGAAGCTTGTCCTGCCAAGTTTTGGACATTGCTGGATCGGGATCATCTGGAATTAGGGATTGAATTAGAATATTTTTTTAATAAACTCTATGTAGCTTCTAGTCGTGCGATTGAGCGCTTGTTTGTAGTCGATACAACCGCAGGCGATCGCCATCTTTGGAGTCCCCTCAGCTCTCCTCAAGAACTACAGCGATTTTCCGCAAGAATTAAAAACTTTCAACAGTGGGAAAATCGTCTTCAGTTTTTACAAGAAGGAACTGATGAAAGTGCTAAATACTTACAAGAAGATGATCTATATTCTATCGCCTTAACGTTTCAAAATCAAGGACTAGATAGCCAAGATCCCAAATTACTCAGACGGGCGCAAAAATATTATCAAACCATTGGAGATCTCGCTCAAGGAAGACTCTGTGAAGCTTGGGCGCTCCGATTTGAACAACACTATCGAACCGCTGGATTAGAATTTTTGCAATTAGGAGAAACAGAGGCGGCTTGGGATTGTTTTTGGGAAGGGTATTGTTGGTGGGATTTACAACAATGGTATGGCTCAACCGGCAGCGATCGCCATCCGCTAGAACATCCCCTCATTGACTTTATGGTAACCACAGAAACCGAGGAGAGTTCAACCCCTAATCGAGAATCTCTACACACTTTAACTCAAGCTTTACAAGCTTATCAAAACAATGATATTCTCTCTCAAAATCGCTTCAGTCCCCAATGGAAAACCATCCTCAAAACCTATCGCCAACAGATTGAGGCGATCGCCGAAAATACCCTAGAACCTGCCCAATGGTGTACCTTGGGAGAAATACTTAAAGCCTTATCTGAGGCTGGCTATCCCCAGATGCTCGCCAGCGCTGGACGCTGTTTTTATCGAGCGCAAGCCTATCAGCAAGCGGTAGAATGTTTCACGGCAGCACACCATACTGAACACCCAGAATATTATCTCGCCCAAAGCACAATAGTGGGTTTACCTGCTGGCTTAGAATATCTCCAACTTGCCTCAAAATTCCCTGGGAATTCTCCAGAGATGATCTATCACGCTTGGGAAAAAGCAGGATTGCCTCAAACCCCAGAATGGTTACGCTATATTGCTCCTATTTTAGAAGCACGTCAATTGTACGATCAAGCATTTAGAGCCTATCTGAGTCTGGAGCAATCCGCATCTCTTGCCCCTTGTTTTGAGAAAATTGCTATTACGGCTACCCAAAGAAAACTATTACCTCTATGGTTAAAATTTCTGATTCGCCAAGAATTATGGACAGAAGGATTAGGCGTATTTGATAAATATAGTCGGGAACTGCTGGCTGACTCTGGAGAAAAACTCCAAGTCTTAGCCATGATCATTTATGAGTTAGCCCATTCTGCCCTACATCCTGATCGTTTATCGATTAGCGATCGCCAACGTTATGAACATTTAATCAAAGCAGAATTTCTCAGTCAACCCCACTGGCAAACCTATCTGTTTATGGAGCAAGTCGGCATTGCCCTAGAAAAGATTGGCGGTTTAGGAGTCACCTTAGAATTTTACCAAACCTTTTGTGAAGGCAATCATCCTCCTGTCATCCAACAATTGGCGCGCACTCGCTGGTTAGCCACTAAGAAAAAACAAGAAGATTATTACACCACTAAAGGCAAAATGAAGCGTCTGATTACCATTCAAGCAGAGCTTTCCCAAAAATCTCAACAGTGGAAAATTCCTCTGGATACCATCCCGGCTGCTCCTCCTACACCCTTGAAAACCCGCCCCTCCCCTCCTCAGCCTCAACAGAAAAATCCACCCCCTGCTGCTGTGATCTCTCCATCAACTACAGAGGTAAAGATTGAGGGATTACCCTCTGATGTCACGGTGAACACCATTAGTTTTGGTATCCTGTGGTTTCCCCTGAAACATTTAGTGATTAAAGTACATCCGAAGATGAAACAAGTGCTTATTGCTGATACCTTAACAGGCGATCGCCTCCGTGTAGATGCGATCGCCGCCACGATTACCTTCAAAACCCTTGTTGTCAAACATTCAGGCTCCGAACCCCTTACCTTTAGTGCTGTTGATGGCGGCTATCAAGGGTCTTTAGTATTTGGCGATCGCCCCCAATGTAGCCTCAATGTAGGAGAGTATAAAATCGTTTTACACTTTTGACGGTAATACTCTTTACCCCCATTCCTGAGCCAGAATAGGGGAATCGCCGCCATCAATCGCCATCTAGCTAACGAATGACTGGGAAGGGGGTTCTGTTAGTTGCGTCACTCCCTGTGCTTCTGTCGTTGCTGGTGCAGGAGTCGGAGGCGGTGGCGGGGGAGCTTGAGGGAAAATCTCCTCATAGACTTTGATATATTGATCCGCAGAAAGATCCCAACTGTAATTTTGACGCATTCCTCGCTGTTGGAGTTTAGTCCAATATTCTTTATACCGGAATCCCTCTAAAGATTTGATCATACACGCAAACAAATCCAGAGGCTCGTAGCGATCAAAACAGTAACCGGTTCCCATTTCTCTGATGGGGTCATTAAAGGTGACCGTATCAACTAACCCTCCGGTGCGGCGAACAATAGGAACACACCCATAGCGCATGGCTAACATCTGACTAATACCACAGGGTTCAAACCGAGAGGGCATCAAAAAGGCATCGCTTCCTGCGTAGATTCGCCGAGCCAAGGCATCGTTATAGAGCAATTGTACAGAGACCCGACCTCGATAGCGAGAAGCCAATTCCCACATTTGCGTTTCATAATAGCGATCGCCCGTTCCCAACAGCACAAACTGAGCATCCGTATAAGCCATAAACCGATCCAGAATTTGCAGAGCCAGATCAATCCCCTTTTGTTCTACCAATCGAGTCACCATCCCGATTAAGAACGCTCCTTTATTCACTTCCAGTCCAATCTCTTCCTGCAAAGCCACCTTATTCACAGGGCGTTTTTCCAAAGTATCTGCATTAAAATTCTGATACAGATATCTGTCTGTTTCCGGATTATAGCTTTCCGTATCAATTCCATTGAGAATTCCCAAACTTTTACCACTCACATAAGAGAGCAACCCTTGCAAATTCTCACCATATTCTGATGTTTTAATTTGTTCAGCATAGGTGGGAGAAACCGTGGTCACTTTATTGGCAAATTGTACCGCTGCTGCCATGGTATTATGGCCTTCCATATACCATGGACACCAAGTAATTTGGTCTAAATACCAGCGCCACGGTCCTTGATAGGCCAAATTATGAATGGTAAACACCGTATTAATATCAGGAGTTTCATGCATCCAAACCGGAATCATCCCAGCGTGCCAATCATGGCAATGAACAATATTGGGTCTCCAATAATTCCAGGCAAACTCAGAGGCTGCATTAGCAAACAACGTAAAGCGCCAGCCTTCATCTTCTCCATAATAAACATTGCGTCCCGAAAAAGAAGGATGACCGAATAAATATAACGGTACATCTGATTTGGGTAAGAACGTTTGATAAATTTCAAACTCTTGAAACATGGCGGTTCCTTTCCAAACCGGTTCTTCCGGGATATCTACCTTATCCGGCAAAAAACCATAATAGGGCATAAATATCCGCACATCATGGCCCTTTTTTCGCAACACTTTGGGTAAAGCGCCAACGACATCACCCATACCACCCACTTTAGCCAATGGTGCTGCTTCTGCGGCAACAAATAAAATCTTCATGTTTGCAGTCACTTCTGTAACATCTTGTCAAGGGGACGTGAAATAAAAGTAATTCTGAGATAGAGTTACCCGATCTAGAGTACCGCAGGCTGTGACCAAAACCAATGGGTAATAGGTAATGGGCATTGGTAATCAGTTAAGGCTGTAAGCTAGTTGTCAAGGCACAAGGGAAGAGGGTACGGTTATCAATTAACCCCTAAAGTGTATGAATTGAACCTGGTGGCTTGGCAAGCTTAAATCTTATGAGCAGCGCGATCGCTGTCATCCCAGTCAATTGTTTGTGATTTGTAGCACAGAGCTTGCCCCTATTTTTCAGCTTGCCAGTCCACTACTACTGGCTACAGTTACAACTCCTCCTCCTCCATCTCCATCTCCATCTCCATCTCCATCTCCTCGTCATTCCCATCACTCACCTTAGCTACAGAATTCGCTGACACCACAACCCCCATCTCCAACTGCTGGCGCACTAAAGCCTCAATTTCCTCCGTAAACTTGGGATTCTCCTGCATATACAAAATTGTATTATCCCGGCCCTGGCCAATATTATTGCCATCTTTACTGTACCAAGCCCCTTTTTTCGTAATTACACCCGTTTCTTCAGCAATATCGAGTAAGCAGCCATAGGAGGAAATGCCCTTACCAAAAATAATGTCAAACTCCGCAATCCGAAAAGGAGGTGCCACCTTATTTTTCGCTACCTTCACCTTTGCCCGAATCCCATACTCTTCCGATCCTTTTTTCAAAGTTTGAATCCGACGGATATCTAAACGCACGGAAGCATAGAACTTGAGCGCATTCCCCCCCGTTGTGGTTTCGGGATTGCCATAAACTACCCCAATTTTTTGCCGCAGTTGGTTGAGAAAAATCACTGTACAGCCGGACTTGCCAATATTCCCGGTAATCTTTCGCAAGGCTTGGCTCATCAGTCGGGCTTGTGCTCCCATGGGCGCATCACCCATATCTCCTTCAATTTCAGAACGGGGAACTAATGCTGCTACCGAGTCTACCACGACGATATCTACCGCCGCCGATCGCACCAATTGATCCACCACTTCTAGAGCCATTTCTCCCGTATCCGGTTGAGACACCAGCAAGTTTTCAATATCCACCCCCAACACTGCCGCATAGGTGGGATCAAGAGCGTGTTCTGCATCCACGAAGGCGGCTACTCCCCCGCTCTTTTGTACTTCCGAAATGGCATGGAGCGCTAACGTGGTTTTCCCAGAACTTTCTGGACCATAAATTTCAATGACTCGTCCTTTGGGCAATCCTCCCCCTAGGGCTAAATCTAGGGTGAGCGCTCCGCTGGGAATGGTTTCTACTTTCATGCGCCCTGCATCGCCGAGGCGCATGATGGCTCCTTTGCCAAAGCTACGCTCGATTTGGGTGAGCACCATTTTCAGGGCTTTCTGTTTGTCAGGATTGTCGGTTGTTTTTGCAGCCATAGGGGTTTGCCCGCTTAAGTTGACGTAATCTTCATCATTGGTTTCTATTGTAGACAATCTGGCGAATTTTTCACAAGGTGTCTGCTCCCAACCAGGGCTATTGGATTCTCCCCTGAACCATGGGGGAATGGGGAGATAGCATGAACAATGAAAATTGTTCATGGTTCATTATTCCTTACCTACAGAGAGGCGCTGGATGGCTTCACCACCGAGCAGTTGATCGGTTTCTTTGAGCAAGTCGGGGATAATGGCAGCATGGGGACTTTGTGCTAAACAGGGTTGTAGGTCAAATCGATCAATCTGGTTAGCTTTGTTACCGGGAAACCAGTGACCGCCATTCCCCAGAAGGTTGTAGCGCATTTTGCCATAGTCGATGAGATCGTAGGCGAGAGCGAGGTTTCTGAGCCAGAGGATGGTGGCAATGCTAATGTTGCCGGGAGTCTCTGCGGGTTTTGGTAAACCAATGTGCCAGGTTTTATACCAGTCTTCACCGAGGGTGGCGATCGCCGCCGCTTCCAGACGTGCCACAATCGGCGGCAGAATCTCCTGAGCTTGCTCCAGCAGAGGCAAAACCGTCAGATGTTCCTCAAAGTCTGTGGGACGAGCCGCGCCTAAACTCAGGGTATGGACTTGGGGATGACACAGACAAAAGAGATCATTAAACACTAGGGGACTGAGGGGAGCACAGAGATCGATCAGCTTTTGCGGCGGCCGATAGAGCATTCCTCCCTTGTCCGCAGGACTGATAATAAATACTCCCATATCGTGCTTTTGAGCCGCGACAATGGCGGGCCAGTTGGTCTGGTTAATGTAATACCAGTGGAGGTTTACATAGTCAAATTGGTCACTGGCGATCGCCTCCGTAATCACCTCCGTGGGGCCATGGGTAGAAAAGCCAATAAAACGAATTCTCCCTTGCTTTTGGTACTGACGGGCCACCTCCAGACATCCCCCTGGACGGAGAGTATAGTCAATCAGATCTGGGGTATTAATGCCATGAATACCCAGCAGATCAATATATTCTAGTTGCAGATAACCCAGGGAAGTCTCTAGGTGACGGCGGAACTCCTGAGGATTAGCCGTGGGAGAAACTTTAGTTTGCACAATCAGGCGATCGCGAGGCAATTGGGGTAAAATTTGTCCCAATTGCAATTCTGACGTACCATACCCTCTAGCCGTCTCGATATGGGTAATACCCAGATCTACAGCACGACAGATAGTTGCCTCAAGATTCTGTTGATTTTGGGCGGGAATATCCGATAAAGCGGTATCTTGCCACTTATATTGATAGCGCATCCCCCCACAAGAGAAGATGGGCATAGCCAGTTGGGTTCTCCCAAATCGTCGATACTGCATAGTGGATAAGGGGATCGCAATTCAGTAGTGACCGGAGCAGGTAACGCTCTTTTCGCTAACCTTGACTCCCTAGGTACTCTGTCCATTTTATGGGTTTCCTGTCCATCGTACCATTGATCCCCAAGGGAGATAAAGGATCAGATCTAAGTTAAAATTTGAGGTTTGATTAACAGCAATCAACGATAAGATTAACTCATAGTCAGTGGTCTTGTCCCGGCTCAGATTAGACCCATCCGATTTTACCGAGGGCGATCGCTTTGACTCCCCAGGAAAGAGAGCTGAGGCTCCCGTACCAATGTTTACCCGTTTCTAATGGTGAATTATGCCCATGAATATAGATATCTCAGAATTAGATCACTTGGAAAATTCTGTCCAAGACCTATTATCAGCAGCCAAACTAGAGCTAGAAGCCACCCGTTTAGAACAACAACGGGATGAACAAGTCAAAGCTGCCGTTGCCGAAATCGAAAAACGACTCAAACCCTTACTCGCCGACGTGGAGAAAATCCTAGCAGACTTTGACCAAATGAGTCTGGTAGACAGCCTCACTCGTCAGAAATTAGAAGAAAAAGCCGCCGATTTACGACAACAACTGGCAGAAGCTCCCTTTTTAGCCGCACAAGTTGCAGACCGTCAACTCATTCTCAATGAAGAACGCTTACTCGATGAACAACTCGCTGACCAAATCTATCGATGGCGACAGGAATTAAAAGCAGATTTGCTCGATATGATTGCCGAACAGGAAGACTTTTATAGTGCCACAGATGCAGCAGTAGCCATTCGACCCTACATTCAAGACCTCAAAGCGATTCAAGGTTTAGAAGAAGTGGTAGAAGGCTTGATTCACCAAATTAATTTGTACAGCAAAGAAGGGCCAGTCGCGCGATTGCGAGGTAGTCACGAACAAACTCTCAATTTTATCTACGATAAGGCGATGGAAAATCGAGCACGAGTGGAACTCCCTCGTAACGTTCAACCGCGAACCCGCCATCGCGTTTCCGAAAGGCAACCGAATCCCTATATGGCTCTAGAGGGAAAAATTGTGGTTTTTGGTGGTCATGATAAGTTAGCAACTGCAGTGAAAAATCGCTTGCGAGCCTCGAAGGTAGATGTCAATTGGTGTACGGCTCAAGATGGGTTACAAATGGCTCAACAAATGGAAAGTCATATTGCTAGTGCAGATTTAGTCTTGATTATTACAGGTTATGCCAGCCATGCCTTGACAGAAAAAGCCATGCAAGCAGCACAAACAGTGGGAATTACGCCAGAAATGATTAATACAACGGGAATGACTAAGGTGTTGGAAAGAATTGAGATAGCATTGAAATCAAAATTGTTAGCTCGTCGTTTGAATAATTCCACGAAATCTTAGGTTGCGGACGCAGTTCCCTAGGGTGAGTCCTAAAGGATCTGCTCCTAGGGCATCACTGCCGTTCTTCCGCTAAGATAAAGATCTTTAGGTTAATCTATCCTTAGTCTCTGTCTTTGCATGGCCAACTTGCCCGAAATCCCTCTGTCTTCAGTCTCTTCCCGCTCTGCTAGAACTCGTTCCCTCTCTCTAGAGGAAAGCCAACGACTGGCAATGACGATTGCGGCAGCGGCTGATGAACGTAAAGGTGATAATATTAGTATCCTGAAAGTCGATGAAGTCTCGTACCTAGCAGATTTCTTTATTTTTGTCACGGGATTTTCGACAGTGCAAGTGCGGGCGATCGCCCGCGCGATCGAAGATAAAGTAGCAGAAACCTTCCATCGCGCTCCCCTACGCACCGAAGGAAAATCTGAAGGGAGTTGGATTCTCGAAGACTTCGGAGAGGTAATTGTTCATATCTTTTTGCCCAAAGAACGGGAGTATTATAATCTAGATGCCTTTTGGGGTCATGCTGAACCCATAGAATTCCAACCAGAGAACCTAGAGACCCACTAAACCCTCATGATCGACCCATCCACTTGGCCTTGTCCAGTGCCAGAAGACCAACAACCCATTAACGAATATCAAGCTTTGCAAGAATCAGGATTTTTTCGCTGGGGAACCCTGGAGGGCGGAGCTTACTGGCGGCAATTGGCCTGGGTGTGGGGATTGAGTTGGCTGATTACAGGACCAGTAGCAGCGGCGAGCTTCCCCGTCGGGAAAGATCCCATCCGGTTTACCCTCTGTGCTAGTGCCGGAGCCAGTGTGATGGTGGTATTGGTGCTGTTGCGTTTGTATTTGGGATGGAAGTATATTGGCGATCGCCTCTATAGCCCCTCCATCTGCTATGAAGAATCCGGCTGGTATGATGGCCAAACCTGGGAAAAATCACCGGCATCTCTCATGCAAGATCGACTGATCCTTACCTATCAAATCCAACCCATTCTCAAACGCCTCCATTGGACTTTCGTAGGATTAGCCCTATTTCTCGGCACAGAAGCGGTAACGTGGAGATGCCTCTTACATTTTTCTACCCCCAATCAGTAATTGAATCATGACCAGAGGAAAACGTACTCCTGCTTTACAAGTGAGTCTTCTGAGGGAAGGCATTACGGAATCGACCCACTCGGTGCAAGCGATCGTGTGTGATGATAAAGGACGCGCCCTATCTGTGGCTGGAGATGCGGAAACAGCTACTTTCATTCGCTCTGCCTTAAAACCCTTTCAAGCCCTAGCAGTCACCAGTACAGGGACGTTAGAACGCTATAATTTAAGCGATCGCGACTTGGCCATCATGTGCAGTTCCCACCAAGGAACTACAGAACAAGCCAGACAAGTCTTTAACATCCTCTGGCGCTGCGAAATCGAACCCACAGCCCTTCAATGTCCCCTTCCTCCTGGCTCTCAAAGTCCCCTACAACACAACTGCTCTGGCAAACACGCTGGCATGCTAGCCGTCTGTCAGCAACGCCATTGGCTCAAAGAAAACTATCTTCGACGCAATCACCCCGTTCAACAACTCATTCTCGCTAAAGTCGCCGAACTCCTCAGAATTCCCGCCGATGAACTCATTGGTGTCCGTGACGACTGTGGCGCACCCACCTACTACATGGAATTAGTACAGATGGGAACTTTGTATGCTCAGTTAGCCTCTGGTCATCATCTCGATTTAGAGCGCATCGTTCGCGCTATGACCCATTATCCCGAATTAATCGCCGGCCCAGGAAAATTTGACACCGAGTTAATGCGTCTCAGTAACGGTGCATTAGTGAGTAAATCAGGAGCCGAAGGAGTTCAATGTATTGGTCGCATCGGTGAAGGCATGGGATTAGCCATTAAAGTCATCGATGGTCATAAGCGCGCTAAATATGCTGCTGCTATCCACCTGTTAAAGCAATTGGGATGGATTACTCCCTTAATTGCAGATACCCTATCTGAGTCATTTATGACCTTGGGAGAATTTCAGCGCTTGGAAGCCAGCGGCGAGTTAGCTTTGGCTTAAAATAAATAGAAAAGCTTGCACAATTAAAAATAATAATCTATACTAGAGGGAGTGACGCGGGGTAGAGCAGCCTGGTAGCTCGTCGGGCTCATAACCCGAAGGTCAGTGGTTCAAATCCGCTCCCCGCCACCAACTTCTAAGTTAGATGTCGAAAGCCCCGTTTTTCTAAAACCCGGGGCTTTTTCGTATTGGGAGAAGCGCTTTTCTCAAGGAAAAGTGAGTAAAATCAGATTGTTCCTTGATCCGATTCAGTCATGGTTCAGCTAAAACTTTGGCAATGGATAATCCTTGCTATTCCCATTGCTTCTCTCCTCGTCTTAATTGTAGGAGCAGCAGCGTGGCAAATTCATGATTGGGGAATTAGTTGGATTTGGGCGGTTTTTGTTCTGCTGTTTTTGGGTTGGCGTTGGCTCTTAGTTGCGTGGACTCGCCCCATGGTAGCGCAGGTAGAAGCGGTGGTGGCTGAGGCGACAGCGGCAATGGATACCCTAGAGGCGGAAACGGCGGCGGTTTTGACGGATGTAGAAACGGCGGCTAAGATTGAGACGGCTTTAGAAAAGATTCTGAAAGAGGCTCAGGGCGATCGCCCCATCTGGGAAGATGGCAATACCTTCTGGCAACGTTGTCAAGCTGTCATTGTGGCGGTAGCAGAAATTTACGGGCAACAGAGTTCATATCCTCTGCTGAATATCTATATTCCCCAAGCCTATGGTCTCATTCAAGGTACTGTGAATGATGTGGGACGGTGGATTGAACAACTTGCTCCGGTGCTCAATCAAGTGACTGTAGGACAAGCTTATCAGGCCTATGAGATCTATCGCCAACTAGAGCCTTCAGCGCGGAAGTTTTTGCAGGTGTGGAGTTGGGCGCAATGGCTGTTAAATCCTGTTGCCGCAGCTACGAGAAGCGCGACGCGGAAATGGAGCAATCAAGCGACTCAGGAATTGCTAGTCAACCTCAGTCAGATGTTACGGGAGGTGGCTTTACGAAATCTCTGTCGTCAGGCGATCGCCCTCTACGGTAGGAGAGAAGCACCAGAATTACAAGTATCTGGCGCAAACCTCACCCTACCCAAAGCCAAAACCGAAACCCTTCGCGCCATCATTGCTCAAGCCTCTCCTCCCGAACAGCTAGAGCAACAGCCCCTCAATCTGCTGTTAGTCGGTCGGACAGGCGCAGGCAAAAGTAGTCTGATTAACACCTTATTTCAATCAGAACAGGCACAAGTCGATGTTTTGCCCAGCACAGACAAAATTCAGAAATATTACTGGCAGGGGGCAACGGGTGAGGGCTTGCATCTCTGGGATACTCCTGGCTATGAACAGATGGGGCGTGCTGATTTGACGGCGGAAGTCTTAGAGTATGGAGCTACTGCCGATCTGGTATTATTGGTTACTCCTGCTCTTGATCCGGCGTTGCAAATGGATGTCCGGTTTCTCCAACAGTTACGCCAACAGCAACGGGAGTTACCCATCATTGCTGTAGTAACACAAGTTGACCGCCTCCGCCCGATCCGAGAATGGTCTCCTCCCTATGACTGGCAATGGGGGGAACGTCCGAAAGAACAGGCGATTCGGGAAGCGACGGAGTATCGTAGAGAACAGCTAGATTCATGGTGCGATCGCGTTTTTCCTGTGGTTACTGCCGATCTAGCCACAGGTCGTCCCGGATGGAATATGGATACTTTATCATTATTTCTGATCGAGGTGATGGGGCCGGTGAAGCAGGAGAGGCTGGCCCGATTTTTGCGTGATCGCGATGCCCGTACGCTGGCGGCTGCTAAAATTATTGATCGGTACACTTTCCAAATGGCCACCGCTGGAGGGTTAACGGCTCTGCTGAAAAGTCCTGTGCTTCGTTTCATTTCTACCCTGGCGACTGGCTCACCCACTCTCGCCTATCTCCTCGCTGAACAAATTCCTATTGAACAGTTACCAGTTGTGATTGGCAAATTGCAAATGGCCTATGATCTCTTCCCTCTCTTCAGTAATAATTCTGACTCGATTGTAAAGTTTGAACTATTAACTCTCTGGCCTTTGCTGTTAGAACATTCTGGCACTCCTGATCGCAACGCTTGGGCGTTTGGTCACGCCTTGGTAGAATATTGGGTAAAAGGACTCAGTGTAGAAGCCTTAGGCGATCGCTTTCAGTTCTATCTCGATCTCAAGCATTAACGATCATCCTAATATTCACCTGCCATCATGATATGAAAGCAATCTGGCTCGAAAACCAACAGCTACACCTACGCACAGACTTACCCATTCCTACCCCTCCAGCCGGGGAAGCGCTCGTTAAAGTATTACGAGCAGGCATCTGTAATACGGATTTAGAACTCCTGCGTGGATATTACCCCTATACAGGAATCCTTGGTCATGAATTTGTCGGCAGAGTCATAGAAGGGCCAGATCATTTAATCGATCAACGAGTAGTCGGAGAAATTAATGCCAGTTGTGGAGAATGTCGGTTTTGCTTGCGGGGAGAATCCACCCACTGTGAACGACGAACGGTATTAGGGATTGTGCATAGACAGGGAGCATTTGCCGATTATTTAACTTTACCAATTCAGAATTTACATTTAGTTCCTGAGACGGTAGAAACCAATGCTGCTACCTTTACAGAACCCTTAGCGGCTGCTTTGGAAATTCAAGAGCAAGTCTTTATTTCTCCAGGCGATAAAGTGTTAGTTGTCGGGGATGGAAAATTAGGACAATTAGTCGCCCAAACTTTAGCGTTAACTGGATGTGATTTACTGGTCATTGGTCGTCATCGAGAAAAGTTAGCTCAGTTAGAACAACGGGGAATTCAGGTAGGGTTTGCAGAGGATATTGAGGCAGGACAATTTGATCGCACAATTGAGTGTACCGGAAATCCTCAAGGATTTGCGATCGCCTGTCGCGCCCTGCGTCCACGAGGAACTTTGGTGCTGAAAAGTACCTATGCTGGTCATCTTACTTTAGACGCTGCGGCGATCGTGGTCAACGAACTCACCCTGATTGGCTCACGATGTGGCCCTTTTGACAAGGCTCTCCACTTACTCGCTCATCATCAAGTCGATACCACCCCCTTAATTCACGCTGAATACCCCTTAACTCAAGGACTAGAAGGATTTCAACTCGCTCAACAAAAAGGAGTCTTAAAAGTGCTCTTGAACATGGAAGAAGAATAATCCCCGCATCCCGAATCTAACAGAATCTCTATCGAAACTTAGATGCAGCTTCTTCTAAGGCATCGCTCAACTCATCCCAAGCCGATTGCACCCCATCTTTTAAACTCACCCAAGCTTCATTACTAGAAGCTTTCAGCGCCGCTAACTTTTGTTGTGCTGCCTCCCGCTGGGCAGTTAAAGCCTCAATCCGTTTATTCAAGTCTGCTTTAGCCTCTTCCCCAGCCTGCTCCGCTTGAGCTTTCATTTCATCCAGCTTGGCTCCCCATTGTTGCAGTTTTGCTTCCATTTCACCTTGATAAGTATTTCTCTCTAGCATATGCTTCTCCTGTGGGAAACTTGAGATTAGCTGTCAGCTTAAGCTTAAGGCTTTAAGGGATACTATTGTCAAGTATTTTAGCGGCATTGGGGAATTTTGGGTGGCGATCGCCAATCCCGCAGCATTGGTTGAGCCAGCAGCGTCACTCAGAGCACTGAAAAGCTTTATAATCAAAGACTATCCATATTTCTCTATTTCCCCCTTCCCCTCCTTCCTCACTCGTGAGTGGCCACATGACTACGCAAACTATCGCCCCTTCTAAACATCCTCTTGTCGCTTATATCACACGCCTAGAGTCTGGAGGAAATCTCCTCCCCCATTCGCCGGAAAATTTACTGGAAGTCGTCGGTATTCTCAAAAGTTATGGCGTTGTCTTAGATGCCTATTCTCGGAATCTGATCTACATGGCTCAGGAGCAATTTTTAGTTCTGTTTCCTTTCTTTAAATACTTCAACGGCGAAATGTCGCTCCCTAAACTCCTGCGCCATTGGTGGCACGATCGCATTAACTATGAGTATGCCGAGTATGTGATGCGGATTATGCTCTGGCATGGCGGTGGGAAATTAGATGAGTATTTGGATACCCGAGAGTTTCGTGAAAATGCAGAGCGAGCGATCGCCGCGAAACTTCAAGGCAACCCTCCGATGCAACTGCTCCACAAAATCTTTCCTGACTTTTTGCCCGAACAGATCCGCCAAATGGTATATACCAGCGCCCTAGGACAATTTTGGCGAATTATGAGCGACTTGTTTATTGACTTATCCGATCGCTATGATCATCAACAAATCCGCTCAATTCCAGAAGTAGTAGATCACATCCTGGCGGGTTTAGTCGCTGCCGCCCATACACCCGTCAGCTATACCGTCACTATCCAGGGAAAAAACTACGATATTATTCCCCCAGCTCAAGGCTTTACCTTTTTGATGGATACGGCAGTCCCCTATGTGGATACTATCTTCTTTCGGGGTGCACCTTTCTTAGGAACCGTTTCCTATAACGCTCAAGCTCGCCAAATTCCCGTAGATCAAGCCGAATTTGGCTATGGCGCTCTCTATGCCGATCCCCTACCCACCGGAGGAGCAGGAGTGCCTCCTACCCTGTTAATGCAGGATATGCGCCACTATCTTCCTGACTACCTTCACCAGTTTTATCAACGCAGTCTACGTCACGAAGATGACTTGTTAGTAAAAATTTGCGTTAGTTTCCAAAAATCGATGTATTGTGTGACTACGGCTGCTATTAAGGGACTGGCCCCCTATCCCCTAAACACGACCGATCCTCAGCAACAACGGGCTAATCGGGCTTATTTGGAAAGCTGGATGGATCGATTGATCACCTCTCGCTTAGTGCAGGTGAATCAGGAGTAAGAGAAAACCAAAAAAAAGGGTGCTATACCTTCGCGAGGGTTAGAGGAAAAAACTTTGCTTGATCCTACATCGGCATCTGACAAAGCTAGGAAGGTTGGTTTGCCAACCGGAATGGGTGTCCTCTATCAACCTCTTACACTCGCGATCGCCATATAGCACCCTCGGAAGGGTTTCTTTCGCTCTTTCTAATCAAGATGATAACGTAAGAAATAAATAGGGGTAACCCAGTCTTTCTGATGGCTATGATAGATTAATATCTATAAAGGCTGTTTTTTATATTGAGGAACCGCTCTTGAAGCAAGCTACCCTCCATCAACTGAAAGTCTTTGAAGCCGCCGCCCGTCACGGTAGTTTTACCCGCGCAGCAGAAGAATTATATCTGACTCAACCGACTATTTCTATGCAGGTCAAGCAATTGACTAAAGTGATAGGGATGCCTTTGTTTGAGCAGATTGGTAAACGATTATACTTGACATCCGCAGGTCAGGAGTTATTTGCAGCTTGTCGTGATATATTTGGTCGGATCTCTCAGCTAGAGATGGCGATCGCCGACTTAAAAGGCTTAAAACAAGGGCAGCTGAAACTGAGCGTGATTACCACCGCCAAATATTTTGTACCTAGACTATTAGGGCCATTTTGTCAACGGTATCCCGGCGTAGATTTTGCCTTACAAGTGATGAATCACGAAGGGTTAATCATGCGAATGAATGAAAACCTAGACGATCTTTACATTCTCTCTCAAGTACCTGACAGTATTGATATTACTCCCCATCGATTTTTAGAAAATCCCCTCGTGGTTTTAGCTCAACGAGAGCATCCTCTGGTAGGTCAAAAAAAGATTCCTCTAGAGCGATTATCTGGGGAACCTTTTATCATGCGCGAAGAAGGATCGGGAACTCGCCGTGCCGTAGAGCAATTACTGAATCAGCATAATGTCAGTGTGAAAGTGAAATTAGAGCTAGGTAGTAATGAAGCAATTAAACAGGCGATCGTTGGTGGTTTAGGATTATCGGTGTTATCCTTACATACTTTAGCTTTAGAAGGAGCAACAGGAAAACTGGCCATTTTAGACGTAGAACATTTCCCCATTGAACGCCATTGGTTCGTTGTCTATCCGACTGGCAAACAATTATCTGTGGTGGCTCACACTTTCTTAGAATATCTCTTAGATGAAGGCAAAAAAATAGGAGGAGAATTGCTATTTCCTTGTGCTGGATCACCGGGCTTCTAGGAGAAACCCGGTGATGAAGATCGGGAAGAATTAAACCCTTATCCCTGTTCAATTCTGGCAATATCCAGCATAGTTTTCAACACAGAATCAGGATTTAAACTGATCGAATCAATGCCTAACTCCACCAAAAATTGGGCAAACTCTGGATAATCACTGGGTGCTTGGCCACAAATCCCAATTTTTCGTCCCTGCTCTCGAGCGGTGGTAATGGCTAGTTTAATCATGCGCTTTACCGCTGCATGGCGTTCGTCAAAGAGAGGAGCTACTAGGGAGGAATCGCGATCTAAGCCCAGGGTAAGCTGAGTTAAATCATTGGAGCCGATGGAGAATCCATCAAAGATTTGGGCGAAGTCTGCGGCTAAAATTACGTTGCTGGGTAATTCGCACATGACGTAGACTTGTAGACCATTTTCTCCTCGTTGGAGGCCATTTTTGGCCATTTCTGCCAGAACTTTTTGGCCTTCGGCGGGAGTGCGACAGAAGGGAATCATGGGAATGACGTTGACTAATCCCATTTCGTCTCGCACGCGCTTTAGGGCTTGACATTCGAGGGCAAAGGCTTGGCGATAGTTGGGATCGTAATAACGAGAGGCTCCCCGCCAGCCAATCATGGGATTTTCCTCTTGGGGTTCAAATTGAGAACCTCCGAGAAGATTGGCGTATTCGTTGCTTTTGAAGTCGGAGAAACGGATAATGACAGGATGGGGATAAAAGGCAGCGGCGATCGCTCCCATGCCATCAGCAAGGCGATCAACAAAGAAATCGGGTTTATGGGCATAATCAGCGGTGATTTCGGCAATCTGGGCTTTAGCCGTTTCATCCTGGAGTTGATCGAAGTGAATTAATGCCAAGGGGTGGACTTTAATTTGATTAGCGATGATAAATTCTAATCGCGCTAATCCGACTCCATCGCAAGGAATAGCAGAGAGACGAAAGGCTTCTTCGGGATTCCCCACATTCATGAGGATTTTTGTCCGAGTGGCAGGTAAATGATCGAGAGGAGTCTCGTGGACGTGAAATGGTAGTAATCCAGCATAGACTTTGCCTTCTTCTCCTTCGGCACAGGAGACGGTAATGGGATCGCCTGTGATGATCCGTTCTGTAGCTTTTTCGCAACCGACAACGGCGGGAATCCCCATTTCTCTGGCAATAATGGCGGCATGACAGGTGCGTCCTCCGGTATTGGTGACGATCGCCTGAGCTTTTTTCATGATCGGTTCCCAGTCGGGATCGGTGCGATGGGTAATCAGCACTTCTCCGGGTTGGAATTGATCGATTTGAGACACATCTAGGATGACTCGTGCTCTGCCAGAGGCGATCGCCTCTCCCACCGAGCGTCCTTGCACTACCACCTCTGAGGTTTCTTGCAACTGATAATGGCGCAAGACTTGATGGGATTTCTGGGATTGTACGGTTTCCGGTCGCGCTTGGACAATAAAGAGTTCTCCGGTTTGGCCATCTTTAGCCCATTCAATGTCCATGGGACTATAAGTGCCGCGAGATTGGGAGTAATGATCTTCAATCATCATTGACCAATGAGCGAGTTGCAGGATTTCCTCGTCGCTGAGGGCAAATTGTCGTTGTCTGAACAGGGGAACGGGGACGATTTTGGTGGAGTAGTCCCCACTCTGGCGATAAACCATTTTAATGGCTTTGCGACCCAGACGCTTTTGCAAAATGGGACGGAACCCTTCTCGCAAGGTGGGTTTAAAGACGAGATATTCGTCGGGGTTGACTGAGCCTTGGACGATGGTTTCGCCGAGTCCGTAGGCGGCGGTAATGAGGGTAGCGTTTTTGAATCCGGTTTCGGGATCGATGGAGAACATAACTCCAGAGGTAGCCAGGTCTGAGCGTACCATTTTTTGTACGCCTACGGATAGGGCTACCTCGAAATGGTCGAAGCCTTTGTGGGTGCGATAGGCGATCGCCCGATCAGTAAACAGAGAGGCAAAACATCGATGAACCGCATCAATAACTTGGGGCAGGGTACGAATATTAAGATAGGTATCCTGTTGTCCGGCAAAACTAGCATCTGGGAGATCTTCTGCGGTAGCAGAGGAGCGCACAGCTACATCAGGATTTTTACCGTAAATTTGCGCTAGATGCTGATAACCCATGGCGATCGCGGTTTCGATTTCTTGAGGCAGGCGGGTATGGAGAATGAGCGATCGCACCGTTTCTCCCCGCTCATGCAACTGCTGCACATTATCCACATCCAAATCAGCTAAAATCTCCCGCAATTTGGCTTCTAAACCAGCAGATTGAATGAAGTAACGATAAGCATGGGCAGTTAGGGCAAATCCTTGAGGCACTCTAATGCCTTTGGGGGTTAACTGACGGATCATTTCTCCGAGAGAGGCATTTTTACCGCCAACTAAAGGGAGGTCTTCTAAACCCACTTGATCCAACTGCAAAACCAGAGCATTTTCTTTCCACAGCACTAAGGCTTTGGCTGGGTTTTCTTGAGGATAAGATTTTTTTAAATCAAGGGTTTTTAACATGGGTAATCGCTCCAAGAACTGGAAAGATGAGACAAAAGTTGAGTCACTAACACACTGCCCTGTTGCAGAGGAATAGGCAGGCGAAAGCTAGAAGGTTTATTACGGCTTCTGTTTGCCAATTTTCCTATTCCTCTTAAGGCAAGTTTTATCTAAATCAAGTCAGACATGAAAGAGATTAAAAAATTGATCCCTGAATATTAAAAAGCAATTTCAAAGTTGATTACCTAAATTCTAGCAAGAGAATTTGTAAGTGTGTGAGAGATTAAGAAAGATGAAATTGCCTACGGATATAAACCGCGATCGCTCAATGCCTGAGCCACCCGACCCACACCCAACGTATAAGCCGCCAAGCGCAAAGGAATCCCCCGCTCCCTAGACTTTTCCGCCACCCGATGATAAGCACGAACCATCAATCCTTCCATCTCATGATTCACCCGTTCCTCATCCCAGAACACATAAGATTGGCCCTGCACCCACTCCAAATAACTCACCACCACACCACCCGCATTCGCCAAAATATCTGGCAACACCATCACCCCACGACTCTGCAACATCTGATCCGCCACCAGCGTCACCGGGCCATTCGCCGCCTCCGCCACCACCTTCGCTTGAATCCCAGCCGCATTCGCCTCCGTAATCTGATCCTCCAACGCCGCTGGCACCAACACATCACACGGCAAAGTCAGCAACTCCTCATTACTCACCACCTGGCTCCCAGGGAAACCCGCCATCTCTCCCCGGTGTTCCGCCACATAACGTTGCAACGCAGGAATATCCAAACCCTCTGGCGCATACACCCCACCAGCCACATTAGAAACCGCCAGCACCTTCGCACCTGCTTGATGGAACAACCACGCCGCCGCACCACCAACATTCCCAAACCCTTGAATCACCACCGAAGTCCCCGCTAACTCTTGTCCCCATTGAGCTAAAGCCTCTCGAACCACAATCATTACCCCTCTTCCAGTTGCCTGTTGTCGTCCCTTAGAGCCTCCCACCGATAAAGGTTTACCCGTCACTACTCCCGGAACCGCATGGCCCACATTCATGGAATAAGTGTCCATCATCCACGCCATTTCCCGGGCCGAGGTTCCCATATCTGGTGCTGGAATATCAACAGCAGGGCCGATATCTTTAATCAGTTCGCTGGTATAACGACGGGTAATCCGTTCTAGCTCACCTACGCTGTAATGACTCGGATCAATGGCAATCCCTCCTTTTGCGCCCCCATAGGGAATGCCAAGCAACGCACACTTCCAAGTCATCAACATGGCTAAAGCTGAGACTTCTTGTAAGGTGACGGCAGGATGAAAGCGAATTCCTCCCTTGTAAGGGCCAAGCACATCACAATGCTGCACGCGATGTCCAGCTAAAACTCGGACTTCTCCGGTATCAAGCTTGACTGGAATAGAAACCGTAACTACTTTGCGGGGATGCTCTAAAACGGCAAGGATGCCCGGATCGATATTGAGTTCAGAACCTGCTTGCTGCAAGTAACTACAGGTTCGATCCATGGGACAAATATGAGCCGGAGTCGCAGGCTGTGACATCTTTACGGCAGTGGAAACCATAAATGTTTACCTCTTCTTAATGTAACTAATTGAACCTTATAGATTCACCCTAGCTCAAAAAACAAGGAACGACCAAAAAACAGTTAAACTTGTAACAATTTGATATTTTTTAACATCATTCTCATTTTTCTTTGACCTATCTCCCCTGAGACAGAGGCGTTTATCATGGGTAAAGTGAAGGAATAGTGAGCAATCAGGACATGGGAAGCGAAACGATCGTATTGTTATCACGCCGGGAAATTGCCAAAATGCGCCAAGCCGGAATTTTGGCTAATAAACTGCTGGATTACCTGGCTCCGATGGTGCAACCGGGGGTGAGTACTCTAGAGTTAAATGACGAGGCAGAGCGTTGGACTCTTGAGCATGGAGCGAAAAGCGCGCCTTTGGGATATCACGGATTTCCCAAGTCGATTTGTACGAGCGTGAATGAGGTGATTTGCCATGGCATCCCGAATGCTAAACAGAAGCTGAGGGACGGGGATATTATCAATATCGATGTCACGCCGATTGTGGATGGCTATTACGGCGATACGTCTCGGACGTTTTTTGTGGGGACTCCTTCTCCGGTGGCGAAAAAGTTGGTGGAGGTAACGTATGAGTGTATGATGCGAGGAATTGCGGCGGTTAAACCGGGGGGGAGAGTCGGAGATATTGGGGCTGCGATTCAGGAGTATGCGGAGGCTCATGGGTTTTCGGTAGTGCGAGATTTTGTGGGTCATGGGATTGGTCGTGAGTTTCATACGGCTCCGCAAATTCCTCATTATGGAGTGCGGGGCAAGGGGAAGGTGCTGCGGAAGGGGATGGTGTTTACAATTGAACCGATGATTAATGAGGGGACTCATGAGGCTCAGGTGTTGGAGGATAAGTGGACGGCGGTGACAAAAGATGGTAAGTTGTCCGCTCAGTTTGAGCATACGGTGGCGGTTACAGATGGGGGGGTGGAAATTTTGACGTTACCAGCATCGGAGGCGGATACTCCTGCGGAGTCTCTGTGCGAGCGGAAAACGGCTTAGTCTGAAGAGATTGGTGAGAGTAGGCTAGTTATGTCGCTATGCGATCGCCTTCGCACTTTACACCAGTATTGTCAGACTCATCCTCAGCAGTCCCTGATTTATGGTCACGAGATCGGGGTGCTACTGGAAAAAAGCCGTCAACGGTTGGAGAATGAGTCTGAATGGGAGCAGTGGCTCAGGCAGGATTGTGGTCTGAGTGTTGCTGCTGTGGAAGTCTATAGGGCGATCGCCCGCACCTGGCCAAGTTGCCGCCATCCGCCTAGCTCCCCTCCTCTCCCCCTCTCCGATTCATATCCAACGCAGCCCGTATCCGCAAGCGGACATAAAGATGTCAAACGCAGTCTCACAACTCTCCAGGCTGCCATTGCTCCCACTCCCGAACTTGATCGTCCTCTCCTGCGATTTATTCTACCGGGGGGAGTCGTTCCCAAAGCTCGGCCGCGAGTGACTCACCGGGGAACCTATTTACCGGAGCGATATCGAGAGTGGCGACAAGAGGCAGAAGGGGAACTGATTGTTCAACTTGCCCAGCAAAATGAGGGTTTAGATTTGCCTTTGAAACAGGCGCGAGTGGAGATTGAGTTGCGAGGGAAGCAACGGATGAATGCAGATGGGGATAATATTATGGGTTCTTGTCTAGATGCTTTAGTGGCAGTCGGAGTGTTTAAAAATGATAGTCTCAGTTATATTCCTGAGTTGGGGTTTAAGTATGTGCCCAAAGGATCTCAGGAAGTGGAGATTCGGATTAGGGCGATCGCCGTTTGACCTTAATCTGCTGTTGTACTTGCGACATGAGCTTCTCTAGCTGTTGCCCTTGATCAGGAAATTGGGCAAAACCCATGGTAAGAGTAACCTGGAGCGCCGGCCAAGATTCCCATTTGAGCTGATAGACTGCAAGAGCTATGGGTTGGAGTCGATTTTCGGCTGTGGCAGCCTCCCATCCAAGGAGAGCTAAGAGAAATTCATCATCTCCCCAGCGAGCCATGAGGGTTTTGGGGGGGAAAGTAGCACTTAACAGTTGAGCAATCTTCTGGAGGACTTGATCTCCTAGGGTATATCCCCCTTGGATATTGATTTCCTGAAAGTTGTCAATATCAATCAAGGCTAGAGTCAAGGTTTGAGGATAGCTGTCTAATTGGTGTTGGAGTTCCCTGATGGCGTGATGGCGGCGCATTAGTCCTGTGAGTTCATCGGCTACTTCTGGTTGGCTAGGGGGGGATTGATTTCCGGCTTCCTCCGGCATGAACAGGAGAGTTTGGAGTTGGGTTAGATGCGATCGCAGCTGATCCTTTTGCTCCTGCCAGGTTTCCGAGAGGAGAATCTGTTCCATCGCTCTTGCCCATTCAGAGCCTTGTCGATAGCCAAACATTCCCAGCGATCCCACTAATTTATGGGCAATTTCTCGGCCTTGCTGGCGCTGATCTTCGGATACAGAGTTTTGGCTTAAGGCGGCGATCATCTCTGCCAGAAGCCTCAGGCGTTCTTGGATGGGTTGTTTAAAGGTTTCCCAAGCCATGGCGATCGCCGCTTGCGTTTCTGCCTCTAGTGATTGGGTTGGCTCTGGCTCTGTCATGGGAGAAGTCTCAGCCGGTTTCAGACGATATCCCATGCCATAAATAGTCTCAATCATCTCCTCAACTCCTGCGCGTTTGAGCTTTTGTCGCAATCGCTTGATATGAGCGCGCACCGTATCTTCCCCTGGACAGTCAGGAAATGACCAGAGATGATCTAAAATATGACTACTGCTAAATATCCTCTGGGGATGGCGTAAAAATAATTCCAATAAACTATATTCTTTCCCAGACAGCGACAGAGGACTTCCTTGAAAAGTAACTTCGCACGTAGCAGGATTTAAGCACAATTGCCCCCAAATTAACCTGGATTCTTTGTAGGATTCACGGCGGCGCATCACTGCCCGCATCCGAGCATTGAGTTCTTCGACGGTAAAGGGTTTTACCAGATAATCATCTGCTCCCGCGTCTAATCCTTCGACTTTATCGCCACTCCTGTGTCTGGCGGTTAATAAGATGATTGGGCCTGGATATCCTTGGTTGCGTAGGCGTTGACACAAACTTAATCCATCTAATTTGGGCAGATCAATATCGAGGAGAATCATATCGTAAGTGAGGCTTTGAGTATATTCCCATCCGATCTCTCCATCGGCAGCAACGTCAACCACATGATGTTGATAGGTAAGAGCTTCATGGAGCAGAGTGGCTAGAATTGAGTCATCTTCGGTTAATAAAATTCTCATAGGACAGTTATAGGGAATTATTTTATGTTTTTTAGTAAACTAGTTTCGGCAAGCCGACATGAATGAGAGAACACAAATGTTTACAATTCGGATTAGTAAAGTCAAAGATTTATTATGGAAAGAAAAGTTATCATCATATTTACAGCACTTGGCACTGTATTGATGGACGGTAAGTGTTAATCCCCCTTTCCTGTCCGCTTGCGGAAAATCTCCCTTAAAAAGAGGGACTTTTACTGCCCCCTTTTTTAAGAGGGGTTGGGGAGATCGAGATGTCCCTCGAAAGATCCAAAAGTGCTGGATACTCTCAGAGTATCTGCTTCGCCGACATGAAAATGATTCACAGGTAAAAATTAATGGCACCCCACTAAATCTACGCTATTCTATTGATCGCTATCAACGGTTAACTGTTGTTCTCCCATGTCCCTCGATCGCCTGGTTTTAATTGCCCGTTCCCTGGTTGCAGTACAGCCTCTGCAGCAGGTTTTGCTGGATGTGGGCTATGAAGTACGGGCGATACTCCTGGGGAGTCGCTCCGCGAACGCCGAAACCCAATTTGCCTCACTCATAGACCATTTTTTACCCCATCTAGTGGTCATCCACTCTCTTTCAGCAAGCGGAAATGAACAAGAAGGATTGTGGCAACGAGTCTATCAAGGGATTAAAACCAATCCTCATCTCTCGCAAATTCCCTTACTGGTGTTAGGGAATAGCAGCATCGATCTATTAACAGCGAAACAGTTAGCCAAACAAGGAGTAATGTTTTTATCATCGCCCCAAGTGGGAGATGTAGTCAGTGCTATAGAAGTACAGTTAGAGCGGATGCGGTTGAAAGCCAGACTCAAAGAAGGTTCCGGCTATCTCCTACCTTGCCCTGAATGTCAATTGTGGCAGAATCCCCACGGGGAAATTAGCGGTAAGGGATTTGCGGAGACTCCTCTGGGAGAAGTACAGCGGATTGCTCATTTAGGCAGTTGGGAATGGCAGCAACAGACTCAGGAAATCCGAGGATCAAGAGAGTTTTATCGGATGCTAGGGATCGAGCCGCAGCCCTTAAATTACCCGCAGGTGCTGAAACGGATTCATCCTGAGCATCGGCGGCAGTTTTATACCAGTATTGAGACGGCGATCGCCAAGGCAATTCCCCAGGATTTGGAAGTCGATTTTTATAGTGAAGATGGACATTTACGCTATGGAGAAGTCAGGATACAGCCGATTTTAGGCATGACAGGAGAGACCATTGGCTTGTTTGGTATTTTACTCGATGTGGGCGATCGCAAACTCCTAGAACAAAAAATCCAAACCTCAGAAATGGAAATGCGCTCCGTGTTTAGTGCCATGCTCGATATTGTCCTAGTATTGGATACCACCGCCGAAACGATCAAAATGATCCCCACAGGCATTACCCTAGGCGACGAAGTAGAATTAGTCTCAGAAACCATCGATCGCCTGATTTACGGAGAGCAGCGAGATCAGTTAATCGAGCGATTGCAAACAGTAGTGACCAACAAAATACCCATTACCTTCGATTATGACCTAGAACTTGACCAGAGAAAAATCTGGTTTTCTACCACCCTATCACCCATGGCAGCAGATCAGGTAATTTGGATTGGTCGGAATGTTACTCAACGCAAACAAGTAGAATTAGAACGCGATCGCGCCCTCCAACAGGCTCAAGCAGCTAATCAGGCTAAAAGTCAATTTTTAGCCAATATGAGCCATGAATTAAGAACCCCCCTGAATGCGATTTTAGGATTTACCCAAGTGCTGTTACGCGATGTAGCAATTACCTCACAAATTCAACATCCCCTGGAGATTATTTATCGCAGTGGCGAACATTTGTTAGGTTTAATCAATAACGTCTTAGATTTATCGAAAGTAGAATCAGGTTATTTGCGGCTTAATCTGGCACCGATGGATATTGAAGCATTCCTCGATACTCTCTATCAAATGTTGAGTTTGAAAGCGCAAGCAAAAGGAATTGAGCTGCAAGTGGAGAAAACCACCCGTTTACCCAGATGGTTGATCACCGATGAAGGCAAGTTACGGCAAATTTTGATTAATTTATTAGGGAATGCCATTAAGTTTACAGAACAAGGTAAGGTCATTTTACGCATCGCCTATCATCCTGCGGCGACTGATTCTCGGCTAGAAATTGAGGTAGAAGATACGGGAGCAGGAATTGCACCAGAGGAGATCCCCTTATTGTTTCAGCCATTTCAGCAGACGGCTGCGGGGTTAAAGTCTCAGGAAGGAACCGGTTTGGGATTGTCTATTTGCGATAAGTTTGTCACCTTTTTGGGAGGGGAACTGAAGGTATCGAGTCAGATCAATCGAGGGACGATTTTTGGGTTTCAGATTCCGGTGGCAGAGAGAGTTTCTGGGCAGGATGATCAGGAGCGTGATCGGCGCGTGCGGGGTTTTTCCGCACCCGTTGATTACCAGATTTTGGTAGTGGAGGATCGCTGGGAAAATCAGGAATGGTTGATGCGCCTGTTGCAGGGAGTGGGGTTTGGGGTGCTGCTGGCAGGGTGTGGAGCAGAGGCGATCGCCCAATGGGAGCAGTACCATCCCGATCTAATTTTAATGGATTTGCGCCTTGCTCAGAGAGAAGATTATCAGACCATTCAACAAATTCGAGCAACTCCCGAAGGCAGAAATTTGCCAATTATCGCCCTCACCGCGATCACCTTTGAAAATGAAGAAGAATTAATCGCCGCTGCCGGTTATAATCGTCTCCTGCGTAAACCCCTTCAGGATTCTATCCTATTTGCTACCCTAGCTCAGTATTTGTCCCTCGAATACATTTATGAAGCCCAGAAGAGTAATCCTGAGACTTCTAGCTTTATCAATAGTGACACCATTGATTGCACCCCCTTATCCACCATGTCTGCTGAGTGGGTACACGAAATGTATGAAGCGACTGTCAGTTTAGACGATCAAAGAGTAGTTGCCCTCTTAGAAGCATTGCCTAGTAGCCGAGGGGAATTAATAGAATTTTTCCATCAAAAACTCCATCAATTTGATTTTGAATCCATTTTAGATCTGATTATTCCACTGCTTCCCGATGCTCCTGTTCCTCCTCTGGAATGGGAAGCGTAAAATAGAAAGAGGTTCCACGATTCACTTGGGACTTAAACCAAATCTTTCCTCCGTGTTTTTCCACAATTTTGCGGCACGTTGCTAATCCAATCCCATGACCTGTATAAGTTTTAGCGTCATGGAATCTCTTAAATACTTGAAAGACCTGATCATTTTTTTCTGGGGGAATGCCAATGCCATTATCTTGAACACTAATAAGACATTTATTTTGGCGGATCACCGCTTTGATTTTAATTTCCGGTTGGACATCTGGAGGCGTAAATTTAATAGCATTACTAATCAGGTTTTGGAATAGCTGAATTAATTGGATTTCATTACCACGAATCCAAGGTAAAGAATAACAATGAATATTTACATTTCTTTCCGCGATCGCATTGGCTAAGTTTTCTTGAGCTTGTTTGATAATTCGCTCACAATCTAGATGCTCTAACCTGATTTCTTCTTGACCCATTTTAGCATAACAGAGCAAATCTTGGATCAACTTTTTCATCCGATTTCCAGCACTAACAATACTCTGTAAGTAAGATAGCTCATCGGGGGGGAGTTGGTCTTTCAGGCTAAATTCTAGCAATCTAGCAAATCCTAAAATACTTTGAATCGGCTGTTGCAGATCGTGAGAAACTACCGCTGTAAATTGTTCTAGCTCCTGGTTAACATGAAGCAATTTTTGATTATTTTGAATTAATTCTTTTTGCAATGTTCGGATTTGCAATTGATTTTTGACTCTGGCTAAAACCTCAGCATTTTTGAAAGGCTTAGTAATATAATCCGCTCCTCCCACTTGAAAAGCTTTCACCTTATCCCAAGTATCATCAGAAGCACTAATAAAGATCACCGGAATATCAGTAGTTTTGGGATCTCCCTTCAAAACTTTGCACACTTCATAGCCATCCATGTCTGGCATTCTAATATCTAGTAAAATCAAATCCGGGAGAGAAATTTGAATCGAATTCAGAGCAGATTTACCATTAAGTGCTTTCCGAACATCATAACCCATTCCTGTGAGAATATCAGATAAGAGGCGCACATTAACCACATTATCGTCGATAACTAGAATTTCGGCGATCGCCGCCGGTTTAGATTCAGAATTCATAGTGAGTCTCGGAACGATTCAAAAGGTTCTACAAGCGTGATAATCTGGTCAAACTCAAAATTATTAGCCCAATGAGCTAATTGATCAGCTAAAACCGGAAATTGAGAAGCCATAGCATCCAGTAAGCCGAGAATAGCCAGATCTGAACCCTTACAAGCCGCTTGATACACTTGATTAATCCACTCTGGAGACATTTGACCTAAAGCTTGTTCCAACTGAGCGAAAGAAACCTGATTAGCATCTATCCGCCCTGCACCAGGCAAGGGGTCTAATTCGTGGAAACAATCACCAACCGGATCGGTATACTGGTAAATTACGCCGAGATGTTCAGCCAGTTTTTTCCAAACCATCGGTTCTTGAATTGGCTGACTAAGGCGATCGTCCCATCCCAGAGTCATCAAATCGGTAACACTATCCGTACAAGACTGGGGAGTGAGGGCAATCATCACCGTATCCTGTCCTTGAGCAGTAGCACGAATTTCCTGAGCCACTGTATGGCCATCCATACCAGGCATTTTGACATCCATTAAGATTAAGTGGGGGAACCAGGTTTGCCATAACCCAATAGCTTCCTGTCCTTGGGTTGCTTCACGCACTTCAAATCCAACCGATTGAAGAAGATTAACCAAATGGTGGCGATTAGCCCAATTATCCTCCACCACCAATATACGATAAATAGGTTGATTAGGGGCTAATCCAATCACATTTTCACAAGAACAACCTTGTCCAGATACCATTTCTTCCGCCCAGTCTACAGGGATTTCAAAGCTAAAGCGAGATCCTTGACCCAATTGGCTTTTCACTTGAATTTGTCCTCCCATTAAGTTGACCAATCGTTGGCTCAGAGCTAACCCTAAACCCGTACCCTCTTGGGAAGGGGAATTACAAAAAGGATTAAATAATGTAGAGAGTAATTCTGTAGCAATGCCCGCTCCAGTATCTTCCACTTCAAAGCGCAATCCAGAGGGGTAGGTAACCCGCAAAGTAATGGTTCCTGTGGCGGTAAATTTGAGGCTATTGTCGAGAAGATTGAGTAGAACTTGGCGCAATTTACCCTCATCAGCATGGAGGGTTTGGGGAAGGTGAGGGTCGCAAATAATTTCAAAGGTTAGTCCTTTAGCAATGGCTCGCTGGTAGAGAACTTGCCTAAGATAATCTAGGAATTGGTGAAGATTAAAGGAACGGGGATTCAGGGTAATTTTACCCGACTCTAGTTTAGCCATATCTAGAATATCATTAATGAGACTGAGCAGATGATTGCCGCTGTGATGAATGATGCTCAGGTAGTCTTGAACTTGGCTAGACAAGCTGGAGTCTTGCTGGAGAATTTGGGTAAAGCCGAGAATGGCATTGAGGGGGGTACGGAGTTCGTGGGTCATTTTGGCCAGAAACTCGCTTTTGGTCTGATTGGCGATTTCTGCTAGGTTTTTGGCGTGAGCGAGGGCTTGGGATTGTTGTTGTGCTCGTTCAAGGAGTTTGGCTTGCGCGAGGGTAACGCCGAGTTGTTCGCCAATTTCGACAATGAAGTGAATTTCGGTGTCTGTCCAAATGCGGGGGCTGTGGTTTTGATAGCAGGCGAGGAGTCCCCAGAGTTGGGTTTCGGTGAAGAGGGGAACGATGAGATAGGCTTGGGCTTGGAATTGACGGAGTAAGTCGATGTAGCAGGGATCGAGGCCGGATTGTTCGATGTCGTTAATGCAGATATAGGGAAGTTGGCTGTTGTAGCGTCCCCCTTGGGTTGCTTGGAGATAGGTGTCGAGGAAGAGGCGATCGCCTTTAGTGTAGAGGTTAACGGTACAGCGATTGCTTTTGAGGGTGTTAGCAAAAGTCTGGTCTCCTGCCATTAAGGATTGCCATCCGGCGGTAACAGATTCGGCGATGAATTCTCCACTCCAGTCGGGGTTAAAGCGAAAAATACCGACGCGATCGCATTGGAGGGTTTGGCGAATATCTTCGGTAATGGTGCGGAGAATTTGCTCAATGTCTAGGGTACGGCGCATTCGTGCCACCACTTGACGGGTAGCTTGTTCCAATCTAATTTTTTCTTGTAATTCCGTGAGGACTTTATTGCGTTCTTGTGCCATCTTTTTGTGTTCTGTAATGTCGTTGAGCAGACAAAGGACATAGAGTTGGTCTTGCAGACAAAGTAGTTCGGCGCACAGGAGAATGGTGCGCTGATCTCCGGTTTTGGTTTTGATTTGAATTTCGTAGTTTTGGATGCGTTGATGGGTTTTGAGTAGAGTGGAGAATTGATCTCGTTGATGGGTATCCACCCAGAGGTTGAGAGTGAGGGGGTTTTCGTTTTCTCCTAGGATTTCGGATTTGGAGTATCCTGTGATGTCCAGAAAGGCTTGATTGACATCGATAAATTCTCCTTGAGGATAGTGGGCGATCGCCATAGCTAGGGGACTGAGTAAAAAAGCTTTAGAAAATTTTTCTTGCGATTCTTGTAGTGCTCTACGGTTTTTTTCTTGTTGTTTAATTTCAGATTGTAATTGCCAATTTTGCTCTATCAGTTTTTTTTCCAGAGTCCGAATCATCAGTTGATGGTTGATTCTCGCTAAGACTTCTTCGATCTGAAAGGGTTTGGTAATGTAGTCACAGCCACCAACATTAAAAGCTTTCACTAAATCAATCGGTTGTTCTAAGGCACTAATAAAAATGACAGGGATATCACAGACTCTAGGATTAGCTTTTAATCGCTGACAAACTTCATAGCCATCGAGTCCTGGCATTCTAATATCTAGTAAGATTAAATCCGGCGGGCAGGCTTGAATACTCATTAAAGCCATTTTGCTGTTTTTCACCCCACGGGTTTTGTACCCTGCTTTTTTCAGGGTAGCACAGAGCATATGCAGGTTATTGAGGGAATCGTCAATGATTAAGATTTGAGGGCGAGAAGATTTGAGGGCGCTCATGGAGACAGTAAGGTGTACGGAATTGACGATTGTCTGGATATCCCATGGCTGAGTTGGCTTTTGGGCGAAGTTAACCTTATCTTGGATGGGGATCAGTTGGTAGTTATTGTATTAAAATGAGTTCATCTTGTCTATGGTAATTGAGGTGGTCTATGTCTTCTGGTCCTTCACGATGGCGATCGCTCATCAGTATTAGTCTTTTTGTTGTTCTGACGATGATGGTAGGAATTCTCTGCGTGAATTTGGCGATCGCTCTTTGGCAAAAGTTTCTTTAAACCCATTTACATCACACCGTATTTTCTACTTTTTGAAAAAACTCTTCTAACAGAGCCTTAATTTCTTCAATCGCAAATTCATCCAGTAAATGCAAAGTATGGTTAGCAAAACGATCATATTTCTCATCCACCGTTGTCAGACGCTTAATTTCGCTCTCCATCCCTTCAATATCGCCAATACGTGCTGCTTGATACAGATTTTGCAATTCCGATTTAGGAGGGAAAAACATCGTATCTGAGTTCCCCTGAACAGGGGAAGCACCCCAAGGATTCAAATCATAGCTCTCATCATAAATCCAAGTCAAACTCAGATGTTTTTTTAAGCTAGCCAACAATACCTCTGTTTCAATCGGTTTAGTAATAAAATCATTCCAACCAATTCCTTGGGTTTGAACTTCATCAAATTCCGCCAGACTAGCACTAGAAGCAATAATGGGAATTTCCTTAAACCTATCCAAATGCCGTAGAGTTTGAGTAAACTCTAGTCCATCCATAATCGGCATAAAAATATCAGTAATCACTAAATCTGGATTCACTTTTTTCACTTGTTCTAATCCTTCCTTGCCATCGGTAGCCTCCACCAAGGTAAATCCTAGCGGACTGAGTAAATTAGCCACTAAAGAGCGATTTTCCCACCGATCGTCAATTACTAAAATAGTGCGTCTCTTCCCTTCATAGCCTCTAATCGGATAATCCAGTACATTTAACTGTGGTTTAGTGCTATGCAAATCTAATAAAAACTCAACTTCAAAGAAAAATTTACTCCCTCGATTCGGTTGGCTGTCTACTGCAATTTTCCCTCCCATTAACTGGACAATACTTTGGCTAATTGCTAACCCTAATCCTGTTCCTTCTGACATCCGGGAAGGATCGCCTGCTTGCTCAAAAGGACTAAAAATTTTCGTTAACTGTTCTGGGATAATTCCAATCCCTGTATCTTCAACATCAAATTTAATTTTTGCCAGAGTTTGTTGTTCTCTAGAGAGGTGATCAATTAACTCAACCTTAAAAGTGATTTGACCTTGATCGGTAAACTTAATCGCATTACCAATTAAGTTAATCAATACCTGTCTTAATCTTTTTTGATCGGCTACAATGGTGTGGGGTAAATCAGGAGAATAGATTGATTTAAAGTCCAAACCCTTTTGAACGGCTTTAATTTTGCAAATTGAGGCGACTCCATCTAAGAAGTAATTTAAGTCAAAAGGTTGTTGATAGAGTTCTATTTTCCTCGCTTCAATTTTGGACATATCTAGAATATCATTAATCAAGGTGAGAAGATGGGAACCACATTGATGAATGACTTCTATACCTTTGCGATCTTCACCCTGAATATTTTTAGAGCGTTTGAGGATTTGGGTATAGCCTAAAATGCCATTCAGGGGAGTTCGTAGTTCATGGCTCATATTAGAAAGAAATTCTGTTTTAGCTTTGTTGGCGTTATCCGCAGCTTCTTTCGCTTTTTGGAGAGCAACTTCAATCACTTTGCGATCGGTAATATTTTGAAAAGCACCTTTAAGTTTAGTAACTTTATCCTCTTCGCAAAAGGGTTTACCGATGAAGCGAACCCAAATAAGTTCCCCAGAATGACATTTTAAGGGTAACTCTAAATCGAAAGAAATGCAATTGGCGATCGCCTGTTGTATAGACTCCTCTAATTGACAGCGTGCCTCTCCCTCAAAAAAGGATAGCATTTCTTCCCAAGTCGGTTGATAGTCCTGATCTAATCCATAGATATGATAAACTTCCTGCGTCCAAATTAATTCCTGAGTTTTTAAGTTTAATTCCCATCCACCCAATTGACTAATCTTTTGCGTTTCATTTAATAAAGCCTCCCGCTTTCGCAACTCGACAGTTTGTGCAGCTACCTGATTTTCCAGATTATTCACCAAGGCTTGAATTTGCGTAGCCATCTGATTAAACCCTTCTGCCAACTCCCCCAATTCATCTTGTGTATTCATCTCCACTCGATGATCAAGCCTACCCATTTTTATCCGTTCTACACCTTGAGTTAACTTCAGAATATTTTCTGTAATACTCACCTTAAATAAACGGGCAATTAGTGCCGTAAATATAATCCCGATCAGAAAAGAAACGATTAAAATGATAGAAACAAACTGACTGGCTTTTTCAATTTTTTTTTCCGATTTCTTCACCTCTTCATTCGCCAATATAATCAGTTGATCGGAAATGCTATCAATGGTTTGGGCTTGTAAATCAAAATCTCGAAATCTCGATCTAATTTCTACATCTAATTTGAGAATTTCTTGGCCAATATTTTGGTAGTCATCAAGTTGGCGAAAAATCTCTCCTTTTTTTTCCGAACTCAACTCGTTACTTTCCGCAATTTCTTGCCGAAGTTCTAGGAGTAAATTAAAAGCAGATTGCATATAGGGGCGTTGGCGAGTAATGAGGTACTCTTTTTTTGCAATTCGCAGAGCTTGATATTGCTCTTTCAGCGAGATTTCTAGAGATTCAAGAGACTTTTCAATTTGGAATCCAGTCTGATATAATTGAGCTTGTAATCCGTGTTTCTCATCCGCTAATCGAGTCACTAAATTTACTGCTTCTACAAAAGTCTTTTCATAGCGATCTGCCGATAATAAATACAAATTTAAATCTACATTTTTCCGTTGCAGAGAATCACTCACCCAATCAGTTTTAATCAATTCTCTAAACTGAGCAATTAGGCGCAGGATTTCATCAATATTTTGCACTGCCTGTTGGGCATAAATATCTCTCGCTTCAGCAAAACCTATTTCAGGATAGCGTAGGAAAAAATCCCGTTGATGGTTGCGAGATTCTCGTAAGCGTCGATCCATTTCCAAAACCAGTCGCTGAAGTTCTATGCTAGTAGAAATATCTTTATCCGCTTGACCACTGACAATTTCAAAAGCTAGATAGCTATTGACAAAAGCAAAAATAATCAAGCCAAGCAATCCACCAAAACCGACTGAAAACTTGGTGGTAATGCTCAAGGTTTGCCAGCGATGATGGAGAGATTTAACCGATTTTAATATTCCCGAAGGAATGGCTTTGCGAAGTGCCGATGTCATAGAATGTTCTGAGCAAAATCAATAAACGGAAATACCATAAAGATTGCACCCTTTTGTCGCTCGGATAATACAATCAGATGGCTAGCTGCTGTCAGGGATGAGAGGATTGAACCTATTCATGTGGGAGTGAGTCCGAAACACGATTATTCTCCAGTCCCTGTAAGCTGGTACGAGGGTCTTGGAATTGAACAGTGCTAAAAGGGTTGTGGGCACAATCGCCAAAGGGATGGCAGCTAAGAGATCCTGTAACGCCTTCAAAATTGGAGGTTTGATACAGTGCTTCTCGTAGGGCTTGACGACCAATTTGGAGGGTGCCATTGGGGGAGAGGATAGCCGCTGTGGCGATCGCCTCCAACACCATATTAGCGGCATCATTAGCAAACCCATAAAACAGATGGTCAGGTGCTTTTCCATATTGAGCAGTTGATAGATTGACTCAGTGTCCGGGAACAAAAAACTGGTAAAATACACTCCCACTCCATCTTGACTGATCGCACTTAAGACCGCCTCACTTGGGAGAGCAGTTGTCATTAAAGTTAACTTCGATCAAGTGGGACAAAGGCTTCCTCAAACGCTTGAGTTAACCCTTGGGTAAAATTATCGCCATCATTGAGCGTAGCAGCCGCTTGTGTCGCACCCGCCCCATTGTAGCTGGTACAGAAATACCCTGGATACTAATCTTCAGCTTTTTTAGAAGCAATGGCAGTCAGGGAAAGAGCCATATTAGTCGCAGAAACCATATAAACTCAAAAGACTCCACTCCCTAGGATCAACAACTGAGTAACAATCGGCAAGGATTTAAGTATCATGTCTGAAGAACGTAGATAGTGATGACTTAAGACCATTAATTTTAAAATGGCATTTCCTCTAACCTTTTGTTAATCTAAGTTTCATGACCCCCGATCCCGCGCTTCCTTCTGCCTCTTCCCAAGGGATGTCTTCCCCACCCCCAGGAGAACCCCGTTATCCCTTGGAGCATCCCTCCTCCGTCTTTCCGATTTCCGACTTCAAAACCTATCGCCCCCACAGCAATGGACAACTCCCTCCTTCTGGGGATTGGATCATGGTAGTAGCCATTGGCATTATGTTGGTAGGGCTGGTGTTTCATAACTGGTGGTTTGGGTTTTCGGGAGCAGCAGTGGCTACTGCCATCTCTCTACGCTTAGTCTGGCCAATTTTAGGTGGCTTCTTACAAGGTCTGACGGTGCAAGAGCGATCGCAAGTCATTGGCACAGTCGGTTTAGTCATCTCCCTCACAGGATTACTCCATTATCTAGGCTTTTATCACGCCGTAGGTACCTGGTTAGGGCGAGTGAGTTGGGATGAATTTGGCTCCTGGGCTGAATGGGTAGGAGCCGTAGGACAAATCTCGATCGCCATCCTAGCCGTCTATATCTCCTGGCGACAGTATGTCATTTCCAAAGAATTAACCATTCAGCAAAATACCATTACCCAACAACAAACCATTGATGCCTTCTTTCAAGGCATTTCCGAACTTGCCCTAGATGACGAAGGAATGCTGGAAGATTGGCCCCAAGAGCGCTGTTTTGCCGAAGGAAGAACCGCAGCCATTCTTAGTAGCGTTGATTCATCAGGAAAAGCTAAGGTACTGCGATTTTTATCCCAATCTAACTTACTCGTTCCCCTACGCCGCGATTATCATCTGGGACGACCCATTTTTGATGGCACAGGGGGCTATCAAGAGGATCGACTTAATGGAGTGCGGGTGATTGATTTAGGGGTAATGTTAGTCGGAGCCGATTTAGCTGGAACCGATCTCAGATGGACTGAGTTAAGTGAAGCTTATTTTGTACGGACTAATTTCAGTGGTTGTGATTTGACCAAGGCGAATTTATCGAGAGCCGTCCTTTATGAAGCGAATTTATCCAGGGCAGACTTGAAGGCGGCGCGGTTGTTTTATGGTTCTGCTCAAATGGCAAGTCCCCGTGATAAGCCGAGTGGCATGCAACGGGATCGGACTTCGACTCCCAATTATCAAACGGGAGAATTTACGGGGGC
>CAZTRW010000005.1:0-62330 GCA_964616725.1 uncultured bacterium
GTTTTGCGTGGTTTGGATCTGCTATATGGGAGTTAACCTGCTGGGGAAAGGGTTACATTCCTATGGCTGGTTCTTCTAGGGAAAAACCAGCGTGGACTGATCTGCATGGGCAGTTCCATCGCACGTTGCGATCGCGCCCTCATCTACTCCCCTCTGGCGATCGCCTTTTGGTCGCCGTCTCTGGCGGCCAAGACTCCCTGTGCCTACTCAAACTGTTGCTAGATTTGCAACCGAAATGGCACTGGTACTTAGGGGTCGCTCACTGTGACCATCAAATGCGTCCTGACTCTACGGCTAACGCCCAGCAGGTTGAGGCGATCGCCGCCCAATGGCACCTGCCCTTTGCTCAAACCATTGCCGATCGCCCTCTCTACAGCGAAGCCCAAGCCCGTCAGTGGCGCTATGAAGCTCTGATGGCGATGGCGCACAGAGGGCAATTTAGCAAAATTGTTACCGGCCATACCCAGAGCGATCGCGCGGAAACGTTCCTCCACCACCTGATTCGCGGCAGTGGTCTCGATGGATTAGCAACCCTCACCTGGACTAGACCTCTTACGGATACTCTGCAACTGGTTCGCCCCCTTCTCGGTATCCTGCGTAGCCAAACGGCCGCGTTCTGTCAGTACTACCAACTCCCCATCTGGGAAGACAGCACTAACCAAGAGCCTCGCTACACCCGCAACCATATCCGCCTCCACCTGATCCCAGCTTTAGAAGGGATTAATCCCCAAGTGCAAAAACATCTGGCGACTACGGCTGAACTGCTCCAGACCGATCTAGACTATCTCCAATCTCTGGCACACCATCTCTACACTGAAGCAAGTGCTGCTGATGTTCCTCAAATTAATCGTCAAGCTTTGGCGAGTGCTCCCCTGGCGCTGCAACGTCGCGCCATTCGGCAATTCCTGATGCAATGGCTCCCCCAGGCTCCTAACTTTGCCCAAGTGGATAAGGTGACTACTTTAATTATTGCGCCTAACTATTCTCAAACCGATCCGTTTCCGGGGGGCAAGATTGCCTGGGTTGATCATCCCTGGATTCAACTGATCTAGAAATCTTCACTCTCCCCTTGTCCTGATTCTGGCGATCGCCGAGAGCACTGTATCATTGCTGATAATGCAGGATTAGGAGTATGCCCAATGAAGAGCAATCGTCCCTTATGGGAACAAGTGCTAGAGTTTGCCCAAGTGACCACCCAGGAGGTGGGTAGGGAACTACTCAACCAGTTTGGCAGAGTCCAGGGAGAGGAGAAAGGAGATGGATCATTGGTTACTCAGGCGGATCAGTGGGCCGATCGGGAATTACAGCAGCGTATTGGCGATCGCTTTCCCGATCATGGCGTATTAGCAGAAGAAACCCTTCGGCCATTTCCTGATACTCCATGGTGTTGGATTATTGACCCGATTGATGGTACGACGAACTTTACTCGTGGGGTGCCTTTGTGGGGGATTTCTTTGGCTTTGCTTTATCAAGGGACTCCGGTTTTTGGGTATGTTTATTTCCCACCGATTCAGGACTCTTTTTATGGCTTTTGGCAAACTCCGCCTCAACTAGAGGGTCATCCGATGGGCGCTTTTTTGAATGGTAGAGCGATCGCTGCTACTGGCGATCGCCCTACTAGTAATCACTTTTTTAACCTCTGTGCCCGTAGTACCTCGATCTTGCGAGCCAATGTTGGCCCCTTTCCTTGTAAAATTCGGATGCTCGGTGTTGCCACGTATAACCTGCTAACAGTCGCTGCGGGAATTGCCATCGGTAGTGTAGAAGCAACCCCGAAAATTTGGGATATTGCCGCTGTTTGGGTGATTGTGAAGGCGGCAGGAGCCGTTTGGATTCCTTTAAATCAAGGCTCTCTGTTTCCTTTAGTTCCCGGCCAAAATTATCATCCTTCCCCCTATCCCACCTTTGTGGTGAGTCGCTCAGAGTGGATTAAGCAGTTTCAACCTTGGATCAGTTCTTTCAAATTGTAAAGAAATTTCCGGAATTTACGGAGGGATTTATTAGGATTTCTCAGCAACTAAATTCTTAGGAAGCTTGTCGCTGCTCGGAATAATATCGAGTCAGGGGGGTCACCTCGGCGGGTGACTGCTCCTGAGACAGGGTTTCTGCAAACACTTGATGTACATGGTCTAGGCAACGACCGCAGTTGGTGGACACTTGCAGGCGATCGCACACCATCTCTACTGACGAGGCTCCTTGAGCTACTGCTTTCCGAATATCACAGTCTTTAACCGCATAACAGATACAAACGTACATTCAGCCTTCCTCCTGCTCATGGTGGTTGATAACTTTCGGTAAATTTAATTCTGATTTAATGAAAACTATTCTCAACTAACTGCTATTATTATGCATTGACAGGTCGCAGAAAGTCAAGTAGTATCGGCAAAGATAGCCATACACCAAGCAATTAACATTCAAGTAAATAGGAGAATACCAATGCAGGGTGATTCTAATGTCAAAGCTGAACTCAATGCCGCCCTCAAACATCAACTAACCGCAATTAACCAATTCTTCCTTCATGCCAGAATGTGTAAAAACTGGGGACTTCATCAACTCAATGATCGAGTGTACAAGGGGTCAATTAAAGCGATGAAGCACGCCGATAAACTGATTGAGCGTATTTTGTTTCTGGAAGGATTGCCGAATCTTCAGGATTTAGGGGGTCTGAGAATCGGAGAAAATGTCCCTGAGCTATTGCAAAATGATCTGGGGGTATACACGACTATTCGGACTGGATTGCAAGGGGGAATCCAAAGCTGCGAATCGATTCAAGACTATATTAGTCGTGAAATTCTTGAAGAAATTCTCGAATCAACAGAAGAGTCTATTGATTGGCTGGAATCTCAGCAATGGCTGATTGAAAACTCTGGTCTCGAAAACTACTTACAATCAATGATGTAAGCTTCTTAGTATACCATTTTTCCTCACTCAAATCAAGAAAAGATCATGAAAGGTAACGATCAAGTAATTGCACAATTGCAGAAACTGCTCAGAAGTGAGCTGGCGGCACGAGACCAGTATTTTACCCATTCTCGGATGTACGCTGATTGGGGATTGCACAAGCTTTATGAGCGAATCGACCATGAAATGCAAGAAGAAACCCAGCACGCGAATTCAATTATTCAGCGGTTATTGTTCTTAGAGGCGACTCCTGATTTGTCTCAACAAGATGGGTTAAATATTGGCTCTACGGTGCCACAAATGCTGCAAAGCGATCTGGATTTGGAATATAAAGTGATAGGGTATCTAAAAGAGGCGATCGCCGTTTGTGAAACTCAGCGAGATTACCAAACACGCGAGATCCTGGAAGTGATTCTGGCAGATACTGAAGAAGATCACGCCTACTGGTTAGAGCAGCAATTAGGGCTGATTCAAAAAATTGGATTGCCGAACTATATTCAGTCTCAAATGTAACTTTTTAGGGTCTAGCTAGACCCTGAAAAGATCTCAGTAGTAGCAGTAGCTAATTTTAGCTTTGCAAAAGCTCAGTTAATCAATAGTTGCCACCTCATCAGAATTCAGGTCAGAATAGAAGGGAAAGTTGACTAAAAATGCAGAATGTCTACAAAACCCTCTATCCAGCCTCAACATCCGTTTAGTCAAAAATTTCATCTGCGAACTGCCTTAGTGGTTCCCTTTGTCCTACAAATCGTTGCTGCTGTGAGCTTAGTGGGTTATCTTTCCTTTCGGAATGGACAGAAGGCAGTGAATAATGTGGCGAGTCAGTTGCGGGAAGAAGTGGTGGCTCGCGTGCAGATTCACCTGATTAGCTACCTGGCTAAACCCCATTTTTTGCACGAAATTCATATCAATACCATTCGCCAACAGTTACTCGATCCGAGTAATTTTGAGCAAATGGAGCGGTATTTTTGGCAACAAAGCCAATCTCTAGATTTGTACATAGGGACGATCGCCTTTGCCAATGCTGAAGGAGAATTTGTGGGGGCTAATCGCGCTGAAGGCTATACTGTGATTGCCAATCAAACAACGGGTAATGCAATTAGCAGATATGCGGTGAATGAGCAAGGCGATCGCCTCAAGTTAATTCGGGAACGACCTAATTATGATGCTCGGACTCGCGACTGGTATCAGGCAGCAGTGAAAGCCCGTCGTCCGTCTTGGAGTGCGATCGCCCCATCAGCACTAGGAAAAAGACTCGATCTTTCCGCCGTATCTCCATTCTACAACACTCAAGGACAGCTTCAGGGTATTTTTTTAACCGATATTTCCCTAGCGCAAATTAGCGACTTTCTCCATAGCTTTACCGTCGGTAAATCGGGCAAAACTTTTATCATAGAGCGCAATGGACTTTTAGTCGCGAGTTCTATTACGAATGAACCCTTTACGCTCAACAGCGAGGGTGAAATCGATCGCCTCCATGCCGATCAAGTCAGCGATTCTTTAACCCAAAAAACCACAGAATATTTATTTGATCGGTTTGGCAGTTTAGATCAAATTAAAACAGCGCAACAATTACAATTTACTTTAAACGGAGAGAAGCAATTTTTGCAAGTTACCCCGTTTCAGGATGAATTAGGAGTTCTCGATTGGCTTGTTGTTGTCGTTGTGCCAGAATCAGATTTCACCGCTGAGATTGACGCGAATACCCGCACGACTCTCTGGTTGTGTATAGGGACTTTAATTGTAGCCGTGATTGTTGGTATTCTCACTTCTCGTTGGATTACCCAACCCATTTTACAAGTGTCTGAAGCTTCTGTGGCGATCGCCTCCGGTAAACTCCAACAGCACGTTACACCCAGCAACATTATTGAAATCGAAAAACTTGCCAACTCCTTCAACAGCATGGCGCAACAACTCCAAGCCTCTTTTACCACCCTAGAAAAACAAAATCAAGAACTCAAACACCTCGATCAACTCAAAAATGAATTCCTAGCCAACACCAGCCACGAACTCCGCACCCCCCTCAATGGCATCATTGGTATTGCAGAATCTCTCATTGATGGCGCAACCGGAAACCTCCCTCCCCTCACCCACGCCAACCTCACCTTAATCGCCTCCAGTGGTCGTCGTCTTGCTAATCTAGTGAATGATATTCTCGACTTTTCTAAGCTCCGACACAACCACTTAGAACTACAACTCAAACCAGTAGACTTACGAGCCATCACCAACGTCATCCTTACCCTCAGTCAACCCCTAATTGCTGATAAAGAATTGCAACTGATCAATACTGTTCCGGCTGAACTTCCTCCCGCCGAAGCTGACGAAAATAGACTCCAACAAATCTTGCATAATCTCATTGGTAATGCCATTAAATTTACCCCAGAGGGGACGATCGTAGTCAGCGCGGATACTTTATCTCCTTCCCATCTAGCTATTACTATCTCCGATACTGGTATTGGCATTCCAGAAGATAAATTTAGCCGCATCTTTGAATCTTTTGAACAAGCCGAAGGCTCTACCGCTAGAACCTATGGAGGAACAGGACTCGGACTTGCCATTACTAAACAATTAGTGGAATTACATGGCGGTCAAATTAGTGTAAAATCTCAACTAGGAATTGGCTCAGATTTTACATTTACTTTGCCAATTGCTCAAGGTCAAGTTCAATCTAAACCCCAGATTAGTGTGATGAAAATTTCTGAATTGACGGAATTGCCTAGCCCCATCACGAATCTAAATCTACCCTCCCTCATCACCAATGATGAACAGCAGTTTAAAATCCTTATTGTTGATGATGAACCGATTAATCGTCAGGTACTGATTAATAATTTATCTCTATACAACTACGCTATTACTGAAGCCAGTAATGGAGAAGAAGCATTAGCCGTTATGGAAAATGGCTTTATTCCTGACTTAATATTACTAGATTTGATGATGCCGCGCATGACTGGTTATGAAGTTTGCCAAAAAATTCGCTCTCGGTTTCCGGCTCACGAACTGCCAATTGTGATGTTGACGGCAAAAAATCAAGTGGCAGATATTGTGGAGGGATTTACATCAGGTGCTAATGATTATCTATCAAAGCCAATTCAAAAACCAGAAATGTTGGCGCGGATTAAAACCCATATCTCTTTGGCAAAGTTGACGGCAGCTTATGGGCGATTTGTTCCTCGTAATTTTCTTGGTTTTTTAGGTAAAGAAAGCATTATTGATGTCAAAATTGGAGACCAAGTGCAGAAGGAAATGACAGTGATGTTTTCTGATATTCGCTCGTTTACAACTTTATCAGAAGGGATGAGTCCTCAAGAAACATTTAATTTTATTAATTCCTATCTCAGGCAAGTGAGTCCTGTGATTCGCCAACATAACGGCTTTATTGATAAATATATTGGTGATGGGATTATGGCGTTATTTCCCGAGTCTGCTAATCATGCGGTAGCAGCGGCGATCGCCATTCAGAAACAAGTAGAAATTTATAACCAAGAGCGACAAGAAAATCATCAACTTCCGATTGCCATTGGCATTGGCTTACACACCGGAAATTTAATGCTGGGAACCATTGGAGAATCAGAGCGCATGGAAACGACAGTGATTGCCGATGCCGTAAATTTAGCCTCTCGTTTAGAAGGGTTAACCAAGCTCTACGGAGCCGGGATTGTGATTAGCCATAAAACTCTCTGTTCTCTGGATTATACTCAGGAACAATACGTTAGATTTTTAGATCGGGTAACAGTTAAAGGGAAAAAATCAGCCGTTGCTGTTTTTGAAGTGTATGATGGAGAGCCGCCAGAACAAAAGAAATTCAAGAGCCAAACTCAGGCACGGTTTGAAGTAGGAGTATTTCTCTACTATCAGCAACAATTGGAGGAAGCACAAAGAATTTTTGAGGAGATTCTGCAAATTAATCCTCAAGATCAGGCGGCGATGATGTATGTGAAGCGCTGTCAGCATTATCAACAGTATGGTTTGCCAGAGGGATGGGATGGGGTAACGGATTTGGATTTTAAGTAAGCTGATTATCCTACATGAGGTAAGGGGAACTGTACTGGCTGTAGTTTGCAAATCGCTTTGAGCACTTGGACTAATTCGCGCGATCGCTCCGTATCCAATAAATTTAATTCTGGTAAAATCTGATAAGTACAAGGATTGCCTCGCGTCATCCGTACAAACCGATAACTTTCGCCATTGGTTGTTACCCCCCAAACTGAGGGCTGGTGTGTTAAACTTTTGTAAGCATAGGTGAGCAGTTGAGGTAGACCTACTCGACTAGCGATCGCACTATTTTTTGACTCTACCACTAAAATCCAAAATCCCGTCTCAGTCATCTCAGCATTAGGCTGATTCACCGCCAGAATATCCAATCGCCCTTTAATGAGAGTATCCCCATCTTCCACTTCAATCCCTAGGGTATTTTCTATTGTCAACACCACAGGAATCTTGAAAAAGCCAGTCAATCTTATTAAAGGAGAAATGGCTAAAAACTTCACCATTTCCTCAGAAGGTTTTCCCATTTCCAGGTAACGCCAACAATCCTGCCTAATTTCCGCAATTTCCTGTTGTTCAAAATCAGTTAAAGGCTCTAACACCAACGTTTCTGCAAAAGTCCCCCCGACTTGTCTTTCTAGTGGTAGAAGGCGATGAACATCCTGTAGAGAAAGTTGGCTAACTTCTAAGTCCGTCATAGTTTTAATTATGAGTCTTCTAGAATGAACAATGAATGCAGGGCTTTACGCTGTATTCACTATCTTATATCCTGATTCAACTTCTGCAATAATTGTTCATGATTCATTGTTCATTGATTTTTCACTCTCTTCAATCCGGATTTTCTCCCCAGCCCACTGAAGGATAAAATACAGTCAATCCCCAGGAGCGAGGGTACGAGGGTACTGGGATTGCCCCAAATCACTGCGAGAAAATCGCTCCCAACCATTAACGAATGGCCTATTACCAGAAGTAAGGGCCTATGCTATTCTCAGCGTGATAGTGTGTTGTGTGGAGTGTGTTTATGGTTCAGTCATTGTCTAAGCCTCAAATTCAAGTGGCCAGTAGTTCAGTTGCCTGTGAAGCTCATTCTGCTTGGCATCCCCTAAACCTGCCCCCCTCTCGTTTGTTTGGTACGGATGGGATTCGTGGCAAAGCTGGAGATTTGCTCAATGCTCCCTTTGCGCTTCAGTTGGGATTTTGGGCAGGGCAAGTGTTACGTTCTCTAGGTAGCCAAGGTGGGGTGGTAATCTTAGGGCAAGATTCGAGAAATTCTAGTGATATGTTGGCGATGTCTCTGTCAGCGGGATTGACGGCGGCGGGGTTGGAGGTGTGGAATGTGGGATTATGTCCTACTCCTTGTGTAGCTTACCTGACGGGGGTGACGGAGGCGATCGCCGGAATTATGATTTCCGCTAGTCATAATCCCCCAGAAGACAATGGGATTAAGTTTTTTGGCTCAGAAGGAACTAAGCTGGATCAACAGCTTCAGGCGCAAATAGAAGCGGCTCTCAGAGGAGAGGGGACACTGCCTAGTGGAAGTCATTGGGGACAGCATTATCATCGCCCAGAGCTACGCCAGGAGTATACCACAGCGCTGCACCAGCCTTTGGTGAATAGCTTAGATTTGCGAGGCATGCGAATTGTATTAGATCTTGCTTGGGGAGCAGCAGTGCCTGTGGCTCCGGGGATCTTTGAGGATTTAGGGGCAGAGGTAATTTGTTTACACAACCAAGCGAATGGCGATCGCATTAATGTTAACTGTGGTTCCACTCATCTGGCTACCCTACAAGCGGCGGTACAACACCATCAGGCTGATTTAGGCTTTGCCTTTGATGGGGATGCCGATCGCGTCATTGCCGTAGATTCTCAGGGAAGACCCGTAGACGGTGACTATATTCTTTACCTATGGGGCTGTACTCTTCAGGAAGCCCAAAAACTTCCCCATCAAACCATCATTTCTACAGTGATGGCTAATTTAGGCTTTGAACGAGCTTGGGAAAAACAGGGTGGACGTTTAATACGCACCGCCGTAGGAGATCAGTATGTTCACGCAGAAATGCTCAAAACGGGTGCCATGCTCGGCGGTGAGCAGTCAGGGCACATTCTTTGCCACCATTACAGTTTAACTGGTGATGGACTGCAAACGGCTCTGCATTTAGCGGCGATCGTCCGTCAGTCAGGCACCTCCCTCGCTGAGTTAGTCAATCAGAGCTTCCAAACCTATCCTCAACTGCTACGGAATGTGCGCGTGGAAGATCGGCATACCCGCATTAATTGGCACACTTGTCAACCCTTACAAGAGGCAATTTCCCACGCTACCGAGTCTTTAGGCGATCAGGGGCGTATCCTCGTGAGAGCTTCTGGCACAGAACCCGTTGTGCGTGTGATGGTAGAAGCAATTCAAGAGCATCTGGCTCTTTATTGGACAGATAATTTAGTGAATGCTGTTCAACGCTATTTAGTCGCTTAATTGTACTATTTCCGGTTGGCTCTTGCAATCGTCAGACAGCAGTCTTGTTGACCAAGGCGGCTGTCTGTCTTGATGAGCAGTTGTGGCGATCAACCATCTATAATCAAAAAACCACATCCCTATCACTGCTATGACTGAGCATCTAGATCGAATAGAAGCCTTATTAGATTCAGACAATTGACTAGAAGGGAACAGTCATTCCCCCCCACCCAAGCAACTACCCTCTCTGGAAAAACCTCCGCTTAATCGCTATTCCAACTAAAGTTAAGCCAATAGCTAAAACACCCACCACAGAAGAACCTTCGGGAACACCAGAAGGAATCTCTAGAAACTCAACAATATCAAACTCAGCACTCTCGATACCATTGAACCAACTGGGATTTTACAGTAGCTCTGCAAACAATTCATCTAGCTCAATGTCATTGCGATTATCTACACTCAACTCAATATCAGTACCATCAAAATCGATGAAAATATCATCATCTAAATCTTCCAAATCGCGAAAGACAAAATAGGAAAATTCATCTGGGTCGTCATCCAGAGCAATTTTGATAAAGCTAAGAGCATTAAGTGGAGCTTGGGAGGGTGTACCTCCCACCAGGGCCATGGAGAATAAGCAATAGGTCTCCACCACAGAAAAGAAATCGATATCTTGATTTGTGGGGGTTAGATTGAGATCGTAACTGTTGTAGTAATCTTCCATAGCGAGACCATTAGTTTCGCCATAGAATTGAGTGTTTGTTTGCCAACTTGCCATAGTAGAATTCTCCGATATTTTTGCGTTGAATGGTGTTAGATCGAGAGATCTAAAGTGTTTTTTGTGTTATGGATGTGGAGGCGATCGCCCCTCTGGGGGAAGCAAACAGCCTGAAAGCAAGCAACTCTAGCAATGAAGTTACTGTCCACTGTGTGCTATCTTAGGGGGCGGATATAGAAGACAAAACTGCTTCACCAGTTGAGTGCAAAAACCGTTGAATTCCTGATATGAGTAGTCCTGAACCCGGATCTAGAGATGATAATACTGAAAAAAACTCTTCGGCGTTCGCGGAGCGACTCCGTAAGGAGTATCGCCCATCTCCCCATTCCCCTTCCCTATCAGACTGGGAACAGCATTTCCACGAAATTGAGCAAACCTTCTCCAGTCTCAAACAACGCTACAGTCAAGTCACTCAAGGGCAACAGCAAAAACACCATCTCCAAGAGCGTTTAGCTCAACTGCAACAGGAACTCCAACAGATTAAAGAAAACCTCGCCTTATTAGAAGTCGAGCTAGAAAGCCGTCTTCTCTCTTGGCTTACCGTCAAAGAACCCTTTTGGCAAGCCGTGCGATTTGGCGGATTAGGTTTAGTCATCGGTTGGGTGTTACACTGGTGGTTGAGCCGGTAACCGTTTCCACTTAGGCTAACTGAGTAATTAATTTTTCCACTCGCTCCTTAATTTCATCCCGTACTCGCCGGAACGTTTCCAACGGTTGACCATCAGGATCGTCCAATTGCCAATCCTCAAAGACTTCTTGCATCACCCAAGCTTCGGGAAGGTTCACTCCACAGCCACAGAGAGAAATTACCGCATCATAATCTTCCGCCTTAAAATCACTAATAGGTTTAGAAGATTGGTCAGTAATATCAATGCCAATTTCTTGCATCACTTCAATAGCGGTAGGGTGAACCCTAGACGCTTCCAAACCAGAGCTAGTCACCTCAATCTTATCTTTTCCCAAAGTTCGGGCAAACCCTTCGGCCATTTGGGAACGACAAGAATTTTTTTTGCACGCAAACATTACTCGTTTCATCAGAATTATCCTTTTTACTTAAGAGAGTTTGGGCGAAAGTAAACGATACACCATCACCGCCAATTGTGCTCCTACAATCGGCCCAATCCAGTAAATCCCTTGGTAGTCCCAAACTCCAGCCACCACAGCAGGCGCGAGAGATCGAGCGGGGTTCATACTGGCACCGGTAATTGGTCCCATACAGGCAGCTTCCATGCCTACGGTTAAGCCGATGGCTAATCCGGCAAAGCCTTTAGGCGCGCGCGTATCTAAGCCAGAGCCGAGAATGACGAACATGAGAATAAAGGTGAGAATAGTTTCTAAAATTAGGGTTTGTTGGCTATTGCCGTTGAGGGGTTGGGTAGCACCCAGGTTGCTGACTAAACCGAGGGTGCATCGGAGGACGGTGGAAGCGGCGATCGCCCCGGTACATTGTGACAAAATATACGGTAATACTTTTGACCCAGGTAAACAGCCCATTGTCCAAAAACCCAGTGTTACCGCCGGATTAATGTGGCATCCACTGATATGACCAGTAGCATAAATTAATGCTGTCACTACCGCTCCAAACACAAAACTGACACCTAGATGGGTGAGGCTGCCTTGAGTCAGTTGATTGACCATCACCGCACCTGTTCCCAAAAAAATGAGGATGAATGTGCCTAATCCTTCCGTGAGCAATTCTCGCCAGTACAACCCAATTTTTTCTGCTTTCATCAAACCAGAAATCAGCCTTAACTAATACTGAGCCTGCTTCCGCAACAACTCAGAAATAGATAAACCAAACTGAGATTTTCCTTCAAACACCGTGCCCACTTCCCCCTTATTATAGGTTACCTTGTTAATATGATAAGCCTCCTCTGGTAAAGGAATATAACCTACTTCATTCACGACTTGAGCGGCTTGATCCAAATAGTAATAGACAAACTCTCGCATGGCAGGATTATTTTGAGCCGCCTTCAAATTAATATAGATAAATAAAGGACGAGCCAAAGGATTGTATTCGCTCTTTTCCACCGTTTCTCGGGAAGGAAAAACTGGCCCATTACCGCTATCCACAGCCAAAGCCTTGAGATCGTCTTTATTGAGTTCATAGTAAGATAACCCAAAATAGCCCAAACTATTGACATCCGAGGTTACGCCTTGTTCAATAATCGTATCATCTTCACTGGCAATATAATCACTCCGACTAGCGCCCGCTTTTCCGGTTAAAGCTTCTGTAAAATAATCATAGGTTCCTGAATCTGCCCCCGGGCCATAAAGTTTCAAGGGAGCTTTCGGCCAATCGGGGCGAATTTGATTCCACTGGGTAATTTTTTGTTGGGCTTCAGGTTCCCAAATTTTGCGTAACTCTTCAACTGTAATTTCACTCACCCAAGTATTTTGGGGATGGACTACTACAGTGAGGGCATCAAAGGCAACGGGAAACTCAATATAAGAAATTTTATTTTGCTTACAAGTTTCCATTTCCGCCAAACTGATGGGGCGGGAGGCATTATTGATATCTGTTTCTCCGGCACAAAATTTCTTGAATCCCCCTCCGGTTCCTGAGAAACTCACTGTTACTTCTACGGGGACTTGGTTGGTTTCATTAAACTTTTCCGCCATCTTTTGGGTGATGGGATACACGGTACTAGAGCCATCAATATTAATGGGTTGATACTGTTTTGTCTCGTCAGAAGTACACCCATTTAAGGCGATCGCCACTCCCATTGCCAAGAGTAGAGATCCTAGGGTTACTCCCACTTTGCTTAAAATTGCATTCATATTTTGATCACCCCAACTCAGTGGTTATGGACTCACTTGTTTATCATTTCAAAAAATGTCCCCATGTCAAGTTAAGCTTTAGTTAAGGTAAGAAACGACGCAAGTCAAATGGGGTAGACGTTTGCCTGGGATGGCGTTGTTTTTGGAGCAGTAGCAAGAGATGATCGGTAATATCGACTACCCCTCTTAGCTCAGTTTGGAGGGATTCTAAACCCCCATTAGCATATTCTTCTAAAACTTGGGTTTGGGTACTAATGGCTTGAGGATCGGAACTCGAGAGCATATGAATATTTTGGGTTGTAGCGATCGCCAATAGTCTAATCACTCCCTCATACCCCCGTGAGCGAAAAACATCCCAGGCGATCGGTCCAGGTTCCTTAGCGATTTGATCCCCCAGAGGAACCCGTTGTCCTAGTTTAAACCCCAAAGTCGCCGCAAAAATAATCGCATCCGCATAAGTAGGGAAAGGAGCCGTCTCCTCACTTGACTCCATTAACCGTTTCAGTAGCTCGCCCTTATCCTTCGCTACCCGAATGCGAGATGCCACCATTACCGACTACTCCCGCGGAACCCTAGGCTTGAGTAAAACTCAATCCATGCTCTTTAGCATAGCGCTCCATAAACCGCATAAACCGATCCCACTGGGCTTCTCCCTCCATCACATACAACCCTTCCACAATAGAGGGTTTGCCATCAATAAATCTAGCTTTCACTTCCCGACTGATAATTTCCCCTTCCTCGTCGATCAAGTGTAACCCAGTCACCTCATCCGTATTCCCTTCCTTAAACACTGTGGGGTTAGTAAAAATGAAAGTAGCCGTGCCGCTGCTCTTATTTTTAGCACGGGTGAGACGCACTTCGGGAATATCTTGCTCAGTGATTCCTTTGGTTAACTGGATTTCGGCCATATTCTTAGACTAAATTTAAACTGCAATTATGTTCGGTATTTTACTATCATGTCAGTCTCAGGTCACTTGTGCAACTTTTCCAGCTCTTAGCGCTCTCCATTGTGGCGAAGGGGAATTAGTTGGGCTTTCACTCGCGATCGCCTTAATTCTCGCACCAATCGTTCTCCCTGATGCAAATACAGCGGTTCTGGTAAAGTTTGGGGTAAACCCTGCATCAATTGGCGCGCCTGACTGAGACTATAGCCAGCAATGCGCGCGATCACATTAGCACCATCAAAGACAGAATCGGCAGTAGCCGCCGTCTCAACCCGCACGTACCAACTTCGGGAGGCTAACTGAAGGGTTCCCTGTTCAATCCGTTTTAAGCCATCAATGGAAGACAATACCACAATGCGATCGCCCACCGCCAACCGAATATCATCCGAAGGCATCAGCACCGCCTCCTGGGGAGGAGTCTGATGCAAAATCACCACCACCCCATATCCATATGCCACCTCACTCACCAACAATCCATGAAGAGTGTCAATTTCTTCAATCTGATACTCTGTCACCAAAATCGTCTTATCGTGATAACAAAACAAGCTAATAATATTTTCCCCAAAAGCGGCTCCGGCAAAGGCTTCTGCTGCTACTTGATCGGTTCCGACCACCTGCACATTGGTGAGCAAATTGGTGAGATATCGGCTTAATCCTCGACCATAAGTTCGCATTACTAAATGACTGTGGGGATTCAGGGTCCGCGCCATCAGGGCAATTTCTAGATTCAGCATTTCATTATCTGTGGCGATGATAATGCTTTTTGCGGCTAACAGATTGGCTTTGAGCAAGGCTTCCCGTAAGTTGCCGACTACAATAGGAATATCGGGTAACAAAGTGCGATCGAAATCAGGATTAAAGGTAATGCCCACGAGGGCTTGTTCCAAATTTTCTAGGAATACTGCCACTTCTTGACCGAGGCGATCGAGACCGACTAAAATTAAATGATCGTTTTGGGGAATTGGGCGGCGGCGGTGCAACAGTTCAAACTTAGAGGAAAGGAGCGCTTCTGTGAGCAGAGCGTACAAGACTCCTACAAAGCCTGTTCCCACCACTGTCAAACTAAACGCAAACAATTGTAACCCAGAGGAAATCTCCTCTAGGGTTTCCCACGTACCAAAAAGTTCTCCATAGTCTCCTAGTAGGAGTAGGGCTGTGCCATAGAAAGCAGAGATCCAGGTGGTGTTCGAGATGTAGGACTTAAATAGAACTGTACCTATCAGTAAAAGCGCGATGATTACTATACCACTGAGGAGGGCCACTTTACGCATTCCTTGGAGTTTCAGGAGTCCTCGCAGGGGATGATGGGGCGTTCGCAAAGCGACTCCCCAGGAGTATCGCCATCCCCTCATCTTCGCAATCATCTGCTGTCTTTGATGCCCGATCCACTGCCAAATATCACCAGAAGAGGGAGAAAGGGGTCTAGAATGATCCCTTTGACGATGATGGGTCAGAGAAAATCGCTCTACTGCTTCCGCATAGACCACAATTTCTCCAGGCTGTAAGATATGTTCGGGCTTCCAGCGATGGAAGGAAGGAGCGACTGATCCAGGAGCCGAAAGATGAAAGAGCAAGCGGCGTTTTGGCGTATTGAGTTCATAAAGCGATCGCGTTTTACACCAACGATCCTCTGCCTTAATCTCATGGCTAATCACCTGCACACTTTGGCCATCTAACTCAAAAAATCCCAAGGTTTCTGATCCTAAACCTGCCAAGCCAAAAGCTGTTGCCGTCAGTTGCGTCGGTTCCCCCGCAAAAAAATTACCCAACTGCTCACTTAACAGTTGATTCAAATTATGGGCTGCTGATCGCACCACAATCCGCACAGCGGGGTTGAGTTGGCGCACTGCTAAAGCCGTTTGAGCATTGACTTCCTCATCGTTAGTCACAATCAAAACCGTTCGGCATTTCTGCACTTGAGCCTGCTGGAGGATCGCCAATTGCCGACAGTCTCCCACAATTAATTCTTCCAACAATTGGGGGACTTCCGCCAAACTCCATTCCAGCGGCGGCACTTTGGCAATGGCAACAACGATCACGCCAAACCGTTTCAGGGCGACGACACATTCCTGACCCAAACGACCCAATCCGCAAACGAGAAAGCGATCGCCCAGCGACTCCGAAGGAGTCTCGCTGCTAGGAGGAATAACCGGAAAAGATGAAGCCATAAACCCTCAACAGCCTCCTAAATTTCTTCCTCCCACATTTTCTGTTGATAGTCTTTGCACCACTGAATGATTGATTCTGGGAGCATGGTTCTAAACTTATGATGGTCAGCCGGAATCGTTTCTACCATCAGATCAATCATCTCTTGAGGATCAAACTGACCTTCTGGACTGGCAATAGCCCCTTGAATATTACGGATCGGTTCGCCTGGTGTAAAATGAACGTCGGGACGATACCATTGATCCACTGCATCGTACATTCGGTCATTAAAACCTGTGCGGTAGGGGCCAGGATTAATGGTACAAACTTGCACTCCCAACTCTTTTAGCTCATCTTTCATGCATTGGGCGATCGCTTCTACCGCGTGTTTCGAGGCATTATAAGGACACAGAAAAGGATAAGTCGATAGTCCCGCCATCGAAGAGATAAATACAATTTTACCCTGGCGTTTCTCTACAAACTTTTTCACAAACCCTTGGGTCAACTCCAGAGCCGCAAAAACATTCACTTCAAACACATTACGAACCAAATCCACAGGGATTTCTGCGATCGGCCCCGTTTCCCCAATCCCGGCATTGTTCACCAGAATATCAATATCATATTGGTAAGCCCGTTGGCGATCAATTTCACTACGAATATCCAACTTGATCACCTCCAAGTCTATTACCTGCCGTTGTATTTCTTCCCGCAAACCTGTCACCTGCGGCCAAATTTCTACCCCGGCAATCACTTGGTGACCTGCCTTAGCTAAACCGATCGCGGCTCCTTTCCCTAATCCAGAACCAGCACCAGTAATCAAAATCCTTTTACTCATTTTTTCATCTCCTGGTAAGACTAGATAATCGCTCGATATTTAATAATCTGAGCCTCTCCTTCTGTTAGCTCAGGGAGACGTGCCAAGGCGTGCTGAATATGCTGAGTTTGCCAATGGGCCTCTTCTGAGGCAAGATTTTCCCAAACTTCAAAGGAACTAAACATCACGGGATTATCCGTAGATTGGTAAAAGCCATACTCTATGCACCCAGATTCCTGGCGAGTTTGCGCGGTTAGCTCCGTTAGCATCTCAACCAGTTGGTCAATTTTATCACTTTTACCCCTAAATTGAGCAATCACATACACTTGGGTACTCATGTCAGGATCTCCTAGGGTAGCTACTTACTAGCCTATCACCATCTTTAAGCAGAATCCCAAGGAAGAAGCAGAAAATAAATGTATTCCGCATTACATCAGTAGATCTAGTAATTTCCCGTAGGCAAGTGGCCCTGGAAGTTTGGCACAGTGGAGAAAAGAGAAATCGGTCTATCCTGACTGAACTTAAGTAGGGGCAGATCGTCATTCCCGATCATCACTGTTATATCTCCTTGATTGCTGGCCATGAATCCCTATTACAGCTTTTGGTTACCTCTATGGGCCTATCTCCATCAACCCCTATTTGTACCAGGGATGGTGTGGAGTCCCTCTCAATTTTGGCATCGGTATCAACTTAAACTTCTGGAACGATGCTGGGAAATCAGTTACCAGCAGGGTCGTCCTCGCACCTGAATGGAGGGTATACTCAAACTCCGGACAGGGTTTTAAGACTGAGAATAAATGGAATAGTGCCCGGTAAAACCCAGCGTGAAAATGCAGCCCATTTGAGTCGTTGGTTTTATAGGACAAGTGTACAGAGAGAGAAGATTATGGCCAACCCTACTAAATCCTTAAGTGCTGCCGCTTGTGCGAGTTTGGGGATTTCCCCAGAAGAGTTGCGATCGCTCTTAAGTCAAATTGAAGCTCAACTTCACCATTCTGAAGTCTATCGTCGCACCCTAGAGAGTCTACAATCTCGTTCAGGAGAACCCCTAGAAGGAATCACCCTGCTGATCAAAGCATTAGGGCGAGAGGCTATTCGGCTGTCCCTCCAGAATTTGATTACCTGCTATCCCCAAGGGACTTCCACGGCTGCGGAAGCCATTCCGGAAACCCTCCCTACGGGAATTGCTCCCGTGACGGCTCCCCAACCTATCCCTAGTAACCCTAAGCCTGCTGTGATCAGATCTCCAAAGCTCTCGAAAGCGCAGTTAGCTCTGCAAAAAGCCCAGCAGGAAAGAGAAATTGCCTGGAAAGCCATTGGGGAACAGTTGCAAAAAGCTCGCTATGGGCGATCGCTTTCCTTAGAACAACTCTACGCCCTCACGCGCATCCCCCTCCATGAACTCAAAGCCTTAGAAGCCGGAGATCTGCAAAATCTACCCGAAGAAGTCTACCTACGCGGATTTGTCCGTCGGTTAAGTATTGTCCTCGGTTTAGATAGCCAAAAAATTCTCGCCACTCTTCCCGAACCAGATTTCACCCATTCTGTGATTCCCTCCTGGTCCTATGTCCCCGCGCAGAAAAATAAGGGTGTTTATCTCCAACCGGCTCATCTGTATCTTGGCTATACCGCTCTGATGGCAGGAGCCGTGGGAGGATTAGCGTGGCTCTATGGCGATGCCCCTTCAGGGGCAGCTCAAGACCATCCTCCCACGGCTCCTGAGCTGTCCGTACCAACAGTACCTGGTGACTCTTACGCCCAAGAGTCCTTCTCCACCAGAGGGATTCCCGCTCCCGAAGTGACTTCTCCTGATGGACTCTAAAACCATCCATAATGGAAGATAGCGAGCTCTCTCTGGGAGTGTGAGTGAAGTTTTGACTTGGGGATTTCTCAACTTAAATAAGCCCTATGGTTACACTTCCCACGATTGTGTAGCACGGGTGCGTCGGCTTTTGCGGAGCAAGCGCGTGGGTCATGGGGGGACGTTAGATCCGGCAGCGGTGGGGGTGCTTCCCCTGGCGGTGGGTCAAGCCACTCGCCTGTTACAGTTTTTACGTCCAGATAAGGTCTATCAAGGCACGATTCGCTTTGGTGTGCGGACAGAAACAGATGATTTGACAGGAGCGGTGATCCAATCCCAACCGGCTCCTGATTTGAGTTTAGAGAAGATTCAGGTGGCTCTGGCTCAGTTTCAGGGACAAATTGAGCAGGTGCCGCCGATGTATAGTGCGATTCAGGTGAGGGGGAAGCGGTTGTATCAAATGGCTAGAGAGGGAGAGTCAGTGGAGGTGCCAGCGCGACGGGTTGAGGTGTATGAGATACGGGTGTTAAGTTGGCGACCTGGGAGTTTTCCAGAGGTGGATGTGGCGATCGCCTGTGGCTCAGGAACTTATATTCGGGCGATCGCTCGCGATCTCGGAGTGGCGGTGGATACGGGAGCCACCTTAGCCCAGTTAACTCGCACTGCCAGTAGTGGTATGCTGTTGGAGGAGAGTTTGACTCTAGAAGATGTGGAAGTAGGCCAAGAAGAAGGTGAATTGAGGCTCATGGCGCCCGATCAGAGTTTGGCTCATCTGCCGGTGCTCCAGTTATCTACTGTGGAGGGACGGCGTTGGTCTCAGGGTCAAGGGGTGTCGATCGCCCCCCAGGAGTCTGGCACGGGGATAGTGCGAGTTTGGGGTGAGGGGGGAGGGTTGTTGGGGATTGGCGAAGTGCAAAGAATGGATTTAGAGTGGAGATTGATACCCAAAGTGGTGTTGTCCCAATAAGTTGGATCGATGAAATCTCCCAAAATTCTGACGTTGTTAAGTGATTTTGGCCTGCAAGATCCCTATGTGGGGGTGATGAAGGGGGCGATCGCCCAAATTGCTCCTGACATAACAGTGATTGATCTAACCCATGATTTGCCTCCCCAAAATGTGGCGGCGGCTCGCTTTGCCCTCATGAGTGCTTATCCTTATTTCCCCCCAGGGACGGTTCATGTGGCGGTGGTTGATCCGGGAGTGGGCAGTCAGCGTCGAGCAGTGGCTCTTGAGTTGCCCCAGGGGATGTTGGTGGGGCCGGATAATGGGTTATTGAGTGGGGTACTCGATCAGTATCCGGTGATCGCGGCGGTGGAGTTAACGAATTCTCAGTATTGGCGATCGCCTTATCCGAGTATGACGTTTCATGGTCGGGATATTTTTGCTCCGGTGGGCGCTCATTTGGCTCAAGGCGTGCCTTTGCAGGACTTGGGGACTCTCCTGGCTCCTGATACCTTGGTGGGGTTTCCCCTGCCTTCTTATCGTCAGCACGATCGCCGCGTTGAGGGAGTGATTCAGGCGATCGACCGCTTTGGTAATCTGATTACGAATATTCCTAGGGAGGTAGTAGGGGGGTATCGCTGGTCTGTGATGCTGCCCCAACGAGCTATTCGGGGCGGGCAAACCTATAGCGATTTGCCAGTGGGAGAGGCGATCGCCTTAGTAGGCAGCCACGGATGGGTAGAACTAGCCATTAATTGTGGCCATGCTGCCCATGAACTGGGTCTGACTTGGGGCGATCGGGTGGAGGTTTTCCTCCATGCTAATCTGTTAAGGAGGCAGAGTTTAGATCTAATTAAACGGGCTAGGAGGGATTCGAACCCCCGACACCGTGGTCCGTAGCCACGTGCTCTAGTCCACTGAGCTACAAGCCCTTAACTGTCTAGAGAACCAATATAGCATATTCTTTGCCATGGTACAAGAAAATTTTTCGGCGACGGCTCTCAGTCATGTGGATGAGAGGGGAGTAGTGCAGATGGTGGATGTTTCGGAGAAAGGGATGACGGTAAGAGTGGCGATCGCCCTAGGGCGGGTGAGAATGCTATCCTCTACTTTAGAGGCGATCGTCAACGGTAATGCCCCCAAAGGCGAAGTAATTGCCACCGCCAAACTCGCCGGGATTCTAGGCGCTAAACAAACCCCTCATTTAATCCCCCTCTGTCATCCCTTACCCTTAAAAAACATTCAAGTAGATATAGAACCCGACTATCACTTGCCCGGTTATCAAATTCGCGCTACCGTCAAAACCACCGCAGAAACCGGAGTAGAAATGGAAGCATTAACCGCTGTTTCCCTGGCTGCCCTCACTCTTTACGATATGGCGAAAGCCCTAGAAAAGTCTATCTGTATTGAGTCCATTCATTTACTGGAAAAAACTGGAGGCAAGTCTGGAGATTGGCACGCTCAATAGCTTAATATAACCCCATCTCTCCATCATAAAGAAAGCTCAAATATTATTAATGTTCCCCTCATGTTTCATCTTCCCCTAGGACTGATTGCTGGTGCTACCTATCCCTTTCGCGCCTTGGCTCTTTTAGTGCGTACCCCTCAACTGCGAGGATATATAATCATCCCAATTGGCATTAATCTGGTGATTGGCATTGCCCTGTATGCGGGTTTAGTCTTACCCGGTTTAGGAGTGGTTGATCGCATTTCAGATCGGCTCACCGTAGACTGGCAGCAATGGATTACCACTTTACCAACCTGGTTAGGATTTTTGACAGGGATGGCGATGATTTTCCGATGGGTGTTGAATAGCTTACTGCTGTTGCTCCTATTCCTAGTTACCGGATTTTTATTGGTTCAGTTTGGGGCTATTTTGGGATCGCCATGGTATGGTCAATTGTCGGAACAAATTGAAAAAAATCGCCTCGGACAGTTACCACCACTGACTCCCCATCCCCTCGCTATTTTTCACGATATTTGGCGAGCCATTCTCTTTGAAGTGAAAAAACTAGTTTTGCTGATGGTTGTGGGTGTTCCTTTGCTCTTGGGAAACTTGATTCCTGGGATCGGTACTTTGGTGTTTAGTGTAGGTAGTTTAATGTTAACTGCGACTATTGTCTGTCTGGATTTTTTTGATTCCCCTTTAGAACGTCGTCGCCTTCCCTTTCGCCGTAAGTTAGGGGTGATTAGGAGTGCTTTGCCTGCAAGTGCTACTTTTGGTTTAGTTTGTTTTGCCTTAGTGAGTTTGCCTTTTCTGAATATTTTAACAGTGCCTCTGTGTGTTTCTGGGGGAACCCTGTTTTTTTGCGATCGCATTTGGCCCAACCACTTTACCGCCGAAAGAACCCCCAGTTGGGATTGATTGAGCAGAGTTGACCAAGAAAAAGGACTTTTTCCCAATCATCCCTGACAATATCCGTTTTGTTGCCTGAGCGCCAATCGTAAAATTAGAGTAAAACCTATGACCCCTGGTTGTCCGCCGCGTGTATTGTCTTTGCGCCTTGTACTAGTCATTCCCTTTATCGTACAGATAGTAGTAGCCGTCAGCCTAGTTGGTTACCTATCCTACCGCAATAGTCAAAAAGCCATTGCGGATCTGGCGACACAACTGGCAGGAGAAGTAGCGCAACGAGTAGAAGAGCAATTAACTACCTATTTGAGCCAACCCCAATTAGTGAACCAACTCAATCTCGATGGCATTTACCTGGGCTATCTCGAGGTTAACAATCGCCAAGCCTTGCAAAAGCATTTTTGGAAGCAACTCCAACGTTTTGAGGGACTAGCGCTGATTTCTTTGGTTAGCACTGACAACGAAATGTTTATGGTCTCTCGGTTTAATGATCGCTTACAAGCGGATTTGGTATTACGATCGCGTCCCAACACCATTCAAACCTTTGCCCTTGACGCTCAAGGCAATCTCAGCACCCTACAATCAATCACCCCCAACTTTGATCCTCAAAACACTCCCCCCGGCTATCGCAACGCTCTCAAGGCAGGAAAACCCGTGTGGAACCCCATTTTTTCTCTCACTGGCTTACCCTATCTATCTATTTCCGCTTCCGCCCCGGCGATCGCCCCGGATGGTACTCTTCAAGGAGTTGTCTTTGCCGATGTTACCCTAGACTTTGTTGATCGTTACCTACAGCAACTAGAGGTTGGCCAATCCGGTCAAGTCTTTATTATCGAACGCTCAGGAGAACTGGTCGCCAGTTCCGCTCTCCAAGCTTCCTTTACCCAAGATGCCACCGGCAAAGGCCAACGGATTCTCGCCTCTCAAAGTGCCAATCCCATCCTCAGCGCCGCAGTCCGCCATATCGAGCAACATCTCGGTGGGATCTCCGCCATCACCGAAACCCAGCAAACCCCCCTCACCCTCAACCATCAACGTTACCTGTTGCAGTTAATCCCTTTCCGTGACAAATATGGTTTAGATTGGGTCGTTGGAGTCCTGGTTGCCGAAGCGGACTTTATGGCTGAAATCGAAGCAAACAATCGTCGTACTATTCTCCTGTGTCTTGGGGCCTTGGCGATCGCCGCCACCCTCGGCTTCCTCACCGCCCGACACATTACCTATCCCCTCTGGCAACTCTCCCAATCCGCCGAAAACCTTTCCCAAGGACAACTCGATCAACCAATTCCCACTGGTTCAATCACCGAAATCACCACCCTCGCCAACGCCTTCAACCGCATGGCAATCCAACTCAAAAGCGCCTTCAGTGAACTAGAACAAAAAGTCCAGGAACGCACCACCGAACTGAGCACCGCTCTTAGCCAACTCAAACAAACCCAAGCCCAACTCATTCACTCTGAAAAAATGTCCAGTCTCGGTCAATTAGTGGCCGGAATTGCCCACGAAATTAACAACCCCATTAGCTTTATTCATGGCAACATCAGCCCTACTCGTGATTATGTCAACGAACTCCTGGAACTCCTGGGAGCCTACGAACACCACTTTCCCGAACCACCCCCAGAAATTAGCCAATTATCCGAGCAACTCGACCTTGACTTTCTGCGTACTGACCTCCTCAAATCCATCTTATCCATGGAAGTAGGCACCGAGCGGGTGCGTAACATTGTTTTGTCCTTGCGAGGTTTTGCTCACCTGGATGAAGCCGATCTCAAAGAGATCGATTTGCATGAAGGAATTGAGCATACCCTGGCTGTCTTGGGGAGCCGCCTTGCTACCGTGCAAGTGATCCGAGAATATAGCTCCTTAGAGCCAGTCATCTGCTATCCAGGGCAACTCAATCAAGTCTTTCTGAATATCATCACCAATGCTTTGGATGCACTTGAGCAACAGAAGGAAAACTCCCAACCTTGTTTAACCATCCGCACACGCCAACTGAATCCTGACTGGGTGCGGATCGAAATTGCGGATAATGGCCCTGGGATTTCTGAAACTGATCAATCTCGAATTTTTGATGCTTTTTTTACGACCAAACCGGTGGGAAAAGGGACAGGCTTGGGACTGTATAGTAGCTCTCAAATTATTATGCAACAGCATCGAGGTATGTTGTTTTATGTCCCAGAGCCATTAGGAGGGTCTAGGTTTGTGATTGAGATTCCTACCCGTTAATGGACTTGATCCTTGGGAACTGCCGCCGATTTGGTAGTGCCTTTTCTGTTGCAGACGGCGATCGCCGTAGGGACTGTGGGTGACTTATGACGTGGATCTGTGCTAGGATTTCTGCTTCAGGGGCGATCGCCTGGAAGACTTAGCTGCTCATTAGAACTACTACAACCCACTGCTCCTCCCTCTTCAACCGGCCAACTTCTATGAACTTCTCTGCTCCCAGGTCAGGTTTAGACAAAAAACAATCATCTCTATTATCCTCTCAATACTAGTAGAAAACTGTAGGTGACAGCAAAAACCATGACCCATTCTCATCCCCCTCGTTCCCTCTCTCTCCGCTTTGTCCTGGTAGTCCCTTTTCTGATCCAAATTTTTGCTGCTGTCAGTATCACCGGTTACTTTTCTATTCGCAATGGTCAAAAAGGTGTAAATCATGTCGTTAGTCAACTGCATCAAGAAGTAGCAAAACGAGTCCAAAGTTATCTAACTCATCTGACAACTAAGCCCATGGAAATTAATCAGATGAATGCTCAAGCAATCAATCTTGGTCTTCTAGATATTCAGGATCAAAATCAGTTGATGCGACATTTTTGGACTCAAAGTCGCAACCTGGGCAAAACGATTCCTCTGTTTATTTACTTTGGCAATACTGCAGGAGGGTTTGCCGGTTCTGGGGTAACCAGTCTCGAAGATCCCTTTTCATTTGACTACACATTAAACTTTCAACCAGGGGATCTATACAGCTATATTGCTAATGAAAGAGGCGAGAAAACCTCTCAACCATTTTATCCCGAAGGGCCGCTATATGGTCACAATTATGATGCCAGAAAGCGACCTTGGTATCAGCAAGCTGTGGCAGCTAAACAAGCGATTTGGACTGAAGTTTATGTGTATAGTGATGGGGAGTTAGGAACGACTACGAGTTTACCAGTTTACAATCAAAATAACCAGTTACTTGGAGTAGTAGCGATTGATTTTTCCCTCAGTGGAATTAGTAAATTTTTGCGGCAACTGAAGATTGGTAAAACGGGTGAAGCATTTATTATGGAACGCAATGGTTTACTGATTGCCAGTTCCACCACAGAAGCTCCCTATATCCAAGTATCAGAAGAGGAAGAGCTACAACGTCTTCAGGCAACTGAGAGTGAAATTGCTTTGATCCGAGAGGCGGCTGTGGCAATCCAAGGAGAAGGAGTTAATTGGGAAACGGAAAAGAAGAGTTCTAGTTTTCAGTTGATCAGAGGGAGCGATCGCCAATTCGTCCGAGTTATTCCCTTCCAAAATCAGTATGGACTAGATTGGTTGATTGTGGTGGTTGTTCCTGAGTCCGATTTTATGACTCAAATCAAAATTAATACCCGTAATACCATCGGATTATGCATCTTAGCTTTAGTCGGTGCAGCCATGTCAGGATTGTATACCTCCCGCTGGATTGCCAATCCCATTTTAGATTTGGCTCAATCTTCAGAAGCCATGTCTCAAGGGGACTTAAATCAACAAGTTGCTCCCGGGAAAATTGCGGAATTAAATGTTATGGCTCAAGCCTTTAACCAGATGGCATTGCAACTAAAGACGGCTTTTAATAATCTAGAACAAAAAGTGAGCGATCGCACGGCTGAACTCGCTGAAGCTAAACAAAAAGCTGAATTAGCCAATCAAGCCAAAAGCGAATTTCTCGCTAACATGAGCCATGAACTTCGTACCCCCTTAAATGGCATTTTAGGCTACACCCAAATTTTGCAACGAGCCTCCGACTTAAACCAGCACCGTCAAGGCATCACCATCATGCAACAATCAGGCGCTCATCTGCTTACCCTGATTAATGATATCTTAGACTTGGCTAAAATTGAAGCTCACAAGATGGAATTATTACCCAAAGATTTTCACTTTCCCTCCTTCCTAGCTGGCATTGTCGAAATAATCCGAATTAAAACCCAGCAGAAAAATATCGACTTTACCTATCTGCCAGATCCAAACTTACCAGAAGGCATTTATGCCGATGAAAAGCGCTTGCGTCAAGTCTTACTAAACTTGTTAGGGAATGCCTCTAAGTTCACTCAAATTGGTGGCGTGACATTTAAAGTAAACCCCATTCCTAATTCAGACAAAATTCGCTTTACGATTGAAGATACGGGAGTGGGAATGACTCCCGATCAATTAGAAAAAATATTTTTGCCATTTGAGCAAGTCGGATCAAGGACAAAACAAGCAGAAGGCACCGGTTTAGGATTAGCCATCAGTCGGCAAATTGTCACGTTAATGAACAGTGAAATTCAAGTCACTTCAACCTATGGTGAAGGCAGTGTATTTTGGTTTGATCTCACTTTACCTATCTCTGAGGGATGGCAGCGCCATTGTACCGTCACGAATCAAGGTAGAGTGATTGGGTATCAAGGAGAAAGAAAGAGAATTTTAATCATTGATGATCAAGCGATTAACCGATTAGTCTTGAAAGAGGTGCTACAGCCTTTAGGCTTTGATATCCGAGAAGCGGAAAATGGTAAATTTGGCCTAGAAATTGCTTTAGGATTTCAGCCTCATTTAATCATTACGGATTTACTTATGCCAGTCCTAGATGGCTTTGAACTCGCTAAAAGAGTACGAGAATCCGATCTAAAAGAAGTGATTATTATTGCCTCTAGTGCCAGTGTTTCTGAATCGGATCACGGCGAAAGCATTACAGCAGGATGTAATGATTTTATCCCTAAGCCTGTGGATATGGAAAAATTATTATTTTCTTTGCAAGGTCATCTGAAACTAGAATGGATATATGCTGAACCTTCAGTTCCTACTCCCATCGCAAGTATCTTAGATTCTGAACTTGTTTTTCCCGATCAGCAGGAGTTAGAAGAGATTTTAAAGGCAGCCAAAATAGGAGATATTGAAGCGATTGAGGCAGAAGCACGGCTATTAGCGATTAAATACCCGATTTTTAGCCGAAAAATATTAGATTTAACAGCAGAATTTAACGATCAGGGAGTAGTCAGGTTACTGGCAGAAGCACACCAAAATAGTATCTTAAAATCAATCTAGTCAATCTTACTCTTTTATCTGGAAAAATTATGTCTGATCAAATCAATAAATTAAGTTTAATTGAAGAGTATTCTTCTCGATGGTATCGATCGCTAAATTTTAAGCTGATGCTGGCAATAGGGATGCTCACTTGTGGCTTGATGGGGAGCTTAATCTTAGTGATGAATACCTTGGGTAAGCGGATGATTTTATCAGAATCGTCTCGGTTTATTGAGCAAACAGGAGAAACAATGATCGCGAAATTAAATGCGCGATCGCAAGAAATCGCGGCTCTAACCATTACCATTGCTCAAGTCTCAATTAATTTACCAAAAACTGAAAGTAACTTCCATAAAATATTACCACAACTGTTTGATTTTCATCAAGATTTAGGGATTGCTGGTGGTGGAATTTGGCCAGAACCTTATCAATTTTCACCCCAAATAAAACGGCGCAGTTTTTTCTGGGGTAGAGAAGACAATGGTCTCTTAAAATATTATGATAGCTACAATCAATCTCCCACCGGATATCATCAAGAAGAATGGTATCTAGTCGCTTATCACTTAAAACCAGGACAATGCTTTTGGAGTCGTGCTTATATTGATCCTTACTCTCGACAACCCATGGTTACTTGCACGGTTGCTATTCGGGAAAAGAATCAGTTTTGGGGAGCAGCAACTATCGACTTAAAGTTAGAAGGATTGCAGGAACTCGCCGATGATATTCAACAAAAAACTGGGGGTTATATTTTTATCCTAGATCGTCACAATCGATTTATCACTATTCCCTCATTACTCAGACACAAGATTAACTTTTTTCCAGAAGAACCTCAGCTATTAGAAGCGTATTATTTAAGTCAAGATCAACCCAAATTTTCTCAAATTTACCAATCTTTAGCAGATCTGAATAACCAACTAATTGACCAAGTTAATCAAAATCATACCGGCTATCAACAAGCTCTCAACACTTTGACCCAATCTACCACGAATATTCCCTCTGAAGAAAGACAATTAATTGCTACTGCTATGGTTGATCCTTTAGGGAGCCAACCTTCTCATTTGCTCAAGAGTTTCACGGTTCAAAAAGATTGGCTTTTAAATGAAGATAGTACCGTTTATATTTTCCATATCCCTAACTCTTACTGGAAATTAGTAATTGTCAAACCCATTGCAGAAGCGACAGCACCGTACACGGAAACCATTTATCAATTGATGAAGGTAATGTTAGCAATTTTACTGATAGCGGCAATTATCAGCGCGATCGCCATTCATCAGATGATTGTCAGGCCTATCCATCATCTTAGTACCGCTAGTCAACAAATGGCAACCGGCAATCTCGATCAAAAAGTGAATATTAAAGGCATTAAAGAATTAGAAATCTTAGCCAACTCCTTTAATCGTATGGCAGTACAACTTAAAGACTTTGTCACTAACTTAGAAAAACGAGTACAAGAGCGCACCGCTCAACTGGCTGAAGCCAAAGAAATTGCTGATGCTGCCAATCAAGCTAAAAGCGAATTTCTAGCAAATATGAGTCACGAGCTACGCACTCCCTTAAATGGCATTCTGGGATATGCTCAAATCTTACAACGAGCCTCCGATTTAAACCAGCATCGCCAAGGTATTAACATTATTCAACAATCCGGCTATCATCTCCTTACTCTCATTAATGATATCTTAGATTTAGCTAAAATTGAAGCCAGAAAAATGGAATTACTCCCCAAAGATTTTAATTTTCCCTATTTCCTGGCTAGCATTGTGGAAATTATTCGTATTAAAACCGAGCAAAAAAATATCTATTTTGAGTATCAGGCTGATCCCGATTTACCTGAAGGAATTTATGCTGATGAAAAACGCCTACGTCAAGTCTTACTCAATCTTTTAGGCAATGCCGCCAAATTTACTGATATAGGCGGCATTTCTTTTACGGTTACTCGCCTACCAGAGTCAGATAAAATTCGCTTTAGTATTGCAGATACAGGGGTGGGGATGACTCCTGATCAATTAGACAAAATATTTCTCCCTTTTGAACAAGCAGGCTCCCGTTCAAAGCAAGCAGAGGGTACAGGCTTAGGATTAGCCATTAGTTGGCGTATTATAGAATTAATGGGTAGTGAAATTCAAGTATCATCAACTTATGGCCAAGGTAGTATGTTTTGGTTTGATGTCACTTTACCTATCTCCCATCAGTGGAGTGTGGCTTCTACTCTAACTTATAGAGGAAAAATTATTGGTTATCAAGGAGAAAAAATCAAGATTTTGGTGGTGGATGATCAGCGGATTAATCGAGTTGTTGTTCGAGAGGTTTTGCAACCATTGGGATTTGAAGTTATGGAGGCAGAAAATGGTAAGATTGGTTTAGAGATGGCTTTAGAATTTGAACCTAATTTAATTATTACTGATCTAGTCATGCCGGTAATGGATGGATTTAAGTTTGTCAAAAAAATCCGGCGATCGCCCCTAAAAGACGTAATCGTAATTGCCTCTAGTGCCAGTGTTTCTGAAGCCGATCAAGGCGAAAGTATTACAGCCGGTTGTAATGAATTTCTGCCTAAACCAGTCGATATTGAGAAGTTATTAATCTCGATCCAAAAAAACTTAAATCTCTCCTGGATGTATGCCGAACAAGATGAAAAAAATCAACCGCAATCACCGTCAAACTCACCCTTGGTTTTACCTCCAACTGATGAACTAAACCAGTTAAAAGAAGCAGCAAAAATTGGCGATATTGCCACGATTGAAATAGAAGCACATCGCTTGCAAGTCAACTATCCTATTTTCAGCCAGAAGATACTACAATTAGCAGGTGGTTTTGACGATCGCGGGATCTTAAAATTAGTTGATGGCCAAGAAAATGATTGATTGCCAGAATCAACTTATCCCCCGATACCTAGCCGACCTGCTAAAGTAGGGGTGAGGGGAATTAAAGTAGCAATGGTCAGAAACAATGCCAGCAGCGCTAAAGCAGCACGAGCATCGTTAGGTTCTGTTACTTCGTTAAAACTCGGTCGTTCTAGATCCCGTTGCAACACTAAAATGGCGATCGCCCAATAGAGCGCCAAAGGAGTCACAAACGAAGCAATTCCGAGCAAAATTAACGTTGCCACGGTAGTGATACCCGCAATTCTGCGTCCATAAATTGCCTGAATCATCCGTCCCCCATCCAATTGACCCGCAGGCATAAGATTAATTGCCGTGAGCACTAATCCTAGCCATCCAATCAAGGTCAGAGGATGAATATCCACTAAGGCATTTTGCAAGCGATCGCCCAAAATTCCCCGCGCTAAAGTACCGACTAATACTGAGCCTTGAAAAAACTGGGAAGGAATTTGAAATAGACTGCCTGGATGGGACAGAGACAAACCAAGAATCAGCAAAAATAAAGACAATATTCCTCCCACTGCTGGCCCAGCAAACGCAATATCAAATAACACCGATCGATTCGGTAACAAAGACTCAAACCGAGTAATGGCACCAAACGATCCCACTTGCCAAGTGGGTAGGAAAAACGGCCAGCTTAAGCAAATATGATACCGTTTTGCCATCCAGCGATGACCCAACTCATGAGCCAGTAAAATCGCCCACAGTCCCAGAGCAATTGGCATTGCCTCTGGCCATCTTGTCCATTCACTAAACCAATCAAACCCTTGGAAAATGCCCCCTGCTTCTAAGCTCGTTGCTACCGTAATCACCAGTAACGCCACAGCAAGCCCTTTTTGTCCTAGAGTCATCCCTTGAGGATCGACACTGCGAGGCAATAGAATCACTACAGGCTTATTCTCTGGCCCCATCACCAAAAACAAACGATAGCGATCGCCCACTCGTTCCGTTAACCGCTCTAACAAATGACTGTACACGCGATCGGGGTCACCTCGCAAATTTCCCTTAAAAATCACCCCCTCCTGATACGGTACCGTCTCCGTCACAAAATAAGTATCTAAGCCAAAAATCTCCCTAATTTTCCCTAACTCCTCCCCCTCAATACCTACACCAACCAACCCAGCCGCAGGAATCTCACCCCCATCACTAACCCTCACCTTTTCCTCTCTCCCCCTCTGTTGCAGCCGTTCCGCCACCTGTTGACGCAGCAGTTCATCTTGACCAGAAATCCGCAACTGTCGCCCCAGCACTATATAAAATCCAGCCGAAGCCACCAGCAAAAACAAAATTCCCGCCAAATTGAGATAGATGCCCAGAGAAAACAAACCAAAAAATAATAACCAAGGTACCATCAGTACGACTGACTGCAACCAAGCCAGAATTCCCAATTTACCATAGGGGCGAGCGCGTTGAAACCCCCAACCTAAAATACTTAAAGCAATCAGTAATACAACTAATGTCAGTGAATTATCGGAAACAGCAGAGAGCATAAAACAAAAAACCAAAGCAAAATACAGGTGTTCTTGACAGGCAGGCTATAGCCACTTCCCTCCCAGGAAGACATAGGAGACAATAGATTACTGTGCCATTTTTTTAAGGACAATGGCAAGCAAAACGATCAAGATCTTTTCTGAGAACCTCTCTCAGGCAAGATTGTCATTATTGTGTCCGATCAGATCAGTCCCATGTCCTACGGTGAATTTACTCTCGACCAAATTATCAATCAATTCTCCCTCCATATCCAGGAAAGAGTTGAATTATTTCCCGCGGTCCAACCCATTACTCCCACCTCCCTCTTACAAGAAACATTAGCAGAAAATATTCCTCTCGCCCTAGAAATTGACACTGAAAAAGCTCGATCAGAAATGATTGTAACTCCGATCTTAATCGAATTGAGAAAACACTTTAAGCGCCAAATTAGCCTATTTTCAGGTATAGAATTTAATGTCGATCCTAGCCAAGGATTAAATGGCAGATGTGACTTTATCATCAGTCATTCTCCCTATCAATTGTCTCTGAGTGCTCCTGTGGTGACAATTGTGGAAGCAAAAAATGATAATCTGAAATTAGGCATTCCTCAATGCTTTGCTGCTATGATAGCAGCTCAACTATTTAACGAGCGAAAAAATAATCCGATGCTTTCTATTTATGGTGTGGTCACAACCGGCAGTTTGTGGAAGTTTTTGAAATTAGCAGAGCAGACCCTTTTTGTGGAAGGAAAAGAAGTCTTTATTGGACAGATTGAATCTATCCTCGGAGTGCTTGTGCAAATGATAGATAGCAGTCGTCCCTAGGGTTAGATGGAGTTTTTCTCTGGTAAAGATTTGAAGATTTTGCGTAAGTCTACTTGATGTTCGCAAGCAAATCCTTTTTGCTGCCAAAATTCTAAATCAGAATCGACTAAACGATAGACTTGCTGACAATTGGGTTGATAAAAATGACTCAGTCCTGCCCAAATTAGGCTCCGAATTACATCTAATGTTGTCTTTAAGGTGGACTCTGTATTACCAGGAATACCAAGTTCTTTAACGGTATAAGTATCCATCCAGATCCCATGACTGCCTAAAATAATCTGTCCTAACCATTGAGCACGGGGCAGATGGGTGGCAGAGGTGACCATTTGCACGTGATGGACTCCCCATTGTTTTAAGATCGGTAAGCTATAGTAAAAGTTCTCAAAAGTAGAATTGGCGCAGCGTTCTAACCAAATTTGCTCTTGAGGGGCAACCGTAAATTCAAATAGGCGGACAATGCAGGGATCGTCTGCACCTTGAGAGATGAGAATGGGTAAGTGAGGATGATTTTTAGCTACTTGAGTGATGTAGATTTCTCGGCGAATACTTCCTCCTAACATTAAGTAAGCGTCTACTGGGTTTTGGGAAGCTGTGGATAATTGTTGAACGGTAGCGATCGCCCAATAACTCCATCCTACCGCGATCGCCCCCAACACCACCATCCCCCCCAACCTAACCCAACGACGCACCTGTGGAGACCACAAAACCTCAATCCAGTGATATACTCGAAGCCACCATTGACTCCAAATCTTCATTTCTACCCCTTAACTTCACCTTCACGACTATAAGCTATCTCCAGTTTGCCGTGAGGAAATGTAAACTTATGTTACTTTTCCTGTGGTGACAGCAGCAAAAGTGTCACACAATAAGAAATAGAGTGGATCGCTGTTGAAGTACGATGTATATTCAAATCTTACTTTCCGACCGATTACTATCTGAACCCCTGGCTCCTCCATAACACATCTGTGTTTTAGATCACTGGGTCGGTCGTGGAAAGAAATCCATACGTTCTGCTGCGATACCCTTCCCAATCAGTGAAACAAACCGCCTAACTCTCTAAACTCGATCACGGGTAATCCCAATGAAATGGTATAAAAACTGCTCTAAACCGCTTCAAGTGGCGTTCGTCGGTGGGGCGATCGCCACCACAGCTACCTTATCCCTTTTAGGAACAGCTTGGTGTCAATCAGTACGTGCCGCCCTCCAAGACAGCCCCAAAACCATCGTTGATGAAAGCTGGCAAATCGTTAATCGGGAATATGTAGACCCCAACTTTAACCAAGTAGATTGGTTACAAATCAGACAAGATCTCCTCCGCCAGCAGTATACCAGTCCAGACCAAGCCTACAAAGCGATTCGAGAAGCCCTCAAGCAGTTAAATGACCCCTACACCCGTTTTCTAGACCCCACTCAATTTAAGCGGCTGACGGAACAAACCTCTGGAGAACTCTCCGGCATAGGCATTAGCCTAGAAGTTCACCCCCAAACCCGTAGATTAACGGTGGTCAAACCCTATGCAGGCTCCCCCGCCCTCAAAGGCGGTATTCTCCCAGGAGATACCATCTTAGCAATTGACGGTAGATCCACAGAGGGAATGTCTGTAGAGGCTGCCAGCCAACTGATTCGCGGAGAAGTCGGTAGTCGGGTGAAGCTCACCCTAGGGAGAGCGGGATGGGCCCCGTTCCAGCTAGAATTGACACGGGCGACGGTAGAAATTCCCACGGTTAACCATGAAGTGAAACAAGAAGGATCGGTGCGGATTGGATATATTCGGTTAGAGGAATTTAGCTCCCATGCGGCGGAACAAATGGAACGATCCATTAAAGACTTAGAGCGTCAAACAGTCGATGCCTTTGTGCTTGATTTGCGGGGAAATCCGGGAGGATTGTTAGAATCAAGTATCCAAATTGCCCGGATGTGGCTCGATACCGGAGCGATCGTCAGTACTATTGATCGAGAAGGTCACCAAGAAGCAATTCGCGCCAATCGAACGGCTTTAACCAAACGTCCCTTAGCCGTCTTAGTAGACAACAAATCTGCCAGTTCTAGCGAGATCCTCACGGGAGCCTTACAAGATAATCGTCGGGCTAAAGTGGTAGGAACTAAAACCTTTGGGAAAGCTTTAGTACAAGCAGTTCATTCCCTATCCGATGGATCGGGATTGGCGGTGACGGTTGCCCATTATTACACGCCCAAGGGAACAGATATTAGTAAGAAAGGGATTACTCCCGATATTATGATCGAAGTGAGCTATCAAGACCAGCGGCGTTTAGCTCAGGATAGTCGTTTGTGGGGAACGGCCTCCGATCCCCATTATAGCCAAGCGATCGCCTCTTTGATGGCCCAACTTCAACCCAAACCCTTAGCCACCACCTTTGAGTAACTGAGTCTATGCAGTAAATCTTCACCGTAGGGGTACACCCAGGGGTGTGCCCCCAGACTCTAAGTGGGATCGCCCAATTCTAACGCCAGTTGATAGAGTTTTCGTTTTGGAATCCGGGTGAGTTCTGCTAAATGCCGACTTGCTTGCGATCGCGACCATCCTTGTTGTAATAAATCCCCTAATTCTGCCTTCAGCGCTGCCTCCGATAACTCTTGATGATCCTCAACTCCCTCTAAAACTAGGGTAAACTCCCCCTTGGGAGTTTCCTGCTGATAATACAGACACGCCTGCGCCAAAGTTCCGCGCCAAAATTGTTCATAGAGTTTGGTTAATTCTCGGCCTAAAGTAATCCGGCGATCGCCACCACAAGTCGCTTTTAAATCCTCTAAAGTAGCTAACAAGCGGTGAGGCGCTTCATAGAAAATTACCGTCCGAAACTCGGTTTTGATCTGCTCTAAACGCTCTTGACGAGATTTTTCTTTCACGGGTAAAAATCCTTCAAAACAAAAGCGATCGCTCCCTAATCCTGAAGCCGATAAAGCCGTTAATGCTGCATTGGCTCCAGGGATGGGAATCACCTCAATCCCAGCGGCTAAAGTCGCTTGAATTAACTCCGAGCCAGGATCAGAAATCCCAGGGATTCCGGCATCAGTTACCAGTGCGATCGCCTTTCCCCGTTCCATCAGAGCCAATAGTTCTGGAATCCGTTGTTGTTGGTTATGTTCATAATAGCTAATCTGACGAGTTTGAATCTGAAAATGCTGCAATAACTTGCCGGTATGACGAGTATCTTCAGCGGCGATCGCCTCTACTGACTGCAAAATTCGCACCGCCCGAAACGTCATATCCTCCAAATTACCAATTGGCGTACCGACCACATATAAAACCATGAGCCACCTAACTCTTTCTCCTCTGCAAATTGTCAACCCCATCCCAGGGATTTCAATCATTATATAATCAGGAGCATTTTTGAGATAAATTTTACCTTTAACCACTTATTGACAAAGACAGAGAATTAATGTAAAAAACACTCAACTCGATCATAAACCAACTCTCTCCCCCAAAACTATCCATGATGAAAAGCTCTAACTACGAATTTGATCATTCCCAAAATGCCTTAATCAATCAACTAGCCAATCGCATGAAATTTGTCAGCTTTTGGCTGATCATTGGGGGAATTATTGCCGCTCTGAGTGGATTGTCTGACTTTCCCAAAACCATCGGTGCAACGATCACAGGAATTTCAGATATTTTTATTGGCATTTGGACAAATCAAGCGGCCTCTTCTTTCCAACTGATTGTGAATACAGAAGGTAAGGATATTGAAAATTTGATGATCGCCTTAGGAGAACTCAGAAAACTTTACAACCTGCAATACTGGGTATTAATAATTTCAATTGTATTTCTGGTGGTAGCCTTAGCGATCGGTTTCCTCTCCGCCTTGTTCTAGAGTGACGGGGGGAGCAGCCAGCAAACGCCTAAATTGAGTTAGACTAGCGGAAGCATCAATCTGGTGATGATTTGAGTGAGGAGTTAACAGTAATGCACCGTTATTTACCGATCGCCCTAGTCGCCCTAGGAACTTTAGCCACCATTAACCCCCAACCAGCCCAAGCCCAAGCCGCCTATGGCAGTTATATTGGGATCGGCCCTGCCTTTGGCTTAGTCGAAGAAGAAGGAGAGAGTAGAGAAATTGGGGGAGTAATCGCCGTACGCTACAAATTCTTAGAAGTCCCCCTCTCTATGCGTGTTCAAGGCTTTATCTTGGGTAACTCAACGGCAGTAGTTCCCACAGTCTCCTATGATTTTCCCCTCAATTGGCAAACAGATGCCTACATTGGTGCAGGATACTCCTTTGCCAATGGCCATAATTCCTCGCCGGTGGGGAATCAAAATGCCTTTGCTCTGCAACCAGGTATTGATTACATGATTCCAGCCACCAATGCCGTCATTTTCGGGAATGCCGTCATTGCCTTTGACGCTTATCGTAAAACAGGAGAAACGGCAGTTTCTGTCCAAGGAGGAATCGGGTTGAGATTTTAGAAAGACCGCCTCCAGCAGTGATACAATGCTGTTCATTCGTATTACTCAAGTTATAGGGGCTGGACGTGGTTCAAGCACCATTATCCTATCAATCTCAAAGTTTAGGGCGATCGCCAGGCGATCACCCTCCCCATCTCCTCAATGCCTCCTCATTAGGAGTCTGGCTCGATCACCTCAGCGATCAAATCATCGCCGGTAAGCGCCTCACCAGAGAAGAAAGCCTAACCCTCACCCCAATTGAAGGACAGGAAAACATTCTCCTCCTCTGTGCCGCCGCTGATCGAGTCCGCCAGCACTGCTGTGGCAACGTGGTCGATTTGTGTAGCATCGTCAATGTCAAATCAGGCAACTGCTCAGAAAACTGTGGATTCTGCGCCCAATCTGCTCACCATCCAGGGCAAAACTCCCCCATTTACGGACTCAAATCCACTGAAGAAATTTTAGCCCAAGCTAAAGCCGCCGCCGCTGCCGGAGCCAAACGGTTTTGCCTAGTTAGCCAAGGGCGAGGCCCCAAATACCAGAGTCCTAAATCCTCAGAATTTGAGCGCATTTTAGCAACCGTTCGCCAAATTGTGGCTGAAACCGACATCAAACCCTGCTGCGCCCTCGGAGAAATTACCCCCGAACAAGCGGAAGCTCTCAAAGCCGCAGGAGTGACTCGCTATAACCACAATTTGGAAACTTCCGAAGGTTTTTTCCCCCAGATTGTGACTACTCACCAGTGGCAAGATCGGGTAGAGACCATCCGTCATCTCAAAGCAGCCGGAATTCAAGCCTGTACCGGCGGTATTCTTGGCATGGGAGAAACCTGGGAAGACCGAATAGACTTAGCTTTAGCGCTACGGGATCTGGAGGTAGAATCAGTGCCCTTGAATCTGCTTAATCCCCGTGCAGGAACCCCCCTAGGAGAACGTCCTCGACTTGATCCTTACGAGGCATTAAAAGCGATCGCCATCTTCCGACTCATCCTCCCCCAACAAATTATCCGCTATGCTGGAGGACGAGAAGCCGTCATGGGAGAACTCCAATCCCTAGGCCTCCAAGCAGGCATTAACGCCATGCTCATCGGCCACTATCTCACCACCCTCGGTCAACCTCCCGCACAAGACCACGCCATGCTGGCAGCCCTGGGGTTAGAAGGGGGAGAAGCCCCCATCCCTCAACCAACTTGAAATCCACTCAAGTGATTGGCTTGCACGAATTTCTGTGGGCCTTTATCGGCCTACTCCTCACCATTGGAGGAACCTTTTTAGAAGCCTTTATCGCCTCCCCCGTATGGTCCTTCCAAGAACACATTATTAGCCTCCATTCCCTCGGAGTCACCTATCAAATCGGAGCCGTCCTATTAGTCGGTTGCATGGGAGGAAAAAAAGCCGGAGTTCTCTCTCAGCTAGGTTATCTCATGCTCGGCTTAACCTGGTTTCCCGTATTTGCTCAAGGCGGTGGACTAGGCTATCTCAAAGAACCCACCTTTGGTTATCTCCTCGGATTTATTCCAGGAGCTTGGACTTGTGGCTTATTCGCCTTTCGCTTTCCCCCTCGTCTAGAATACCTAGCCCTTAGTTGTCTGGCTGGCTTATTCTGTATTCATCTGACCGGAATTTTATATCTCGTCCTTACTCAAGTCTGGTCATGGTCTCCAGAAACAACTCAACAACTGACTCGGATTATTCTCCAGTATTCCCTTTCTCCCCTTCCAGGACAACTGGTCGTCGCTTGTGTTGCCACAGTAATTGCTTATGTGCTCCGCCATTTGATGTTTTATTAACATGAAACTCAAAAAAAATCCTCTATTCTGGTATTTGGCTGTAGTCAGTTTAGGCGTTGACCACTTGGCTAAATTTTGGGTGGTTCAAAGTTTTGATCTCAATGAAACCTGGCCATTGCTCCCTAATATTTTCCACCTCACCTATGTTCGCAACTATGGAGCCGCGTTTAGTCTATTTAGCGAAAATGGCGAATGGTTGCGCTGGTTATCTCTGGTGGTTAGTTTTGGGCTAATTGCTTTAGCGGGCTATGGACCGAAGATGAATCGTTGGGAACAAGTTGGTTATGGACTGATTTTGGGGGGAGCGTTAGGTAATGGCATTGATCGATTTCTGACTGGATATGTGGTGGATTTCCTTGATTTTCGGTTAATTCGATTTCCTGTATTTAATTGGGCTGATGTGGCCATTAATATTGGGATTGGCTGCCTTTTAATTGCGACTTTTTATCCTCAGCCAAAAGGCGTTAAATCTTGACATTGATACTAAAATAAAACCCATCATCTTGAGCATTATTGCCTCGGTCGTCTAACTCAATGAGGGGATAGGCGTAATCTAGGCGAATATTCCATCCAGGAGTCACTTCCCAAAGTAGTCCTAATCCTACACCCATTAAAAAGGTTTGAGCAGGTAAGGTATTGGGATTGCCTTGATGATTCCAAACTTGGCCAATATCAAAAAAGGGCGCTAAGGATAAAGTGGGTTGGCCGTTGGTATCTCGTTGAATGGTAATTCTATCTTCTATGGAAACGAAGAATCCATTGTCCCCAGAACGAGCATTTTGGCGATATCCTCGTACCGATTGACCGCCACCGATGACGAATTGGCGAGAGGAGAGGAGACTGGTGGTGGCTAATTGTAGGTTTCCTTGCATAATGAGAGAGTGGTTCTCTCCTAATCGTTGAAATCGTTGTAGACTCAGTGACCAACTGAAGAAGCGACTGTCGGGAATTGAGCCGGGATTGATGGTAGCACCAAAGGCATCAATGCCGACATGAAATTGCGATCGCATTCCCCAAGCTCCCCCTCCATCCCGACGGAAATATTCTTGACCAAAGCGAATGGCGCTGCTGCGGGTGCGACCTTGGTCATCGGGACCGGCTCCAAATCCAAAAGGCACATCTGCTAAAAAGGTTTGTCCTCGACTATGGGAAAATCCTAAAGAGAGGGCAAACTCTTGGCGGGGAGAGCGAATCAGGGGTTGGCGATACTCGATTTCATAGCGTTGGGTTTCTCCCCGAATCCCTAAGTTTTGCAGGGCAATATTACTGACTTCGTTGTTATCGGGTAAAAATTGGAAGGTGAGAGACCCATCCATGGCATTGAGGGGAAGGCGATAGGTTAATTCATAGCGGTTGGTGTCTCCTCCTGTGGTCGTGCGATTATAGCCCAAACTGAGGCGATCGCCCCAACCACTCAAATTTTGATAATTCACCCGCAAACCGATCCGTTCCGATCCCACACTCGGAGGTGAATAATTATCAGCAAAGACATTCACACTCAAAGGCTTTACCAGACTCACGCGCACCGTCAGACGACTTTTACCAATATCCGATCCCGGTTGCAAACTCCCTTCTACCGTATCAAATAACGGATCAGTTCTCAGAAGCCGTAACTGGTTTTCCAGCGCCGCGCTATTGAGGGGAACTCCTGCCCCCAAGCGAATACGATTTTTAATATAGTTGGAGTTCAAGCGTCCTGCTCCTTCCACCACAATCTCTTCTAGACTCCCTTCCACCACCCGAATCTCCACCACCCCATCCGAGAGCACTTGATCCGGTAAAATTGCCCGGCTGTTAATATACCCTCCATTCAGATACAGTTCCGTAATTTTATCGGCAGCTTCTCTCACTTTGTCTACAGGAACCGCAACTCCTTGGTAAGGCGTAACAATTTCTTGCAATTGTTCTGGGCGAAAAATCGTACTTCCTGTCACACGAATGGTTCTAGCGTCTATGTTTTGAGGAAGTTCTGGGGGCTGTGCCTGAGTAAGCTCGAACCATTGTTCAGAGTTGACTAAAGCATCAGAGAAATCCTCAGTGTGCAGGAGGGGAGAAGGTGCAGAAACACTCCAGGTGATATAGTCTGGTTCTGAGAATTCTGGTAAAGGAATTCCTGGAGCAATTGGGAGAGTCAAGTCAGTTGGCGAAGGAGTTTGGGGAGACTCTTGATTCTCAGCAATGAGCAAGACATCCGATGACCATGCTGGGGGAATACAGGCAGCTAAGAAGCTCATCGACAGACTCGACAGAAATAGCTCACTCCTCACACTACAGACCTCATCAGTAATTGATTGACTCAAGGGGTATGCCTTTCCTAAGCTATTGCACAATACCCCTCAAAGACAAGAGCATAGGCTAACATAATGAATATTAGCCTATGCTCAAAAAACTCTCCTAGGGGAGTGAAGGGAAAACTCTGATACTTGGGATTGAGGTTGCTTTAGTTACCGATGCACTTTGCGACTTGAGGATACCTGCCCTATGATTGAAGTCCAAAAACTCGATAATGAATTGGGATTTCGAGTCTCTGGAGACCTTCTGCCCCAGATCTATACCTGGGAGCGCTCTATGGATCGAATGGTGTTTGAGGAGCAAATTGCTACAGGGTCTTTTCGCGGTAAGTGGTCTGTCGATCCGGTGACGCGATCGCTGATGAAGAAAGCAGCACAAGCCGGTAAAGTGATGCCTTATTATGGGGCAGGAGGCAGTAGTGGTGCTTGTTATTACCAATTCCAAGTCGATCGCTCTCAATGTCATTTCCAAGTTCAACACACGGTTACGGGAGAGGTTTTCAGTGTAGCGGTAGATATTTCTAAACCAAATACTCTCCTTCATTTAGAGCGGCAACCAGAGATGCAATTTTCACCTTTACCCTACATTACTGATGAGGAACTCTCTCATCCTTGGACGGGAGCGCGGAATCAACAGTTGGTTTGCAAAATTGCTGGACAAGAGTATGCCAATTTAAAGGCATGGCCAAACTGGTCTGATGATTTAGCGTTGACTCGTCAGTATTGCTATCAGTTTGGTCAAGTGAGTATAGGGGCGACTGGGTTTTGCGTTAAAGTCCGTGATCTAGAAACTGGGACGGCGATCGATGTGACTGACTATGATAGTTGGTGAAAATCTCCCATCGAGCTACCGCTGTGATGGGAGAGGGTGAAAATCCCTAATCCTCATGGTCTTCAAAGGGATCATCTAGTTCTTGAGAGGGGGGGCCAAAGGAGATATACAGAGAAACTCCGGTTAAACCTAGCACGATCGCCACAATCCCGATATTTAGAGCGGTTGCTGCTTCCATAAGTTTGTCAACTAGGATATACTATCTTAATTATAGTATTACAAAAATTTACATTTGTCTGGTGTTAGGTTCCTCTAATTCCTTTGGGATAGGGAGGGAAGTCTAGTACAGACCAGTGTAAAATCAATGAATTGAAACGGATCATAGGAGAACCATGGCACAACGTACCCGTTTAGGAGACATTCTCAGACCCCTCAACTCTGAATATGGTAAAGTAGCCCCCGGTTGGGGAACCACCCCTCTGATGGGTGTGTTTATGCTGCTGTTTTTAGTGTTCCTGCTGATTATTCTGCAAATCTACAACTCTTCTTTAATCCTAGAAGGTTTAAATGTGGATTGGACAAGTTTAGGTCAGTAGGAGATCCTCAAGAGCGCGAGGCGAGAACTTGAGGGGGATTCGCGAAAACTCGGTTTATCAGCTAAACCGAGTTTTTAAATTAAAGTCAGGTTATTTGTGGAGGACAAAACGGGTGAATATTTTTGGAATTGGTTTACCAGAGATGGCTGTTATTACTATTGTGGCTTTGCTGATTTTTGGGCCAAAGAAGTTACCAGAAATTGGTAAGGCGATCGCCAAAACCATTAGAAGTTTCCAAGAAGCCTCTAAGGAATTTGAACGGGAATTTAAACGAGAAGCGGAACAAATTGAAGCATCAATTAAAACTTCATCGCCAGTGATTGCCCCGACAAGTGGGACATCAGATCCAGTGGAGACTCCAGCCCAAGAGATAACGGAGGCGACGGTTTCTACTCCTACGAATAACTCTACCTCAAGTTGACTTAGGAAAGTGATGAGCGATCGCTCAAACCCCTCTCAACCCGAAATCACGCCGATCATCCCTCAACTGATTGTGGGCTTAGGCAACCCTGGCAAGGAATATGAAGGAACACGCCATAACATCGGGTTTGAAATCATTGATCAAATCGCCCAACGCTGGAACATTACTCCCATTCTCCATAAGAAATTTCAAGGCTGGTTCGCCGAAGCTTCTTCGGTGAATCAGCAGAAACTGCGCCTGCTCAAACCCTCCACGTATATGAACCTCTCTGGGCAATCGATTCGGGCTGTCATCGATTGGTATAAACTCCCTCCAACTACAGTTTTGATCGTCTACGACGATCTGGACTTACCCCTGGGAAAGATACGCCTGCGACTCTCTGGTTCCGCTGGAGGACACAATGGCATGAAAAGCGCTATTTCTCATCTAGGCACCCAAGACTTTCCGCGCCTGCGAATTGGGATTGGTTCTGCTCGCTCCCCAGAAACCCCCAATAAAGATACTGTCTCCCATGTCTTGGGCAAATTTGCTGTCTCAGAAACGGCAACTATTACTGAAGTAGTTCAAGGAGCCGCTGATGCGGTAGAAGTGAGTCTGAAACAAGGGGTGGAAAAAGCGATGAATCTCTATAATAACCGTGTATTTGCATCAAGAGATTAGGAATGGTGACTTCTGAGCGTCTCCCGGAAACTACCGTTTATGTGCGTGTGTTTCGCCACTGTTGGCAACAAGGCAAACTAGAAGGAGAAGTGTTAGCGAATGAATATCAATGGGAATTTCAGTGGCATTTTCGCCAAGGGCAACTGTTGGTAAAGCCCTCCCTGGGACGTGCTCTGATTCAAGAACCTCTCGGCCGTTTTTTAGAGCAACAGGATTATCAATTAGAACCTGGTGGGGATTATAGTTTTACGGTTCGCGCTCAGTTTTAAGCAAGTTTGACTCAGTATGGCTGGAGGTAAGAAGATGGGGGCAGTCAAGTGAGCGGAATCAGGTTATGCTGAAAAGATAGGCTTGCGGAGCATAACCGGATGAGAGAGCGCATTCAGCAGTTAATCGATAACCTCAATCAAACTATTGTTGGCAAGACTGACCCAATTCGTCTGGTGCTGGTTGCTCTTCTGTCTGGAGGCCATGCCCTTTTAGAGGATGTGCCGGGAGTCGGTAAAACCCTTCTAGCGAAATCTTTGGCTCGGTCTATTGATGGCAAGTTCCAGCGGATTCAGTGTACACCGGATTTGCTCCCCAGTGATATTACTGGGACGAATATCTGGAACCCGAACACGGGGGAGTTTAAGTTTATGCCGGGGCCGATTTTTGCGAATGTTCTCCTGACGGATGAGATTAATCGGGCGACTCCTCGTACTCAGTCGGCACTGTTGGAGGTGATGGAAGAGCGACAGGTGACGGTGGATGGGGTGACTCATCGGGTGGAAGCGCCGTTTTTTGCGATCGCCACTCAAAACCCCGTAGAATATCAAGGCACTTTTCCTCTACCCGAAGCGCAAATGGATCGCTTTGCTTTATCCTGTTCTCTCGGTTATCCCACGGAAGCAGAAGAGTTGAAAATGCTGCAACAACATCAAGGAGGAAGTCAAGGAGAGCAACTGAAACCTTGTATTTCGCTAGAAGAAGTCAGGCTTTTGCAAAGTCACTGTCTGCAAGTGAAGGTGGAAAATTCGTTACAGCAATATATTGTCGATTTGGTCAGAGCTACTCGTGAAGACGAAGAGATTACCCTAGGGGTGAGTCCACGGGGGGCGATCGCCCTACAACGAGCTACTCAAGCCCTAGCCTTTCTAGAAAACCGAGACTACGCCATTCCTGATGATATCAAATTTCTTGCCCCCCACGTTCTTGCCCATCGCATCATTCCCGCTGGCGGACGACAAAGTCGAGGAATTATTGATCGCTTACTTCGTTCGGTTCCCACCGGTACTTAGGTAATGGCAGATCGGATTTTCTGGTGATCTTCGGTATGATTCGATTCCTCTAGTGTAGCGTTCCCACAGGGGAAGGAGGTAAAAGTGCGATCGCCATTCTCTGACATAGATGCGTTCAGGCGATTGTTTAATTAGTGACCCGTAAACGACCTTGGCGCAATCCTTCAAAAACCCGATCGATTTGGCGTTGATCTTCTATACTTAGAGCATCTTTGGATAATAAGGCTCTCATAAATCGCTCTTGATCGGCGCGAGAGATCTGACGGGTCTCAAAAATTCTGCCGACAATGACATCCAGACTGGGTATGGTGGTGCTCAATGAATTGGTTTCCATATCACATCTAGCTAGGCGATCGCCAATTTCTCATTAAATTATACTCTCTATTCTGCAATTCTGCCATCTGTCCCCTCAATCGGGTATCATCCCATCCCTCAACACTCATTGACGGTATACCCGGATCGTGATAAGAAAAAAACATCCTTACCACTGCACTCGCTCCTTTATGTTTGGTAACCTAAAAGACAAAGCTCAAGAAAAAGTCGCAGAAGCTACCTCGGCGGCTCAGGATAAAATTGACGAAGTGATCGATGAATTTAATCGCTTTCTGCCCTTAGCTGAAGAGTTGGGACTGAGCCTCCATAGTTTTAATATCGAAGCAGGGTTGCTCCCTCAAATCAATGCGACGCTGGTGGGTTCTGTAGACAAAATCAGCAATGAAGCCGTAGAAAAAATTATTGCTGATCATCAGAGTAACAAGATATTAGTGGCTGCGTTGAAAGCGGTACTGATGGCCAAAGGGTTTCATGAAAAACTGGAAGGAGCCTACATTCGGATTTTGCAAGATTTGGTGATTGATATTAAATTAGGAATCCCTCCGAGTATTTCCTGCCACTTTAAGAAGCTAAACGAGAAAAAATAAGCTCTTCACTGCATTCGGTCAATCATGCGGTATTGGATTGCTTCGGCAATATGGGAAGAGGCGATCGCTTCTTCTCCTGCTAAGTCAGCAATAGTACGGGCAACTTTTAAGATGCGGTCAGTAGCTCTGGCTGATAAGCCGAGCTTGCGAATGGCTGCTTCTAATAATTGTTGAGACATCTGATCGAGTTGACACCACAAACGTAAGTGTTGGGTCTGCATTTGAGCGTTACAATGGAGATGGGGATAGTCCTGAAAACGAAATCGAGCGCGATCGCGCGCTTGCTTCACTCGCTCCCGCACAGAGGCAGAAGACTCTCCCATCCCTGCCTGAGTCATTTCTTCCGGTTTCAGGCGATTAACTGCCACTTGCAGATCAATCCGATCCATTAAAGGTCCGGAAAGCCTACCCCAATAGGATTCTCGCTGGCGAGGAGAACAGGTACAAGGTTGCAGCGAATCTCCATAATATCCACAGGGACAGGGATTTGTAGAAGCGACTAGAGTAAATTGAGCCGGAAAAGTCACCGTATGACGAGCGCGAGAAATGGTCACTTCCCCATCTTCGAGAGGTTGGCGCAGGAAATCGAGCACATCACGCTTAAATTCAGTTAGCTCGTCGAGAAAAAGAATACCTTGGTGCGCTAAAGAGATTTCCCCAGGACGGGGATAACTGCCACCACCGACGAGAGAAGCACCAGAGGCAGAATGGTGGGGACTGCGAAAAGGGCGATCGCTCACCAAAGATCCCTTATGCTTTAACAAGCCAGCCACCGAATAAATCTGCGTTACCGCCAACGCCTCCTCAAACGTCAGTGGCGGTAAAATCCCCGGTAAACGACGAGCCAACATCGTTTTACCACTCCCTGGCGGCCCTACAAAAATCAGATTATGACCCCCCGCAGCAGCAATTTCTAAGGTACGACGACCTGGCATCTGCCCTTTCACATCCTGAAGATCCAGACTAGGACGATCAGACTGTTGCCAACCCTGCATTCCCTCAAAAGCCACCGCTGCATAATTTTCCGGACGATCCAGAAAATCTCCTACCTCGGCAAGATGTTTAAACCCATATACCCGTAACCCTTTCACTAATGCCGCTTCTTGCACATTATCTTCCGGGACGACTAGCCCCGTAATCCCCATCTGCTCGGCTGCCGCCGCGATCGGCAAGACTCCTGCCACTGGACGTAAACTGCCATCTAGGGAGACTTCTCCCAGAAAGAGATAATCTCCCAATAAATCGGGACGAATCTGTTCAGAAGCGGCTAAAATGCCAATACTAATGGGTAAATCAAAGCTTGGCCCTTCCTTGCGTAAGTCAGCCGGAGTGAGGTTAATCACAATTCTGCGGAGGGGAAAGGCATAGCCAGCATTTTTTAAGGTGGCTTTGACTCGCTCCCGTGACTCTTGCACGGCTGTATCAGGTAATCCCACTACAACAATTGCTGGCAATCCTACTGATACATCCACTTCCACCCCGACTTTGATGGCATTGATACCAACTAAGGAGGCGCTCCAGACTCTTGCTAACACGGCACTAAAATTTTAGAGATTGGCTGTCTACATTTAAATTATTTTAGGGTGAGTTTGCTGCTATAGCTCAGATTACTAGATAATTCCCAAATTATACAAACTTTTGTTGCAGCAAATCAGAATCATTGACAGGAGGTGAAACTCTCTATTATCATAAATCACCGTGAAGTATCGATACAGATAGTTCCCCAGCCCAAAACTAAATGAGGTTGAGTATTTATGATCGTGAAAAAATTAACTCCCCGTCAAGTAGCACCTGTCTGTCGTCAAGACCAACAAAACTATACTCTTAATGCTGCTGATAGTGTCAGTGCATCGGTATGGAAAAATGGTAAATTGCTAGAGGGGTTTTCTGTTCCTTTCGCTGGCGATGACGCTGAATAACTCCTGATCATTATTTATGAGCTAAACAGCAGGGGAAAATAATAGTTAGTATTTTCCCCTGTTTTGGTTTTAGGAGGAGTAGATTAAGACAAAAGTGTTTTTGCAGAGACAGTTTAGGTTTAATATCTCTAGGGAAAGGAGTTCTTCACCATGTCTCATACTCTTATACCTGTGATTTTAGCGGGTGGCAAAGGAGAGCGCTTTTGGCCGTTGAGCCGAAAAAATCGGCCGAAGCAGTTTTTGAGCTTGGATGGAACGGGTGGGAGTTTACTGCAAACGACGGCCGATCGCCTAGTGCATTTGGCAGGGGGTTGGGATAAACTATGGGTCTGTAGTTCTCGGCAATTAGGAAATAGCGTACAAGCACAATTACCGGAACTACCGATGGAGAATCTTTTAGGAGAACCAGAAGGGAGAGATACAGCACCAGCGGTGACTTGGACGGCATTAGAGATAGCCAAGCGTTATGGTGAAGAGGTGGTGATGGGGTTTTTTCCGGCAGATCATTGGATTGGCGATCGCCGAGGATTTGCAAAAACGATCCAAGCAGCAGTAGAATTAGCACAGCAACAAGAGGCGATCGTTACCCTCGGAGTCAAACCTGCCTATCCTGCTACTGGATACGGCTATATCGAACAAGGAGCCGCTCAAGGCAGTTATCTTGATTTACCCGTTTATCAAGTCAAGCGGTTTACAGAAAAACCCGACTTGGCGACAGCAGAACGGTTTATCGCCCAAGGCAATTTTAGCTGGAATAGTGGCATTTTTATTTTTCGGGCAGCAGTGGTACTCAAAGAACTCGCTATTCATGCACCAGAGATTCTCAAACCCCTGCAAACTCAAGGAGCAGCGGCTTATGGAACAGTTCCTAAAATTTCCATCGATTATGCCTTAATGGAGAAAACCCAACTCGCCTATGTCTTACCTGCGGATTTTGGCTGGGATGATTTAGGGGATTGGAATGCGATGGCTCGTTTGTTGCAAGGAGATCAGCCGAATTTAGAGTTAGGGAATCATGTTAGTCTAGATACCCAAGGAGCAATTGTCTACGCTCAAGATCCAGAAGAGGTAATTGTCACGATTGGTTTAGAGGATATGGTGATTGTGCGCGATCGCCACGCCACCCTCATCGTCAAAAAAGATCGCACCCAAGATATCAAAAAAGTCCTAGAACTCCTGAAAAATAACCCTAAATATCAGCATCTGCTCTAAGCAACCCCGTTTTTAGGGTACATTAAACAAATCACTAGCCATGAGAGTAAAAATCCTATTCATCCAACCGAAAAGTGCTGTAATTGACAGGAGATAGGGGAAAGTTAGATAATTTGGGTGGTAAAATAGTTAATGATCACTCAACTCCTATGTCTTCAGAACAAACTGCTGCCATCTCAACCACTACAGGTGCTGATGCTATTGATGAGGCGATCGCCCAAGGCATTGATTTTGACGGCTCTCCCATTCCCCAAAAGAAACTCGACCTTTATCATCAGGTCATGGAGTTAGAAGCAGGACGACAACGTAGTGGTGTGAGCAACACCATGCGCTCTCGTATTGTTCGCATTGGCGCTAAACACATTCCCCAAGCTGAACTGAACCAAATGTTAATTGCCGCTGAGTTCGCCCCCCTCAAAGAGAAAGAAATCGCTTTCTATTATCATTAATAATGAACAATTAATAATTTAAATTGTTCATTATTAATGGTTCATTGGTCGGTAACGGCACCTATACTGCTAGACGAAACCAACTTGGCATATTTGGCCAATACTCCTCTGGTGTAACGAGGGGGTTTGGGTTGCCACTGGGCACGACGCTGGGCCAATTCTTCCTCAGAGATAAGCAAATCGAGTCGCCGAGAGGCAGCATCAATGGTGATCGGATCTCCCTCTTGGATCAGGGCGATCGCCCCTCCTACCGCCGCTTCAGGAGCCACATGGCCCACCACCAAGCCATAGGTTCCTCCCGAAAACCGGCCATCGGTAATTAACCCCACCGAATCTCCCAATCCCGCACCAATAATCGCAGAAGTAGGAGCGAGCATTTCCCGCATGCCCGGGCCCCCTTTCGGGCCTTCATAGCGAACCACAATCACATCGGAGGGATTAATTTTACCGGCGAGAATAGCCGCGAGACATTCTTCTTCAGAATCGAACACTCTAGCTGGCCCAGTAATTTGAGGTTTTTTCACGCCAGAAATCTTGGCCACAGCGCCCTCGGTGGCTAAATTCCCGCGCAAAATGACCAAATGACCTTGGGCATAGAGGGGATGATGCCAGGGACGGATCACATCCTGGTCTTCTCTGGGGGTAGAGGGGACATCAGCGAGAGTGTCTGCGATGGTTTTGCCGGTGATGGTAAGACAGTCACCATGGAGTACGCCATTTGCCAGGAGAATCTTCATCACTTGGGGAATTCCCCCGGCTTGGTGCAGGTTGACGGTGACGTAGCGTCCAGAGGGCTTCAAATCACAGAGAACGGGAACTTGGGCACGGATGGTTTCAAAGTCATCCAGGGTGAGGGGGACTTCTGCGGCATGGGCGATCGCCAATAAGTGTAACACCGCATTAGTGGAGCCGCCTACAGCCATCACGACGGCGATCGCATTTTCAAACGCCTGGCGCGTCAGAATTTGGCGTGGTAAAATCCGTTGACGAATCGCCTCCACCAAGACTCTAGCAGACTCTGCCGTGCTATCCGCTTTTTCGAGATCTTCAGCCGCCATCGTCGAAGAGTAAGGTAAACTCATGCCCATCGCTTCAAAGGCAGAAGACATGGTATTGGCAGTAAACATCCCCCCACAAGATCCTGGGCCGGGGCAAGCATTTTGTTCTACCCCTTGCAGTTGGGTATCATCAATCTTACCGGCACTATATTGACCAACGGCTTCAAAGGCGCTAACAACGGTTAAATCGCAGTTGTTATACCGACCCGGTTTAATCGTACCGCCATAGACAAAAATCGCGGGAATATTCATCCGGGCGATGGCGATCATCGCTCCCGGCATATTCTTATCACAACCCCCCAGAGCCAAAACTCCATCCATACTCTGGCCATTACACGCCGTTTCAATGGCATCGGCAATCACTTCCCTGGAAACGAGGGAATACTTCATCCCTTCGGTTCCCATGGAAATACCGTCGCTGACGGTAATTGTCCCAAACATCTGGGGCATCCCGCCCGCCTCCCTTACCCCCGCTTCTGCTCTGAGGGCAAGATCATTCAGACCCACATTGCAAGGAGTGATGGTACTGTATCCATTGGCAATGCCTACAATAGGTTTAGTAAAATCCTCATCACTAAACCCAACAGCCCTAAGCATAGCTCGATTCGGCGATCGCTGAACGCCCTGAGTGACTACTTGACTTCTAAAATTATCAGGCATCCTGATATCCTTTGATTACAACGAAAAAATCGATTAGGCTCTTCCTTACTATTGTCTCAGGTAATGGGTCATCGGTACGGGTGGGTTAACCAGGACTATTAAAGAGCGACAACACTTGGGTGTTCCATATCCGCCCAGCGGCAACCTGCCCCTACTATCGACTGTTTACCGTCCACTCTACCCATCTCGTGCATCCCCCCCTTCCCTCCTAAATCAGGCAACTCACTGTCAAGCTAACCCATGAATGTAGAAGAATTCAAGCAACAATACGCAGAAGGACAACGAGATTTTCGCGCGATCGATCTCAGCCGTCAACTCCTAGTGGGACTTTCCCTGAATCAAGCTAATTTGCGGGAATCTAAGTTGATGCAAGTCAATTTGAGCAAAGCCAAATTAAAGGGAGCCAATCTCAGAGAAGCCGATTTAAGAGGAGCTAATTTAAGTGGCATCGATTTACAAGAAGCTAACTTGATTAGTGCTAATCTTCAAGGCGCTAATTTAATGGGAGCCAATCTTATGGGGGCAGGAATGCGAGGGGCTGATTTACATGATGCTGATTTAACGGAAGCGAATTTAGCTGGGGCAAACCTGAGTGAGTCCATTCTGACGGAAATTCGGCTTTATGATGCCAATTTAAGTAAAGCTACCCTGACTCGCTCTAAGCTAGATGAGGCGATTTTAACCAAGGCTAATTTAGAAGGCGCTAATTTAACCTACACTCTGTTAATTAAGGCTCATTTAGAGGAAGCAAATCTCACCAATGCTATGCTTAGTGGCGCGAATTTGGAGGAAGCGAATATGAGTAAGGCGGATTTGAGTTTTGCGAATCTGAGTGGGGCAAATTTGAGGGCGGCGGTTTTGTATCAAGCGAATTTGCGCCAAGCAAATTTGAGTTGGGCAACGTTGCGTCAGGCGGATTTGCGGGTGTCTAATCTGTTTCGCACAAATTTCAATTGGGCGAATTTAGGAGATGCTCTGCTTTCTCAAGCGATGATGATTGATGCAAAGTTTAATCAGGCGAATTTGCGGAATGTGGATTTTCGAGGGGCGATTATGCCAGATGGTACGACTCATGAGTAGAGGAGAGCGGTTCAGCTCGTTGGCGGGTTCCCCGACATTAGAGACTCAATCAAGAGAAAGGTTTCTAGGGCGGTAACGACTCCATCGGCTTCTACATCTGGTGCGATCCAGTTGGCGATCGCCTGTACTGGTTTTGGACTATTTCCCATGGCAATACCCACACCCGCATATTCTAGCATTTCTACATCGTTAAAATTATCCCCGATCGCCATCACGTTTTGCGCTTCTAATCCTAAGAGCGTTTCCGCTAGATATTGAATCGCTCGCCCTTTGTTAGCTAGGGGATGGGTAATTTCCAAGAAATGAGGGGTAGAGGTGGTAAAATGCAGTTGTTCGGGAGAATAAAGTCCGCCTAATTCTAGAGAGATTTGTTTAATTAATTCTGGATCTTGACTCAAGACCAGGATTTTGGTAGGATTAACTGTTAAGGTTTCTCGTAACCTCGACACCACATGGGTAGTGGCTGAGGATCGCTGGAGATAATTTCTCGTATTTTCTGACATTCCCTGTACATACAGTTGATCGTTAATATAAAAGTGAATGTCGATCTTTTCTCTTGCTTTGGCTTGCTCCCAAAAGTCTAGAATTTGATGGGACAGAGAGATAGGTACTGGCAGATGTTGATAAATTTGCTGAGTTTTTGGGTCTTTAATTAATGCTCCATTATAGCAAATAAGAGGCAAAGAAGCGCCAATACTTTGATAAAATCTCAGCGCCGAACAAAACATTCGTCCGGTGGCGATTCCTACGGGAATACCCAGTTTATGGACTTGGGCAATTGCTTCAATGACTGGTTGACGGACACTATTGGAGATGCCAGCGATCGTGCCATCAATATCTAAGATTAGGAGTTTAATAGGAGAAGAGAGAAACATTCGAGAGAGTTGGTAAAGTTAAATGAATTGGAGAATACTCTCTAAACAGTATATCCTCAGACGTACCTGAGGGTAACAGTAAGAGAGTAAGGTTTAAAATCTCATATACTAAATTGAATCTGTAGGGGCGAAAGTCCTTTTCCCTGTGGGACATGAAACGCCCCTACAATCTGTCTGATTGTTATTGGAAATGACTATACTTGTCTAATTGATTTGAACGCCAAAGAATTAAACCTCGCTAAAAACGCTTGTGAGAAACAAAAACTTTGCGTTTATTGTGGTATAATTTGTGAGAATAAAAGCTCCTGCCTGTGTGAGGGGGATTTTTAGTAGTTAAGATGGGTTGTGTTGATCATTGGAGTTGGGAGAGTGAAGAGTGAGGTATTAGCTCAATATATTGAGGCAACGGATGGGATTTCTAAACCCTGGTTGTTGGTGCAGTTGCGCTTGAGCAAGCTACAGGAGCGTCGGGATGATCTTTCGGCTGAAGAGTATATGGCCCAGTTGGCAGATATTCACGAAGATCTGATGAAGTTGGGGGAATGGTGGCAGGGGATAGAGGATCAGGTGTTTAGGGGTGAAAAGGGTGTAGGATGATTAGGGTGGGGAGATGATCGCCCCAATCTGAGCTGCCAATCGTTTGGCTCCTCCTACAGGGCCAATGCGCTGTTGAGCATTCTGTTGACAACGTTGTAGATAATCGCGATCGCCCAAAATAGCAATTACCCTTTCAGCCGCCCTCTCGAAAACCTCTGGAGTGGCTGATCCAGTTCCCACCAGAGTAATTGATGGGCCTAATAACCGCATTTGCGCTTCTGCAAATCGATAGGTAAATTGGGGCCCCTTTCCCGCCATTTGTACAATCGGTTTACCCAATCCCACTGCCTGCTCTACCGCAGTTCCTGCCATACCAATGACGAGATCGCAATGGTGGAGAATATCTGCAAAGGCATCATGATGATAGCAAACCTCTACTTCATTTTTGATCAGTCGTCCTGGGGCCAAATACCATCCTTCCCGAATCGCTAATGCTTGCAGAGCCTCGGCAGTAATACTAGGAACTAAAGCGGCTTGAAATTGTAGCGGTTGTAAACACCCCAGCCGTTCACACAAGCGCAATTGGAGCGTAAAGTTCTCTAAGGCTTCAGGAAGACGACTACCGGGTAAAAGAGCAATAATTTTTTTGGCTGGTGTTAGACCCAAGTCTTTCCCTGTGGGTGTGAGAACATCCATAAAGGGACAACCCAAAAACTGGGTTTTGGCGAAACCTTGATGTTGTAAATCTGTAGCGGTATAAGCATCACGAGTGTAGATTTGCTGACATCGGGAGGATTGTAGACATTGTTGGGTGAGCCAAGGCAGTCGTATCTTGCCTTCATAATAACTGGATGTGGAAATCAGAAACGCCACATAGGGCTGTCCTGTTAAATGAGCTAAACCAATGGGTACCACGTCTCCAACGGCTACTAATAAATCATAGTTTTGGCGATCGCGCCAAATTACCCGAATTTGAGCTAGAGTTAATCCGAGTAAACCCGACCAAAGATCTTTGAGTAAATAGAGCGGATTCATATACCAAATCCCCCCAGAAGGCAAGGGGCGAGTGGGTACAATAATGGGTATGCCCAAACGACGATAAGCCTCTCCTGTCCCCACGATGGGGACAGCAGCTACGTGGATATGCGGATGAGTTTCTTGTAAAGCCTTGACGATTAAACTACCATTCAAGTCTTCACCATGTCCGTTACTGAGGAATAAGACGGATTTAGTCATCAGCATTAGAGTAGCTCCCATCACTCAATCAGTCGATTTTGCATGGCATAGTGAACCAATTCAGCCCGATTATTGGTCACAGTTTTGCGTAAAAGACTACTCACATATTTTTCCACAGTGCGAGGACTCAAATGTAAGCTATGACCAATTTGAACATTAGATAAACCAGTCGTTAACAGGTGCAGCACATCCCATTCTCGTGCCGTCAAGGACAAATCAGGAGGAGAAAAACTATCAGGGGTAGTAGCAGTAACAGGAGGGGTTTGAGCTGTTGCTTGCATAATCAGAGCATAGCGCTCGATCAAATTACGAATCACTGCACCCAATTCCTCCAGTTCAAAGGGTTTGGGTAAATACACATCACAACCCAATTGATACCCACGGATGCGATCAGCTGTCGTCGTGCGAGCCGTTAAGAAAATTACCGGAAGGAGACGGAGTTGGGGTTGTTGACGAATCTGACGCACCAATTCATACCCATCCATGAAGGGCATAGCAATATCGGTAACCAGCAGATGGGGTTGATATTGTTGCACTAGTTCTAGTGCTCGGTGACCCTGTTCGGCGACGACAATGGAATAGCCTGCCTGTTCTAGATAGTCTTGAATGGCAAGGCGAGTTCCTGGGTCATCTTCAACAACGAGAATTACTAAGGACACGGTAAATAGTGGACAGGAGACGGTGGACTGTGGGGGAAGATTCCCCCATTACCCAACCCCAGTTACCCCTTAAGAGGTAGGATTTTGTTTTTGGGTTTTGAGTTGATCGATTTGTTGTTGTAGGGTTTCTAGTTCATGGCGGAGGCGATCAGCTTCGGTGTCAGGAGTTTCCGAGTTGACGTTGACCGATCCTTCGGCGGATTCTTGGCGATAATTTCCTTGGCGAATTTGGGCATATTCAGGGGAATCATACCAGGTTTGGAGATAGTGGAGGCGATCGACGGGGAAAGGATGACTTAATAACATTCCTTGACCGCCATTGTAGAGGAGAAATTTATACACCTGATTGAGATTATCTTGATCGAGGTCTTGATAGGCTTGGGATTGACGGATAAATTCTTGGAGGCTCACTTCATGGCTATATTGACTTGATCCTCCCGCCATTTTCATCATTGTGGTCATGACGAGGGGGAGGTGGTCGGTGACTAAGAGGGCGGCTCGATCGGCGGAGAGTTCGGCTTTGCGTCGCCATTCGTAGAAGGCATAGATCAGTCCGCTACTGACGAGATTACCTAAGCCAAAGGTCATTTCGCCAATGATGGCGGCGGCGTTCATTGCCCAAAGGGCCATTTGAATGAGGATGGTGTGACCGCATTTAATGTGGCCAAGTTCGTGGGCGATGACGGTTTTGATTTCGGCGGCTGTCATGAGGTCAAGTAAGCCGGTGTTGATGACGATGAAGGGTTTATCTTTGCCTAAGGCGTAGCTGTTGACTTGGGGGTTTTGGGAGACGAATAGGGCGGGTTCTGGGGTGATGTCAAGGTCTCGGACGGATTCACGGAAGAGTTGGTAGAGGGTGGAGTATTGACGGGGTCCGACTTGGATGCTGTTGCCCATGAGGTAGATGTATTGGGGGCGCTCGTAGATGAATTCGACGAATTTGCGGGCTACGAGGTCAAATCCGGGGAAACTGCGGAGGGCTTGTTCTGCTTCCCAGTCGAGGGGATGGCGGAAGGCTTCGCTAGAGATGCCAGGGTATGTGGGCATAATAGGGGATAGTAGATAGGGGCTAGTTAACTGGATTATAGCGAGTTGAAATAGGGCTGAAGGTGAATAAACGAGTTGTTTTGAAAATTGGCTCTGGGGATTTTGAGCGAGGGTTTCCGGCGACGCTGCAAGTGGCTGTGGAGGGGCAGGGGGCGATAGTGGAGTTGACTCGGTTTTTGGAGGGTGCACCGGGTTTGCCGCAGGTGTATGGGGATTGGGTGTCAGCGTATCATGATTTGGGGGGATGGGAGGCACGGATTCGGATTCCGGCGATCGCTGTTACTCATTTTTCCCTGGCGGGGGAGCAGCAGCGATGTCGCTTGGCGGCGCAAGTGTTGCGATCGCAGTTTAATCTGTGGTTGCGTCAGCCGAGTGGTTGGGATTTTCGGGAGGCGATTTTAGAGCAAGTAAATCGCCAAGAGTTGGTACAGGTGATTATCCAAACTGAAGATCTGATTGTGCAACGGTTGCCTTGGCCAATTTGGGAGTTTTGGCAACGATTTCCTCGGGCGGAAATTGCTTTAAGTTTGCTGGATTATCAAGGGGTGAAACCTAGTGTGGTGCTACGCGGGAGGGCGAGGGTTTTAGCGGTTTTGGGAGCCAATCAAGGCTTGAATTTGGCTCCGGATCGCCAGGTTTTGGAGGAGTTGTCTAGTGCTCAGGTGACTTTTTTGGATGGTCCTCCGTTGACTCAACTTTATGAGGTTTTATGGTCTGAATCTTGGGATATTCTGTTTTTTGCCGGTCATAGTTCTAGTGAGGAGGGCGGCAGATTAGAGTTGAATGAGTTAGAGAGTTTGACGTTAGATCAGTTGAGTTATGCGCTGCATCGCAGTATTGATCGCGGTTTGAAGTTGGTGATTTTTAATTCTTGTGATGGTTTGGGATTAGCGGGGCAGTTGGCTCAGTTGCATTTACCCCAAATGATTGTGATGCGAGAACGGGTGCCGGATCAGGTAGCTCAGAGGTTTTTAGAGGAGTTTTTGGCTCAGTTTTCCCAAGGGCGATCGCTCTATGAGTCGGTACGATTTGCGAGAGAAAAATTACAGGTATTAGAGGATCGGTTTCCTGGTGCAACTTGGTTGCCTGTGATTTTTCAAAATCCGGCTTATTTACCCCTGGTTTGGCAAAAGGATGAGGAGATTCCGACGGTTTCTGGCAATTGGAGTCGGCAGGAGATTCGCAATCGACAAATTTTACTGAATAAGGTGAAAGCCTATTGGATAAAAGGGGTGCTGGAAAGGTCATTGCATGGGCGAGTTTTATTGGAGTTAGGTATGGAAGATCGCAGTAGTGCGGTGGGTCATCCTTGGGGATTAGTGTGGGAAAATGAGGATCAAACTCAACAGGTTTTGTCGAGTCAAACTCCTGTAATTGATAAGTTTAAGTCCTTGGGAACAGGGCGATCACTCTTGATTTTAGGAGAACCAGGTTCTGGGAAAACTACCACTTTATTAGATTTGGCACGGGAGTTAATTGACCAAGCGATGGAAGATCTTTATCATCCTCTGCCTGTGGTGTTTAATCTTTCTTCTTGGCCAGGAGAACAGCAATCGATTGAAAATTGGTTAATTCAAGAATTATACACTAAATATCAAATTCCCAAGCAGATAGGAGAAACTTGGATTCAAGCGTCAGCCTTATTGTTGTTGCTCGATGGTTTAGATGAGGTGAATATCCATAAGCGAGAAGCCTGTGTGACAGCCTTAAATGAGTTTTTGCAAACCCATGGCATGGTGGAATTAGTGGTATGTAGTCGGCTTCAAGATTATGAGCGATTATCTCAACGTCTGCGGGTTTTAGCGGCAATTTATTTACAGCCTTTGAGCCTAGATCAGGTGCAGGTATATTTGCAATCTACGGGGATGAATTTGTCAGGATTGCGTCAAGCGATGATGACTGATGCCATGCTCCAAGAGTTGGCGCGATCGCCGTTAATGCTCAGGATCATGATTTTAGCGTATCAAGACTTGAAAGATACAGCCTTTCCCTGTCAAACTCAGTCCGAATATCATGCTCATTTATTTAATGCTTATATCGAGCGGATGTTGCGTCGGAAAGTTGGCGGCAGTCTCTATCCGAAAGCCCAAATTCAAAGATGGTTAACTCAATTAGCGCAATGGATGATTAAAGATGCTCAAACAGTTTTTTTAATTGAGCGAATGCAACCGAGTTGGTTAACCACTACCAAGGAGAAAATCGGCTATTCTTTTGCGATCGCCATCATTGGAGGAATCTTAAGTGCCTTTGGGATTGGTTGTAGTGTCGGTTATATTGCCGGTAGTCACATTGGTTTACTCTCTGGCTCAATTTTAGGCATTGCTGGAGGAGTAGGCGGTGGCATCATTTTAATGTGGGTTTTGCCTAAAATCGAACCCGTGGAGCGGATGAAATGGTCCTGGCGAAAAATGAGAGCAAATTTACTGCCGGGATTGCGCGTCGGATTAATTGCCGGAGGGTTTTATTCCTTAAGTGTAGCAGTGATCTTTCATCTGATTTACGGATTAACTATGGGAGCAAAAGAATTATTTATTTTTTGGCTTTCCGGCCTAAATTTAGGGGTAATGTTTATTTTGCTCAGAGGCTTAACGGGAGGAGATATTGATACCCATACCGTGCCGAATCAAGGCATTTGGCTCAGTGCTCGCAATGCTGCTTTCTTTGCTACCCTAGGGATTGGGACATTGATGGTGTTAGCCAAGATTGTAGGACATCCGACTCTATTTGGGGCGATCGCTGGGTTGCTGATTGGTCTATTTTCTCCAGGAGCGATCGCCTGCGTTCAACATTTCACCCTACGTCTAATCCTTTATTGTTCCGGCAAAATTCCTTGGAACTATGCCCGATTTCTCGATCATGCCACCGGACTGATCTTTCTGCAAAAAGTAGGTGGTGGCTATATCTTTATCCACCGCCTCCTCCTAGAGCATTTTGCCCAACTTCCCTTAAAATAGACCACACTCACCAACCAAATTTCTTAAACAACATCCTCATCCTCTTCCTTAGTTTGCACCCCACGCATAATCCGAGAAAGCTCACTTTTCTCATTCACAGAAATACGACTAGGCGATCCACTAATAATGCCCTCATAATTACGGAAAGAATCCTTAATTTCTGCCCCATGTTCCGTAATCGCATATTCCCGAATCCCCTTATCATGCCAAGAACCGCGCATCTTAAACACATTAATCGCCCTGGACATTTCTCCCCGAATTTCCACATACTGGAGCATTAAAATAGTATCTGTAATCGTAGAAATATGGGACTCAGTAATTGAGTGAGACCCCATAAATTGATCCGTTGTATTCGTAAAAAATCCAGTAATTTCCTCCTGTTTCGCATAGCCTGTCACCCCAATCACAAATTGCCGAAAGGCATTATTACTCACACCTCGCGCCAGAGCAGACAGAGAATCAATCGCAATTCTCGAAGGCTTAAATTCCGTAATTTTCGACTTGATCATTTGCAAGTGATCTTCCAACCCAGCCGATTCTGGATAGGCACACAGAATCTTCAGCAGTCCTTGATTTTCTAGCTCCTCAAAATCAATTCCCCAAGAATAGGCATTCCGAAACAGTTGCGCCCTCGATTCTTCATAAGCAAACAAAATAGCTCGCTCTGAGTTCTTACAGGCATTTTCTAAAAACTTACTCACTAACAGAGTTTTTCCTGTACCTGTTGCCCCAGTTGCTAAAATAATTGAATCCTTAAAAAAACCCCCTCCACACATTTCATCTAAAGTTTTCACCCCAGAAGAAACCCGCACATTAGAAGAACGTTGTGTCAGACGCATAGCACCGAGGGGAAAAATATTAATCCCATTATCAGTAATTGTAAATGGATATTCCCCTTTCATGTGAGTTGTACCTCTAAGTTTGAGAATTTCTACAGTTCTTCTGCGTCGTTCTCCTTCGAGAGCATTGCGAACAATCACGACATTATCAGAAACAAATTCTTCCACGCCAAAACGAGCCACAGGACCATATTCTTCTTCTCGTTCTGTGGTCATCACGGTGGTGACTCCCAGTTGTTTGAGTCGTGCCACTAGGCGAAAAATTTCTCGCCTGACCACAGAAGCGGCATCATATTGCTGAAACACAGCGGTTACGGAGTCGATAGAAACCCGTTTGGCTTTGTATTTACGAATGGCATATTGAAGTCGTTCAATCAGAGCAGAAAGATCGAAGTTACCAACAATATCTTGACCTTCGGGATCGGGAGAAGCATCTAGGATAAAGAGCTTTCCGTCATCAATCATTTGTTGCAAATCCCACCCAAAGCTGGCGGAGTTTTTGATAATATCCGTGGGAGATTCTTCAAAAGTAACAAAGATCCCTGGTTCATCAAAATAGGTAATCCCATTGTAGAGGAACTGAATAGTCAGCATGGTTTTACCTGTACCCGATGTACCGCTAACTAGGGTGCTTCTACCTTGGGGTAGTCCTCCATGGCTGATGTCATCAAATCCTTCAATAAGGGTTCTGATTTTAGTGATCCCTCCTAGTTTTTTCTTAGGAGGGCTTTCTGATTCATTAATGGGATCGAGTTCACTCATATGTTAAATGGGTTTAGGGGAAAAAAGAGGGATGGTTAAAATCTTCTATTGTGTTTAGATCAAATTTTCATCATCGCGCAGTTCATCATATAATAAATCTAGTCCAATGAGGACTTTTTCTCGGTCAGAGAGGTCTCCAATAATTTTGCGAACGGGAGGGGGGAGGATTTTAGCGAGGGTGGGAGTGGCTAAAATTTTGTCTTCTTCGGCGAGTTGGGGGTTTTTGAGTACATCAATAACTTTGAGGGCATAAACGCCTTGAAATTCCTGTTCGAGAATGTCATTGAGGGTTTTGAGGGCGCGGACTGAGTTAGGGGTATTGCCAGCAACGTAAAGTTTGAGAATGTAGGTTTTTTTCAGTGGACTCATGGTGTTTCTGTGTCAATTCTTTCTAGGGTAAGGTTGTGATTGAGGATGGTGTGAGAAGCCAGAGTAAGTTAGGATTCGCGAGGAATGGATCGACGATACATTTCACACAGGTGGGCAATGGTGTCAATGAGGGTTAAACGATAGTCAAGTAATATTTCTTCACTTCGTCCTTCTAGCTGGAGTTGTTTAGAAAATTCTTCCATCAGTTCCATGTGAATTTCTACAATTTGAGACACAGAAATGTCAGCGAAAAAGGCAATATTTACAAAATCATCAATTTTGGAGTTGGTACCTTCATCATCGGAGAAATAATTGAGAATTATATCTTGATAGTCTTGTTTTAAGCGATTGAGCAATTCTTGTTGTTTTTCATGGGATAAACGACGAAAAAAGTTCTTAGGGTCTCGTTTGTAGTACACGCCGAGATATCCTAGTCGTTCTTTTAGTTTCTCTGCTAAACGCCGTTGTTGGCGTTTGAGGGAGTGTTGGGTGGCGATCGCCTCGACTATATTGTCTAGTTGTGATCCATTCGACTGTTCCATGGTGGATAATTTTAGGAACGTGGCGATCGCCTGCTCTAAAGTTGACGGCAGTTCCGGGAGTTGATCGGCAGTTACTTCCAAGACCGCATCATGGTATAATCGCCGAGTCTCCGTCAGATTGGGCAAATTTAGTCCTTGAGTTTCTTCCAGAGTCTCAGGATAGGTAGGCAGTCTTCTCTGACTAAATACAGATTCTTTCACCACCACCATCGGTAAAAACATTTTGTGTTCACGGAGTCTAGCCAACAGGTCAGGGAGTTCAGGAATCTGTTGTACCATCAAACAGTCGATATTCTGTCTGTGCTCATCTAAATGGCGCACAAACTCTACTGCTGATGAAAGGCGATAATAGCAATAGCGATCGCCTCCTAGGCAGCGATCTAAGTCGTTGCCTAAAGATTCAGATCGGACAAAAGTACAGATAGACAGTTTAGATCGCACGCCAAGGTGGGGAAAAACTACAGGGAAAAGGGTTGCTTCAATAATCTAGTAAATCCGTTTTTTTTACAAGTCTTTATAATCACTGTCAACATTTTAGACGAAATTATAACTAAGTTTTGATTTTTGTGGGAATCTGCTCCTGCTGAAGGTGCAGATCTCCGGGCAGTTCTGGCAGATAATGAGAATAGCTAGACTAGACTAATCACCTCCGAAACCTCTACTGAGGAGTCGCGATCGCTTATCCTCATCTTCTCAG